>CBDTUI010000040.1:0-20897 GCA_965363765.1 uncultured Acidimicrobiia bacterium
GTGGTCAGGGGCGGAATTGAACCGCCGACCTACGGTTTTTCAGACCGCCGCTCTACCAACTGAGCTACCTGACCATCTCGAGACCGGCGGCCTCGATTCAGACGAGGCCCGAAACCGGGCCTCGAATGGCGGGAACGACGGGATTTGAACCCGCGACCTCCGGCTTGACAGGCCGGCGTGAACTCCAGACTTCACCACGCTCCCGTTTTGGTTGAGACCGGCGAACCAGCCTCAACTCTGGAGCCGGAAGGTTAGCCCCTCCGGTTATACCGTCAAGACGAGCTTGATGGCGGCCACCAGTATACGACGCGCGAATCGACCCGCGACCAGGACCACCCCACTAACGGCCGATGACGACCTTCCCGAGCTGGCTTCCGGCATCAAGCCTCCCCAGAGCGGCTGGCAGGTCCTCGAACGCAGTCACCGAATCAACGACGACCGGGACCTTGCCCGAGCCGACCAGACCAGTCGCCGCCAGAAACTCGGCATGGTTGAACATCGTCGACCCGATGATCTCGATCTGCTTAAAGAAGAGAGCAGGCACGGTGATCTCGACCTTCGGACCTGACGTAGCTCCGCATATCGCCATCCGGCCGCCGGACTGCATCGAGCGCATTGACTGGTTGAAAGTCGCCGGACCGACCGACTCCATCACCACGTCAGCCGCTCGCCCAGCCGTCGCTTTGAGTTCCTTGGAGAACTCGCCAGCTGAATCAAAGCCCCCGGCGGCGCCCCACTCCACGGCCTGGTCGATCTTGGCTTGATCACGCGAGGTCACATAGACCGTCGCCCCCATGGCCAGGCCCAGCTGAAGTCCCATGGAGGCAACTCCGCCACCGATCCCGACAATCAGCAACACGTCGCCAGCCGATAGCCTGGCCCTACGCAGCATCCGATAAGCAGTGCCGGTCGCCAGCGGGTAGGCGGCCGCCTCCTCCCAAGACAGGCTGGCGGGTTTGGGAACCACATTGCGGGCCGGGAGCACAACCTCCTCGGCGAGTGTCCCAGGGAAGTGTTCGCCAAGGATCCCGTACGACCGACAAAACGGTGACTCTCCGGCGAGACAAGCGTCACACTTCCCACACGAGATCGAGGGATTCAGAACGACTTCAGCTCCGACGGTGACCGAGTCGACGTTCGAGCCAATCGCTGACACCACCCCGGCTCCATCCCCACCGGCGATGTGGGGGAAGTGGTGCGGGGCGGGCATGCCACGCGACACCCAAAGGTCAAGGTGATTGAGAGCAGACGCACGCAGCTGAACCCGGACTTCGTCGGGTCCGGGTTCAGGTGTGTCTACCGATTCAAGGCGATACGAATCGGGTCCATTGGTGTCATGAAGTAACCAGGCCCGCATCAGATCAACCTAGCGCCGACTGCTTCAGGCGTTGTTCTTGCGATACATCCGCAAAGCAATCAACGCGATAACTGCACCGACGATCGAACCGATGACGCCCGATGTCTCAAAGTTCGAAAAGCTCCGACCGGTGAACAGAACTCCGAGTGTTCCACCGACAAAGGAACCAACGATTCCGAGCAAGGCGGTCTGCCACAGGCTCATCTTGTCGTCACCCGGAAGAATCGCCCTCGCTACAAACCCGGCGATGACGCCCCATATCAACATCGAAACTAGATTGAGCAACATTCTTAGTCCTCCTTGAGAGATAGCAATCCGGAGACGAGCTTATTCGATTTGGACCAAACGAGTCGACTCAGTTGAGTTGCGTCACTGAAGCCGCATGGCTCCACCGGCCAGAAACCTCGCTATACATGCGGGCGGACTGCTCCCAATCCTTGTCTCCGAGCGCAACGATCGACCCCCACACTTCCGCGGCGCTCTCATCGAACACGAGTTGAGCACCGTCAAAGAGCTCGGCGACCGAACCGTAATCAAGCTCGACCAGGGCATCGGCGCTGAACTTGTCGATCCAGTCTGAGTAGTCGCGCACGTTTTCAATAACGCCGCCGTCCATCCCGACCCCTTCGAGGATCTTGAGGGCCTTTGTTAATCGTTCGGAGGCGCTTCTTCGGTCAGTGCGATAGCGAATCGAAACGTGGTCGTCGGTCTGCACGACCTCGCGGTCGTCCGGAGCGAACGCCACAAACCAACGCAGAGGGACATGCCAGGGAGAAGTAAGGATGTGCGACCGCTGTTCGGGTTCTCGATCACGTAATTGCTGGAGTTCAGCCGCGGCCGTGGCGGCAATGGTTTCAGGCACGAGCACTTCGCCTCCGATGAAGGCGTTATGGAATGCCAGGACCCCTTCGAGCAAACGCAACTTAGGCCGCCGAGGGCAGAGATAGCGGCTTCCGTTCCATACGGCCTCGAGCACGTCTTCACGGAGTGGTTCGTCGACGAGGCCGTATTCGCTCCACGTGACGTCCTCGGAGATGAACCCGGCGACCGGCAGCCGATCAACGGCAACCGTCACCTTGTCTTCGGGTTCGTAGACCCGCAAATATGCAGACTTGACCACACCGTGATGCTATCCGGTTGCGTCACCAAGTGCTGAAACGATTCTCCAGACGACGCCGACGCCTCGTACGGACGCCTAGTCTGGACGCCACGACGACAGGGAAGGAGCCTTAACCATGGGCGATATTTCCGGGCGGTTCAACCACGACAGCCCAACGCGTCGCGGCAGGGTTCAACGATGACCCTGGAAGCTGCGCTGCGCTACCCAACAATGACGGACCACCACCTGGATCTCGGGCTGACCGACGGCCAGATCCTGGACATGTACCGCGACATTGTGATGACCAGGCGAATTGATGAGCGCATGTTCGCGCTCAACCGACAGGGGCGCGCTCCCTTCGTCGTTTCGGCGGCTGGGCACGAAGCGATTCAAGTCGCCTCCGCCTACGCCCTCGACAAAGAAATCGACTGGCTACTCCCCTACTACCGCGACATGGGGGTTGCCATTGCTTGGGGGTTTACCCCATTGGACATGTTCCTGGCGGTCTTCTCAAAACAAGCCGATATCACCTCGGCGGGCCGCCAACTCCCTAACCATTGGTCCGACGTCAGCAAGCGCGTCTTTACGCAATCCTCGACGATCGCAACCCAGTATCCCCATGCCGCTGGAATCGCCCATGCCCTCAAGCTCGACGAGCGACCCGGCATCGTGGTGGTGTACGGAGGCGAAGGCTCAACGTCTGAAGGCGACTGGGCTGAAGCCATGAACTACGCCGGCGTTCAGAACCTCCCCATGATCGTCATCATTGAAAATAATGAGTACGCCATCTCGGTGCCGTCCAAAGAGGAGGTCGGTGGCAGCATCGCCGGGCGGGCCGCTGGATACGGTATCACCGGTGTCCACGTGAATGGCAACGACCCGCTCGAGGTTCTCCGGGTCGTCCAGGAAGCTGCTGCGAGGGCTCGATCGGGTGCGGGTACCACGCTCATTGAGGCGCACACCTACCGGTATTTCGCGCACACGTCCGATGACGATGACCGCCTTTATCGGAGTCGGCAGGAAGTCGAGATGTGGCGTCGCAAAGATCCGCTCGAAACCCTCAAGCAATACCTGATCGAGAATCGCCTGCTACCCGAGGTTCTTGAAGCTGAGATCGAAGCCGAGATCCAAGCGACGATCGCCGCAGCGGTGATCGAAGCCGAGGCTTCGCCCGACCCCACCGACCCGTACAGCCATGTATACGCCAAGGTGATCGAACCCGATACCGCCCAGACCGAGATCGAACCACAGGTGACGGGTGAGACTGTCAACTTGATCACGGCAGTCAATCGGGCCTTGCACGACGTGATGGCAATCCACGACGACACACTCGTTTTTGGTGAGGACGTTGCCAATCTCAAAGGTGGCGTGTTCAAGGCAACCGTCGGAATCACCGAGAAGTTCGGGGCCGAAAGGTGCTTCAACAGCCCCCTGGCAGAATCGGTAATCATCGGGGTGGCAGTTGGCATGGCCGCCGCAGGGAAACGGCCGATCCCGGAGATCCAGTTCGCTGACTACATCCACCCTGCATTCGATCAGATCGTGTCCGAAGTGTCGAAGGTTCACTACCGATCGAACGGCGAATGGGCCCTGCCGATGGTTATCCGCACTCCATTTGGTGGAGGCATCCATGGGGCGCTCTATCACAGCCAGTCGATAGAAGCCTTCTACGCCCACGTACCCGGACTGAAAGTTGTCGTGCCTTCGACGCCGGCTGATGTCAAGGGGCTTCTCATGTCGGCCGTGGCCGACCCCGACCCGGTGCTGTTTCTGGAGCCGAAGCGCCTATATCGCCTCGCCAAAGGCCCATACCCCGATGGAGATCACTTTGTTCCAATCGGGAAGGCAGCGCTACGGACCACCGGAACAGACGTCACCATCGTGACGTATGGGGCGATGGCGTATTTTGCAATTGAAGCCGCCGAGCAATTGCTTGAAAAGGGAGTCTCGGTAGAAGTTATCGATCTGCGGAGTCTCCGGCCGCTGGACTGGCCGACCCTTGAGGCGTCGGTCGCCAAGACCGGGCGGGCGCTCATCGTGCACGAAGACACGGGATTCATGGGATACGGTGCTGAACTGGCCGCTCAAATCGCAGATAAGGCCTTCGAACATCTCGACGCACCTGTCCGGCGGTATACCGCGCCCGAGGTCCCAACCTTCCCTTACGCCGAGGTACTTGAGAACATGGTGCTTCCCAACACTGCTGGCATCGTTGCCGCGGCCGAGGCACTAGCCAAGTACTAATTCACCTATTAATACAGAACCGGCCCCGAGTTTTCTCGGGGCCGGTTGATGGTTCCCCTGGCGGGGAAAGCTGTACGCGGAGTATCACGGAATGTCGATGGTTGCGCCATCAACTGTTCTGTATTGATCAATACGGAACAGGAGCGGTTCGCGGATCAATTCGAAGATTGAAACGCGCCGAAGCGACTATCCGCCTTCTCCGGTCGCTTCGCTGGTTGCCGACAAGACCCTCTGAAGTTGTACGCGAACATCTCGATCAAGCTCGGTAGACAAATCGTCTGCCAGCAGTTCGAGGCTGGGAAGTTCGCTGGAACTAGCGACAACAATGTCCACGTTGGCGGCGCCGTCGGTGACTTCAACCACTACGTTGATCACGTCGACGGGAAGCGGGGCCATGGCTGCCCATTCTTCGACGAGTGCATCGACATCGCCACCTTCCGGCGGTGGTGACAAGATTCCGGGTCCATCCCATTGCAAGGGGAAGATCATGAGCAGCGCAGCTACGACCACCCACCGCAGGCCTCGCAGGACATGGCCGACCCCGAGCTTGAGGGTCACGCCCGGCACGAACCCACCGAATAGAAAGGTCAAAGCACCGCTGAAAACTACGCCGACCACGTTGGCGGTAACAAGTAGGAAGGCGCCGAACGCCATGTCCGGCCGACTTGATGCCAGCGCAATACCTATCGTGGCAAGGGGAGGAACCAGAGCAACGGCGATGGCCGCGCCGGCCATCGCTTCGGCTGCCTCACGCCGGACGAGCGTGTAGGCGCCGACCGCTCCGGCGGCCATCGCCACTCCCAGATCAAGCAGGTTCGGCTCCGTCCGGGCCAGGAGCTCTCGGGGAGGACCGTCAAGTTCTCCTGGCAGCAGAGCCGCGATCAAGGCAGCTAGCGCCACCGCCCCTACCGCCCCGAGCAGCACGATCACTGCTTGTCGGGCTCCCCGCTTGGGCCAACCCATAACCAAAGACGCCGCCACGCCTAGAACTGGACCCATCAACGGCGCGACCACCATTGCGCCAATGATCACCGCCGCCGAGTCAGCAATCAGCCCAAGGGTCGCCAGGCAGACCGAGAGCGCCATCAGAGTTCCAAATCGCCACGCAAAGTAACGGGCCCGTTCGCCTTCATGGAACATCGACCCAATAACGCGCTGACGATCACCTGACGATATGGGCGACCTCAGGTCAACCATGTCACCAAGCAACTCTGATACCCGATGGCCCGGTATCGGGAGTAAACGTTTAACCCAGATAAATAGCCTTCTGTCAGCGCTTGAATCGAGGATAATGGTGCCCAGTTTCTTAACCCGACCTCAACTGCAGGTCAACGCCGTCTGATCGTCGCCTGCGAATAACACCCGCCACTGCGACTAGCCGCGTTCACACCGCCTACATTTAGGTCATGATCAGCCGAAACGACGCCCTCGAACTCGACGCAGCCGACCCCCTCGCCACTCTGAGAGACCATTTCGATCTGTCAGAACATGTGATCTATCTGGATGGCAACTCGCTCGGTGCGTTGCCCCGTCACGTGCCGGAACGACTACAAGCGGTCATTCGCACCGAATGGGGCAAGGGGCTCATCCGATCCTGGAATCAGGCAGGCTGGGCCGATCTGCCGAGGCGGGTCGGAGACCGGATCGGACGCCTCATCGGGGCAGAACCGGGATCGGTAATCGCCTGTGATACAACTTCGATCAATCTTTTCAAAGTGGCATCGGCAGCCGCCAAGTCCTCCGAACGAAAGGTGATCCTCAGCGACGAAGGGAATTTCCCTACTGACCTATACATCCTCGACGCAGTCGCCAAACAGCACGGTATGAAGGTCGAAATGTGGGATCCACGAACCGACGCCATCACGGATGATGTGGCCTTTGTGGCGATGACCGAGGTCAACTACCGGTCCGGTGAACGCCATGACATGGCAACGATCACAAACCAGGCGCATGCGGCGGGTGCCCGGATGATCTGGGATCTCGCCCACTCGGCGGGTGCGTTCGCGGTCTCGCTCGCCCAATACGGCGTTGATTACGCAGTCGGGTGTGGATACAAGTATTTGAACGGTGGACCGGGCGCCTCTGCGTATGTCTACGTGGCTCCCGCCCATCAATCCGCTTTCGAAAACCCGATCACCGGGTGGTGGGGTCACGCCCGACCGTTCGACATGTCACTCGACTTCGAACCGCACGCCGGCATCGACCGGGCTCGAGTCGGGACCCAGCACGTGTTGTCATTGGCCGCACTCGACGCCGCACTCGACGTTTTTGACGATGTCGACTTCACAGACCTCCAGGCCAAGTCGAGTTCGCTGACGGGTTTGTTTATCGACCTACTCGGCGACCGCCTGCCTGATCTTGAGGTCGTGACCCCGCCAGAGCCCGGTCGTCGTGGAAGCCACGTCAGCTTTCGTCATCCGGCTGCTTACGCAGTGGTTCAAGCCATGATCGCCCGCCAGGTGATCGGCGATTTCCGTAATCCTGACATTGCTCGATTCGGGGTGGCCGCGCTCTACATCCGCCATGTCGACATTTGGGACGCTGTGCAGCATCTCGTCGAGGTCTTCGCTGGTGCTGAGTGGCAACAACCCCGGTTCCAGTTGCAATCCGCAGTCACCTAGTCGGAATCTTCCGCGTCGCTCTAGCGTTGACACACGCGGAAGCGCCGAGGAGTTTGTATGTCTGATGTTCGGGTGGAGCAGAGCCCTAAACGAGTCCGGGTGATGTTCAACGGTGCCTACGTCGCCGATTCTCATCCGCTGCTCGTGTGGGAATGGCCCCACTACCCCACTTACTACTTCCCAAACACGGACGTCGTCAACGACGCCCTCGAATCAACGGCCGACACAGAACCTCACGAGGTGTTGGGCACGGGATCGGCCTTCAACGTTCGAGTTGGAGATCGTCTGGCGCCTGACGCGGCGGTGCGATATCCCGACGGCTCGGTCGACGAGATCCGAGACGCCACCCGGTTTGATTGGGGAGCGATGGACCATTGGTTTGAGGAGGACGAGGAAGTCTTTGTCCACGCCCGCAGCCCCTATCACCGGATCGATACGCTCCAGTCAAGCAAGCACGTCAAGGTGGAAATCGACGGGGTGACCCTGGCCGACAGCACGCACCCGACCCTGCTACTCGAAACCGGTCTGCCAACCCGCTACTACCTACCCAAAGCCGATGTGCGCATGGATGTGCTCACGCCCACCCAACTCACCACTGCCTGCCCATACAAAGGCAACGCCAATTACTGGTCGTACGGCGAGCAGGAGAATGTCGCCTGGGGGTACTCGTTCCCGGTTGCCGAGTCCGCCAAGATTGCCGGGTTGGTCTGTTTCTATAACGAGAAGGTCGATCTTTCCGTCGACGGCGTCCCCGAACCAAGGCCGATAACGCAGTTCGCGTAGTCCCTCGCCCGACATTGCTCGAGCTCGCTGTCTTGATGGACGGCGACCTGCTCTACGACGCCGAGCCGGGACGGTGCACATTCACGCCAAGTTTGCCTGCCGTTCCCGCCTAACCCTCCCACTGGGTTGATGACCCGGCGGGTCTACTGCTCAACTTTGAATGCGACCTCAACAGTTACCTGCCAACGGTCAACTGAACCGTCCTCGCCGAGGTTGGCGCGAATGTCGGTGAGGTGCGCCCAAGTCTGCCCACGTACCTTGCTCCCCGAGGTCGCTAGCGCGACCGCGGCAGCGTCTTCGATCGACGACGTCGACTCGCCGATGAGCTTGGTCAGTTTGAATGTCGTTCCGTCTGGCATATCAGTCCTCTCAATCGTGACCCGTCATTGGATCAACTCTGCCTTACCCGTTTCGGCACGGTTCCAAACGTCGTCCTGAACAGCCAGGGTTTCCCACGTCGAACCCGGCCCCGGCGGATCGGCCAGAATGGGTCCATGACGTCACCCGACCATCCGTTCCGGTTCTACGACAATCGCGAGAAGTACCTGCTGTTCGTCACAACGACGAACGAGAAGGACCGGATTGCCCAACGGGTCGGGCGGGAACTCGATCTGCTGTCGCCGTCTCCGCCCGCGCTGCGGCTATTCGACGCAGGAATGGGGGATGCGACCGTTCTGCACCATGTGTTGGAGGAGATGCATCACCGGTATCCGACTATTCCCTTTGTCGTCGTTGGCAAGGAGATCAGCATGGAGGACACCCGGCTCAGCTTGATGAAGCTGCACACGCGATTCGCCGAGCATCCCGAGACAGTCGTGATCGTCACGAACATGTACTACTCGGAGGCTCCCTGGTTGCGACCGCGCTCGGACCGCGAGGTGAAGTGGCTCGACATCCCCTTGGAGGGAACCACCGCCCACCAGTTCGGCCGTCAGCTCCGAGACCTCGGCGGTCTGGTTGCCGATGGATGGCAAACGCAACTATCACCCACCACCGGGAACCCGCTTTACGTCGAACCGACGGTGCTGGTGCTCTATCGCCAGGATCATGCGTTCGCCCTCGACCATCTCATCCCGAAGAGCGGCCCATTGGAGGGCGATTACGACTTGGTCATCGCCGCCCAACCGTATCGAAGTCGCGCCTCAGCTGATTTCAAGGTGGAGAAAGTGCTCGAACCGCTCGCCGAGGCGCTGAAGCCCGGAGGCAGGATGGTGGTCGTGCAGGCAACCGGACGGGATCCAGGCATGGACATCATCCGGTCGATCTGGCCAGACGAAGAACCCTTTGCCAGCGGTCGCCAGGCAATCATCGACCGGCTCGCCGCCTCGGCGATACCGTTGCGAATTGAAGCGGCCGACGATGCGGCGGCACTGTTCACGTACGGTCTTCACGACCTGCCCGAACATTCCGAGAGCAGCATCGGAACATCAATGTTGATTGCCGCTTGGAATGCGGCCGTCTACGTCGCCCAGATCGATGACGGCCGCACCGGGGAGGTCATGCGATCCGGCGCTACATACATCGAGGCAACGGAGCGGGTGCTCGAACAGCACGACGGCTTATGGTTCGAAAACGAATCCTTCGTCGTAGTCCGTGAGTGACGGCTGGCCTTCTTGGGTACTACAGCTGTTGTTCGCCCGACGGTACAGCCGATCTCTGGCGCATCACGAACACCGACAAGGCTGTAGCCATCAGCAGCGCTGCGACAAGCTGGTTAGCCCGGAAGCCGAGCACGACGGTTGCCCGGTCGGTTCTGATGAACTCGAGCATGAACCTGGCAAAGCCGTACAGCATCACGTAGATCCAGAACAGATTGCCCTTCCGCAAATCGAATCGGCGTTCTATCCACAGAACAATCGGGATAACGACGGCCAGATTCCACAAACTCTCATACAGAAACGCCGGATGGAAAGTGGCCGAGTCGGCGTATTCGGACGGCCGGAACCGTTCGGCGATTTCTACAGCCCATGGCAAGTCGGAGGGGGTCCCGAACAGTTCCTGATTGAAGTAGTTACCCCAGCGGCCGATCCCTTGCGCAAGGGGTATCCCGATCGCGGCGGCGTCGAGGATGGCCGGTGTGTCTCCCTCGTAGTGGCGGAACATGAGGACGGCAACCAGAAAGCCGGTCGTCAGGCCACCATAAAGCGCCAGACCACCCTCCCAGATGGCGAACACGTGCCATAACCCGTCGGCAGTGACCGTCGCAAAACGAGGCAGTACGTAGGCGAGGCGTGCCCCGAGGAAACCCAGCCCGATGGCCCACATCAACACCCGTTCGGCGAGATCCTTATCCCCGCCGTAGCGCTCGTATCGGCGGGTCATCACCATGACCGCCAGGACAACACCGATGCCGATGATTACCCCGTAGTAGTGAATCTTGAGCGGACCCAGCTCGATGACGTTGTTTTGGGGTGACGGAATCGACGCGGCGAACGCCGAACTCCACTTATGCATCACGAACAAAAGAACCTCCGGCTACAGAAAGCTACTCCCGTTCAACGATCCGTCCAAGGGGGCCGACGTCCATAATCTCAATCCGTGGGGACGAGTCCTGAACGAGTTAGAAACCCACCGAGCGAATCGTGGCACGAATCGTGTCAGCACTGGCGGTCAGTCGACCTTGCTCGTCTGCGGTCAGCGGCAGCTCGACACTGCGGACAACGCCGCCGCTTCCGACAATGACCGGCATCGACAAGTAAACGTCGGCAATACCGTGCGCACCGTTCTGGAGTGTGCTCACTGGCATGATCCGGTGCTCATCGTTCAGGATTGCTCCGACGATGTTCGTGACTGCCAGGCCAATCGCATAGGTCGTGGCCCCTTTGCCGCGGATGATGTCATAAGCGGAGTGCTTGACGCGTTCGGCGATGTTGTCGAGTTCGTCATCGGTCAGAGCGGTTCCGTCTGGGGTTACCCAGCGGTCCAGCGGCACAGTGCCGATGGACGCACTACTCCAGAGCGCAAACTCAGAGTCGCCGTGCTCTCCGGCGATGGTGGCGTGCACATTCGAAACCGCCACACCGCATCGCTCGGCCAGAAGAAAATGGAGGCGGGACGTGTCGAGAACAGTCCCTGAGCCGATCACTCGGGACGCCGGCAATCCGCTCAGCTGCATGGCAACGTAGGTCAGCACGTCGACCGGGTTTGTGACTATTAACAGCACCGCATCGGGCACTCGTTGGGCGAGCGCCGGGATGAGGTCACGAAAGATGTCGGTATTGCGTCCCGCCAGGTCCATGCGGGTTTCGCCTGGGCGTTGCTTGGCTCCGGCGGTGATAACCACCACGTCAGCGCCTGCGCAGATGTCAAGGTCATCGCCTCCAACGACGGTGGCGGTAGGGGTGAACCGGAGGCCGTGGTTCAGGTCGAGGACTTCAGCATGGACTTTGTCAGCGTTGATATCAAAGAGGGCAAGTTCCCGACCGACCCCGTTGATGAGCGCCGAATAGGCGATCGTGGCCCCCACTCCGCCCGCCCCGACAACCGCAACCTTCGATCCATTCATTGTCGAAACACTACCCAGCCAGAGTCAGGGCATCCGGCAGACGTTCTGTGTAAATAGACGCTGGGCCGATCCATCGATCCACCTCAAAGGCGCCCCGGGTGCCGTTCATTCGAGCCGGGAATCCAGTACGGCGATGGAATCGCAAATAAGCAAGCTCCGCAAGCGCAACGCGTTCGCCGTAGCGGCGGAGCGCAGAAACCGCGGGGCTGGCGAGGTGGTCGCTTCCGTCCGATCCGCGATTGGCACGAGTGACATCTGTGATCACCTGACCAATCAACGTGCAGTCATTCCTTCCGCACAGTCCAGACGTGCTCGGTCGGGAAGCTCTGCGCCCACTCGGCAGAAACGCCCGATCGCATTCCTGACGCGTCCGGCGGGGCCTGGAGCTCGTCGAAATCGACGATCTCGAACCCGGTGGCACGGAACAGCTTCACCCATTGCGAAAAGGGCAGAGTGAACTCGATGCCCCCTGGTTCGTCCACCGCCTCGCGCCAATCGAGCCGATTGATTCCAAAGTAGGGGCGCTCCAAGCGGCGACCGATCGGAAACGATCCGTCTACCGGCGAGCACAGCGCGATCAGGATGTGGTTGCCTAAAAACACCAACGTACCGCCCGGGCGAAGCAGGCGATGCGCCTCGGGGATCCATACCATCGGGTCCGCCCAAATGGCGGCTCCGTATTCGCTTATTGCGAAGTCGAACGACGCATCCGGCAAGGGAACCGTCTCGGCGTTTCCATGAATTAACTCGAGCTCGACCCCATGCTCACTTGCCAGCCGGGCGGCTGTTCGCAACTGCTCAGCGGAATTGTCGATGCCGGTGACCCGGGCGCCTCGTCGGGCCATCCAGCCGGAGATGTACGCCGTTCCACACCCCAGCTCGATCGCATCGATCCCAGTCATGTCGGTGGGGAGGAGCCCGAGCTCTGACTCCGGAACTCCCCACTCCCCCCAAGAAGGCTCGTCACTCCACGCCCGTTCACCCATTTCAACCCATTGGTCGGCCATACCGTCCCAGTATTTGCGGTTGACGGCAACGTGCTCAGGAAGTTCTTGCATCATTGGACGGTATCAGACGCGGCGATCGGTTGGCGGTGGCGCGAGCTGAGCGAGCCGCCCTCGATACAGAACGACAATGTCAACGAGATGGAAGTCGGGTGCGTCAGCGGGAGACCGTCTCAGGCTCCCGGTCAGTCCGCGGGCGGTTTCCGCAACTACCATGCGTCCGCCCACACCGCCCGCCGAGAGGAGCGCCACATGTACCGAGCTGCTGCAGACCGCTACGACAGAATGCCTTACGCACGAAGCGGGCGGAGCGGCCTCGACCTCCCCCGAATAGCTCTCGGCCTGTGGCAGAACTTCGGAACGGAGACCCCCCTTGAGTCCGCGCGGGAGATGGTGCTCAACTCGTTTGACCGTGGCGTCACACACTTCGATCTCGCCAACAACTACGGCCCGCCGTACGGGTCAGCGGAGGAGAACTTCGGGCGGATCCTGAGCGCCGACCTTGCGCCCTACCGGGACGAGCTGATCATCTCGACCAAGGCAGGGTACGACATGTGGCCCGGGCCCTACGGGCAAGGCGGCGGAGGCCGCAAATACATGCTTGCCAGCCTCGACCAGAGCCTGGCCCGGATGAATGTCGAGTATGTCGACATCTTCTACTCACACCGATTCGACCCGACCACGCCCCTCGAGGAAACCATGGGTGCGCTCGCCACGGCGGTGCAGCAGGGTAAGGCACTATATGTCGGCATCTCGTCGTACAGTCCGGAGAAAACGGCTGAAGCGGCGGCGATTCTGCGGCAGCTGAACACGCCGTGCATCATCCATCAGCCCTCGTACTCGATGCTCAACCGATGGATCGAAGATGGCCTCCTCGACGTGCTCGGTGACGAGGGAATTGGCTGCATCGTCTTCTCCCCACTCGCCCAGGGGATGCTCACCTCGCGGTACCTGGGCGGGGTGCCAGAGACAGCACGGGCTGCCGAGTCGGGCAGCACGCTCAGCCAGAACCTTTTGACCGAAGAAAACCTCGCCAACATCCGGGTGCTCGACGCGATCGCCGGGCGTCGGGGCCAGACGCTCGCACAGATGGCCCTCGCCTGGGTGCTACGAGATCCGCGTGTGACCACGGCGCTGGTTGGTGCGAGCACCTGGCCCCAGATCGACGACAGCCTCGGCGCCCTCGCCAACCTCGAGTTCACCGAGTCCGAACTCGTGGAGATCGACAAGCACGCGATTGAAGGTGGTATCAACCTTTGGGCGCATTCCAGTGAAGCTGGCTAGGCACCTCGGCCACTGATCGATCTCGGTCACCGCAGACCGCTCACGGCCCCTTCCCTGCGACGTGGAAGCGTCCACAATCGAGAACGCCAAGCAGAAGGTTCAATGTCCATCGGTTCGAAACCCGAATCTGGGGTTTGTTACAGTTGGTGGTACCGGTTTCGCTTTGGCGCAGACAGCCGAAGCTGAGGCAGGCTGGACGGCCACCTCTCTCTGGAGGATGCCCCGAGGGCGACTGAAGAAAGAGCAAGACTGTGATTCCACCCCAAGATCGGTCCGCCCGATGACAGGAGCAGGACCAACCGATACACAAGGCGATCTGGCGCATCGGTTCATCGGGAGTGCTCGTCTTCGTAGGGTCGGACGGTGGAGATTCCCGACTCACGAGCTTGCCCAAGACACTGTTGTTCTTGCCGCCTTCGGGCGCGGTGGATGGGTCAAAACCTACCTCGGATCGGGTCAGCAGATCTCCCTGCCTGATGGAGAGCGTTGGAGGCTTGGGTCCTTTGGCGTTGGCGGCGGCGTTGGACTGGTAGTGCGCAATGAAAAGAAGCAGAGCGTTGCCGTGGGTCGCCTATCGCACGGCGCCATCTACGGCATCAACGGGAAGGAATACTCGCTCACCCTCACACCCAATGACACGCCGCGGTTCGGACGGTCGAATAGCTGGACCCTTCGTCAGTTCGAGGAGGAGCTTGCCGTGATCACCCGATATCCGCTGTCGGTAGAGGCGACCTATCCGGTGCATCTCGGAGCTGTTTTCGTGGCGTTCTCTCTTGTGAGGCTTGGTCTGCCGGACGAGTCGAAACCGCGAATCCCGAAGTTTCAGTGGGCCTAACGAGCGAGCGGATCCCAGCCCGGACACCGATCTTCTCCACCAGTCTTACATCGGATCCCCGCTACTCCATCAGGTCGACCCAGGCGCTTTCCAAGGCACAGAACGTGGCAACAACCGCCAAACCCAACGCCGGCATCATCCAAAGGTCGTACAAGAAGACTCCTTCCTACGAAGGACGACCCGGCCGGCGAACTTCGATAGCCTGGCTGTATGAAAGAACGCCTCCGCGATCCGCGGGTCATCGACTCCTTGATCGCCCTCGCCATGTTCGCGCTCGCGGCGACTAGCACCATCTCGATTGGTGATCCGGTCGCAATCGATAGCCTGTATCGCGAGCGCGACTTCCTGGCCTATCTGCTCATCGCCGGCCAGACGCTTCCACTGGTGATACGACGATCACAACCAAAGCTCATGACGGTATTGATCGGCCTGGCTTGGGGTGTCGACCGATGGCTTGAGTATTCACCTGGCATTGCCGGCTTCGCACTCATTATCGCCTTCCACGCCATCGGCTCATACCTGCCTCCCAAACAATCCGCCCGAGTTGGCTGGACTGCGGTGGGAGCTGTGCTTGCCTGGACGACCGTCGGAGTGTTTTTTTCGGATGTCGTTTCAGTTGCGGCGGTGTTCTCCATGGCCTTGGTCGTCGTGCTGCCGCTCATTATCGGCCGCGAGGTGTATCAGCGGCGTCGACGGGTCTTGGAGTTAGAGGAACGGGCCGAGATTGCAGAGCAAGAAAAAGAGACCGAAGCGTTGCGAGCGGTGGCCGAGGAGCGTGAACGGATCGCCCGAGAGCTCCATGACGTGGTCGCCCATCAGATGACCGTCATGGCCCTCCAGGCAGAAGGAGCTCGACGAGTATCGCCGGAGCTCGATCCGCGCGTTGACGAAGCGTTGGCGGTAATTTCCGAAGCCGGTCGCTCGGCCCTCGACGAAATGCAAAGGATGGTTACGCTCTTACGCTCGGGACCGGCCCACGACGCTTTTTCTCCTCAGCCGACCCTCGCAGAAATCCCAACGCTCGTTGGACAAATCACCGACGCAGGCCTCCCAGTGGAAATCGAAATCGTTGGCGAAGCCCATCCACTTGGCCCTGGCCTTGAGCTCACTGCATACCGGGTAATACAAGAGTCGCTGACCAACTCGTTGAAGTACGCTGGACCAGGCGCCATCGCAACGGTTCAAATGATCTACGAGGACGGATATCTCAGCATCACGGTCTCAGACGACGGCCGCGGGGCTGGCGCGCCATCGCGAGACACCGGGCATGGACTGATCGGAATGCGAGAGCGGGTCATGATCCACGACGGCGTGCTCACAGTCGGACCACGGTCCGGCGGGGGCTATCAGGTATCAGCACGCCTCCCGGTACCCGCATGATTCGAGTCATGCTCGTTGACGATCAAGCCATGATCCGGTCGGGGCTGCGAATGATCCTCGAAGCTGAGGCCGACCTGCAAGTGGTTGCTGAAGCAGAGGACGGTCCCGAAGCCATCAAAATGGTCCGACTGGAGAAACCCGACATCATTCTCATGGACATCCGGATGCCTGGAATGGACGGCCTCACCGCTACCGCTGAGATACTGAAAGCCGATGCCGACGCCCGAGTCATCATGCTGACCACATTCGACGTTGACGACTATGTCTACCGGGCTCTGCGCACTGGTGCCTCTGGCTTTCTTCTCAAGAACGCCCCTGCCGATGACCTGATCCACGCCGTACGAGTAGTACACGCCGGAGACGCGATGCTGGCCCCGGCCATTACCAAACGCGTTATCGAGGAATTCGGGAGGCGCCCGGAGCCTTCGCCGGCAGCTACAAACATCAAGGATCTCACCAATCGCGAGGTCGAGGTGCTCCAACTCGTGGCGGCAGGAATGTCGAATGCCGAGGTGAGCGAAGCGTTGTTCGTATCCGAAACAACCGTGAAGACACATGTTTCTCGAATCCTCACCAAACTCGGACTGCGCGACCGTGTCCAAGCTGTTGTTGCGGCTTACGACGCCGGACTAGTCCGCCCAAATAGCTAGCCGTTAACGGTCGTCCTTCCGGAGTGACCCCTCGGGTCCTCCGACAGCCAGATGACCTCAGCCGTCACCCGATGAGACGGTGTTCTTTGGCAACTGATTTCCATCGCCTTGCGTCGGGATCCGACGCCCCGTTCCATGATCGTCAGGCTGCCTTGCGACCCGTTCCCGGCGCCATACCGATGATCAAGCACCACATCATGGTCGTCCGCAAGGACGACCCCCCGAATCCTCCTTCAGACAGATGACCTCAGGCGTCACCCAATGAGACGGTAATGCCATGCGTTACCAACTAGCTCAGGAGGAGTCATGACGCTCACCAAAGAAAACACGTTGCCCACCTATAACGGTTCGGCAGCCGCTCGTATGGCCGGAGGTTCAAAAACCTACGGAATGGCCGACGCGAGGGTCACTGCCCTCGATCGTGTCGACGTTGAGTTCGAACGAGGCCGCTTTACCGCCATCATGGGCCCATCGGGTTCGGGCAAGTCGACGTTGCTGCATACGACCGCAGGACTCGACACGCTCGATTCGGGAACCGTTCACATCGGCGACGTCGAACTCGGTTCGCTCTCCGACCGAAAGCTGACCGTGCTTCGCCGGGACAAGGTTGGGTTCATTTTTCAAGCGTTCAACCTGATACCCACTCTGACTGCAGAAGAGAACATCGTCTTGCCGTTGACGATCGCCGGCCGGGAGGTAGATCAGGCCTGGTTCGACACGGTGATTGAGACGGTAGGCCTACGGCCAAGGCTTGGACATCGCCCCGGTGAATTGTCGGGCGGCCAACAGCAGCGAGTCGCTGCCGCACGGGCTCTTGTTTCACGACCCGAGATAATTTTTGCAGACGAGCCGTCCGGGAACCTCGATTCAACTTCGGGGAACGAGCTGCTGTCGTTCATGCGTCAGGCTGTTCGAGAATTCGGACAAACCATCGTGATGGTTACTCACGATCCGGCCGCGGCGTCCTACGCCGACCGAATCGTGTTTCTCGACGATGGAGTGGTCACCGACGAGATGATCGACCCAAACCAGGACCGAATCCTGGACCGCATGAAGACGTTGGGGGCATAGGACCATGCTCAAGCTCGCTTTGCGTTCAATCACTCAACACAAGACCCGTCTAACCATGACCGTCATCTCCATTGCTCTCGGAGTCGCATTCGTCACCGGAACGTTTGTATTCACCGATTCAATTGAGTCGCGCTTCGACACACTATTCACCGACGTCTACGCAGGGGTCGATGCCACGGTGCGACCCAAACCACCCGAATTCGGAACTACCACGGCCACGTTGGAGCCGGCGCTTGCCGATGCCATCGGAGCCATCGACGGCGTACAAACCGCAGCTGGCGGAGTTGGTGGGTTCGCACAACCTATCGACCCTGACGGCACTCCCATCGGAGGCCAGGGACCCCCGAATCTCGGCATGTCCTGGAGCGTCGAACCAGCACTCAACGCGCTCACGATTGCCGACGGCATGGGGCGTCCCCCGCGGGCAGCTGGCGAAGTCGTCATTGACGCTGCCACCGCCAAAGCCAACGACTTCTCGGTCGGAAACAAGATCGATATTGCGTTCGTGAATGGCATCGAGACGTTCGAAGTCGTCGGTATCGCCGGATTCGGGACAGAGGACAATCTGGCAGGGGCAACGCTGGCAGCCTTCGAACTGAACGAGGCACAGCGCATCTTCGAGCTTGATGGGTTCACCCAGATCGACATTCTCGGCGACGGATCAGTCGACAACGAGACACTATTGGCGCAGATCGCACCAGTGCTTCCTGGCGGCGTAGAAGTCGTGTCGGGTGATCAGCAGACCAAGGAACAACTCGATGCCGTCAACGAAGGCCTCGGGTTTATCCAGACGGGTCTCCTGGCGTTCGCGGCGGTGGCAATCTTCGTTGCCGCGTTCATTATCCAGAACACCTTCCGCATCACCGTCGCTCAGCGCACCAAGGAACTGGCCCTCCTTCGGGCCATCGGCTCGACCGCTCGACAGGTGACAAGAATGGTCCTCGTCGAAGCAGTAGCCGTGGCCTCGGTGGCATCGGCAATCGGAGTCGGGCTCGGAATTGGCTTGGCTGAACTACTCAAAGTGATCTTGAACGCGGGAGGATTCGGCTTGCCCGATGGACCCCTCACCGTGGAGCCGAGAACCGTCATCGTCGGCCTGGCCGTCGGATTGTTGGTGACGGTGATTTCGTCACTGATCCCAGCGCGACGCGCCGCCCGGATCGCACCGGTGGCGGCCATGCGCGAGAGCATCGCGGCATCGTCACCAGTCTCGTTACGTCGACGGGCTGTGTCTGGTCTGGCTCTGACCGTGGTCAGTATCGCGGTGCTAGGAATTGGACTTAGCGAACAAGTTGGCAACGGCCTGGCATGGGTCGGCGGTGGCGCCTTGGGTATATTCCTCGGGGTCTCAGTGCTTGCACCCCTGTTCGCCCGTCCCGTCGCTTTTGTACTCGGCTGGCCGATGGAGAGACTGTTTGGCGTTCCGGGAAAGCTTGCCAGGGACAACACCCGCCGGCAGCCCCGACGAACCGCTTCTACCGCCTCTGCCCTCATGATCGGCGTGGCTCTGGTCGCATTCGTCGCCGTGTTTGCAACGTCTACAAAAGCCTCGGTAGAGACGACACTGCGGGGAGCCTTCCCCGCTGACTTCAGCGTCCGATCCGCCAACCTAAACGTCGGAGTCGGTGACGAATTCATCGGAGAAGCCTCGGGGCTGAGCGAGTTCGAAACGGTCTCGGCGCTCTATATGGCCGAAGTTCGCATTGCGGACAACGTCGAACAACTCGTAGCCGTTGATCCAACGACGATCGACAGCGTCTACACGATGGGAGCTAGCCCTTCGACGGAAGCGATCGGTGATGGGCTGTTCGTGCGAAGCGACACTCTTGAAGAGGACGGCTACCAGGTCGGCGATGTGATCACGGTCGAATTTGCGGCCGGAGAGGTCCCGATGGAGATAACCGGCACGTTCTCAGATACGTCATTCGCGCCATTTATTGTGACGATCGCAACACTCGAGAAAGCGACGGACCCCGGCGAGGCACTTATCGTGTTCGCTCGGATTGCCGATGGAGTCGACCGCGAAGATGCCCAAGCAGCCTTGGACGGGGCTGCGTCGGGGTTTGCCACGTTGGATGTTCAGACTCTTGACGAGGTCGTTGCCCAAGCAGAAGGCCAGATCGATCAGCTACTGGCGCTGTTTCAGGGCTTGCTCGGGTTGGCCGTCGTGATCGCTGTTCTCGGGATCACCAACACGCTGGCTTTGTCAGTCGTCGAGAGGAAACGTGAGGTCGGACTGCTCAGGGCTGTTGGCATGAGCCGTCGACAGGTTCGTCGCATGGTGCGGTGGGAGTCCGTGATCATCGCCGTGTTCGGCGCGGTCACAGGAGTCGGGCTCGGCATAGCCTTGGGCTGGGCCATTGTTACGGCGCTTGCCGAAGACGGGTTCAACGTGTTCTCCGTTCCAACCGGTGCCCTCGCGATCTACGTAGTACTGGCGGGGGTAGCCGGGATCATCGCAGCGATCATGCCGGCCCGTTCGGCCAGTCGACTCAACGTGCTCGACGCCATCTCCTACGAGTAACGATCCGACACCGTCCCGAGGAGGTCAGCTTGCCCGTCAGCAAGCTGACCTTCTCGCGCCGCACGGGTGGACAAGATCACAGGATATAGACGGGAACCGGCGGGATACCCTTCAGGGTGAGTGGTTCCGGCAGAAGCGTGGCATCGGTATCGGAAGCGGCGATAGTACGTTGGCTGGCCAGGATCGTTCCCGGTTCCGCCAGGTCGCACAGCCGTGATGCAAGATTCACAGTGGTGCCGATTGGGCTGTAGTCGTAACGACCCTCGTATCCGATCCTTTCCAAGGTGGCAAACCCGGTGGCGACCCCGATCCCTAATCCGAGGTGGAAACCCTGACGTTCCCAGGCCTGCGCCAAAGGGGCAAAACCACCACTCATGTCCTTTGCCATTGCGAGCGCTCTTGCCGCATGATCGCGAGCGGGAAGCCCGGTAAGCGCTCAGGCAGTTTGGCAAAGCCAACACTGCAAGCTCTTTTGTGCTGTGCACCGAAGAGCCGTACACCCGGAGGGACTTGAACCCCCAACCTCCTGATCCGTAGTCA
>CBDTUI010000041.1:0-20285 GCA_965363765.1 uncultured Acidimicrobiia bacterium
TACGGCGGGTTGGAACGACGATAACTCCACCATCCGGGTCCCGGATGACTCGCACGTTGGCGCCGTAGTGCAGTGAGATGGTCTCGCTCGTGAGAACCTCGTCTGGCGTACCTTCGGCGAGGATCGCACCGCCATTGAGCAGCAGCAATCGATCGGCGAACTGTCCGGCCAGGGTCAGGTCGTGCATGGTGGTTATCACGGTGAGCTCGCGCTTCAAGCGCAAGTCATCTATCACCTGCATCGTTTCCTGTTGGCGGCCGAGGTCGAGCGCCGACGTTGGCTCGTCGAGGAGCAGAATCTGCGGTTCCTGGGAGAGGGCCCGGGCCAGCACTACCCGCTGGCTCTCGCCCCCGGACAGTGTGGATATGTCTCGGTCGGCGAGGTCGGATACCTCCAAAAGTTTCATCATGAACGAGGCCACATCGAGGTCGGTTCTTGTCTCAGAACCAAGGAGCGACAGGTAGGGAGTACGTCCGAGGAGCACATAGTCGGTGACGGTCATGCCGGCCGGCAGCATCGGCGCTTGTGGCACGAATGCGATCTTGCGCGCTCTTTCGCGTGCGGATATATCGTGCAGCGACCGACCGTCGATCGAGACCGATCCTGGCATGTCGGTCAGCCCGGCAATCGAACGCAACAGCGTGGACTTGCCGGCACCATTCGGCCCAATGATGACAACCCACTCCCCCGCGCCTACGGACATCGAAACGTCTGCGTACACAAAGTGTCCGTCGTAACTCGCCGAGAGGCCGCTGACGTTGATCATCGCACTGCGCCCTGACGGGTCCGGAGAATCAGTGCAAAAAATGGCGCGCCCAGGAACGCCGTGATCACGCCAATTGGTAGCTCGGCGGGAGGAATGGCAATGCGAGCGACGAGGTCAGCGGCGACCAGAAAGGCGCCGCCCCCGAGGAACGAAAGCGGAATCAGAAGTCGGTAACTGGAGCCGAACAGGAGTCGCAGGAGGTGCGGGATCACGATGCCAACAAACCCGATCAGCCCGCTCACAGCCACGACCGCAGCTGTCCCCAATGTGGCTGCAGCCACAATGATGAGGCGGATACGGGTTACTGGCAAGCCGAGTGCCGTGGCTTCTTCGTCACCGAGGGCCAACACGTCGAGCATTCTCCGTAAGGCGAACAGGACAACCGAAGCCACCGCGACATACGGCAGGACCGAGCGCACCTCCGACCACCCTGCCGTCGACAGGCGACCAAGGATCCATGAGTAAACCTCTCGGAGCGTTTCAGAATTGCGCTGCTGAACGTATGTCTGGGCAGCCGTCAAAAACGCCGCAACTGCCACACCAGACAGGATCAGCGAAGCCACCGAACTCGTACGCGAACTAGCCGCGCCTATCGCATACGTAATCGCCGCTGCAGCGATCGCTCCCACGAAGGCTGCGACCGGCAGAAACGCCGAACCGGCGCCCCCAATGGCAATGGCCAGGGTTGCACCGAGCCCCGCGCCCGCAGCTACACCCAGGAGGTACGGATCAGCGAGCGGATTTCGGAAGACCCCCTGATATGCCGCCCCCGACATAGCGAGCGTGCCACCGACGAGTACCCCCAGCACGACGCGAGGAAACCGAATGTCCCATATGATCGCCTGGTGTGCTGCCGACACGGCAGTCGTGGCCGGCATCCCGGGTAGATGGCTCAGAAGCACTATCCAGATTTGCCCTATACCCAGCTGAACCGGACCTATCGAGAGTCCAACGAGCACCGTCCCAACCAGCACCATGGCGGCGACGAACCACCACCTCGGCAACAGTCGGGACGGCTGCACATCGATCATCAGCCGTTAGCCACCTTGGCCGCAGACATGGCATCTGCAACGGAGCGAAGAAGATCCACAATCCGTGGCCCCCAGCGAGAAGCAACGTCGTCGCTGAGCTCGACAACCCGACCAGCTTGTACCGCTGAGAGCGTTTCCCATCCAGGTCGTTCGCCGACCGTTGCGGTGGAGGCGGCACAGCAGATCGTGTCGGCCAAGAAGATGAAATCCGGATCGGCGTCGATGATGTACTCAGCCGAGAGCTGGGGATATCCGTATGACGACCCGTCACTGTCGGCAGGGTCTGCGATGTTGACCAGCCCGAGCTCGCCGTATACCTGACCGATGAACGTAGAAGAAGTCACGCTGTAGAGCGTGTCGTCCAGTTCGTGATAATAGGTGGGTGATTCGTCGAACTCCGGCAAACTGAACTTGATCACTTCGATCTCTGCCTGCATGAGCTCAATGAGCGCCGCAGCACCGTCGACATTGCCAGTGGCCACCCCCATCTGAGCGATCTGGTCATACACGCCGGCGATGCTGGCGGGAGCAGTGTGGGTTAATACGGGGACCCCGGCAGCATTGAGTCCGGCGACCAGATCCCCACTGTCACCGCTGATGATGACCAAATCAGGGTCCATCCCAATGATTGCCTCAACGTTCGGTGTCCAAGCGGATAGATCCGGGTCGAGCGGGGCATCAGCCGGAAAGTTGCTTAGAGAATCGACGGCAAGTACCTGGTCCCCTGCTCCGACTGCGAAAAGAATCTCGGTTGACGCCGGCGACAGGGAGACGATTTTCGACGGCCGGGCCTCAATCGTGACTGCGCCGAGTGAGTCAGTGACCGTGATCGGAAAGCCAGCCGCCTCCTCGCTTATTGTCGTAGTCGGCAGCGGTTCAGTAGTTGTTGACGAAGCTATAACCGTGGTTTCCGTGGTGGTAGCGCTGACTGCAGCACCGGAGTCCGTCGACGCAGGGGGAGATTCGGCGCTCCCGCACGCAGCGAGAGCCATGACTGATAACACCATGAGTGTGATTGCCCGTTTCAATTCGGTACCTCCTTTATGGGAGGAGACCGGAAACGTGACAGGTGAACCCCTCCTCCGGAGGTACGACCATCCGACCGATGAGAAGGCGACCTGACTTAACCTTGCGGTTTCACAGTTGCGGGACAGCGCCGGATTCAAACCGGACTTCGCTACTCAACGATCGCTCCGACCCGTGAGCCGAAGCGCGCACTCCCAAGATAGCCGTTTCCACGCCAGGACGGATCATCCCTGCTTCGAGACACACCTAGGGCTTGATTAGGCTCATGCAGTGTCAATCATTCCGTTTTACGGTGCTGAGAATCGCGCGATGTTCGCGATTGAGCGAGCTGCCATGGACCGGCCAGGCAAGGTCATCTCCCACCTCAATCGCGTGCTTCCCATTGGGCTCGTACTCGATGTCGGCGCTGGCGACGGGTTTACGGCCGACGCTCTCGCACGCCCCGAGCGCTGGATCGTCGGCGCCGAACCAGCACCGGGCATGGTCAACGCTGACCGCCAACTCAGCTATGTGCGGGCCAGCGCCGAGAACTTGCCGTTTGGCGATAGATCCTTCGACGGCGCGTATGCGACCTGGGCGTACTTCTTCCCGAGCTACCACGATGTGAGCCGAGGGCTCGTCGAGGTCGAACGGGTGGTGAAGTTGGGTGGTATCACCATCATCGTCGACAACTTCGGGGACGACGCCTTCTCGTCCATTTTGAATCTTGAGCATGGCGTAGACACTGACTTCTGGGCCAGCCAGGGGTTCTCTGTCGATGAAATCGAAACTGTGTTCGAGTTCTCATCCGGGGCAGAGGCTGATCTTCTCATGTCGTTCTATGCCGGCAAGGCGTTGGCCGGCATCCCGCGTGTGATTGAGTACCGGGTAGCCGTCATGATGAGGACCAATCCCGATTAGGTCTTGGCCGATTCGATAAGAGAAGAGGCCCGTTTGGCGATAGCTCGTGCGTCGACCCCGGAGGGCAGCGTCCCGTACATGGAACCGTGGTCGCCCAAAACTCGGGTGCGAACGTATGCCTCGCAGATGTCGGCGTTGGCCGACCGACCAAGCGCCGCCGCCGCGGCGAGAATCCCCAGGCGTTCGACGATCCTGCGGGCCATCGGTTCGAGCGAAGTGGAGCCGCCAAGCTCCGCTCGAAGGTCAGCCACTGGGCCAGCAAGATCATCAGGGGAGCTCGCTTCGATCTCGGCGAGCAGCGCATCCATCGCCCGAGGTTCTTTCCTGAGAACCCGCAGAACGTCGAGGGCCATGACGTTGCCAGAACCTTCCCAGATCGCGTTGACCGGCGACTCGCGGTAGAGGCGAGGCAGGATCGACTCCTCGACGTATCCCGCGCCACCGAGGCACTCGGTCGCCTCTCGGACAACCTCACTACATCGTTTCGTTACCCAATACTTAGCAACGGGCGTCAGGATGCGCTTAATCAGACTCTCATGTTCGTCAACGGACGCCCGATCGAAGGACGTCGCCAAGCGGACCATCAATGCAGTAGCTGCCTGAGCTTCGATATCGAGATCTGCGATTACGTTCTGCATCAGTGGCTGATCTATGAGATCTTGTCCGAACGCTCGACGATGGGCGACATGCCACACCGCCTGGGTCACCGCCTGGCGCATGATGGCCGCCGAGCCGATGACGCAGTCAAGACGGGTGGCGTTCACCATTTCAATAATCGTGGACACTCCCCTTCCTTCGTCTCCGATTAGCTGGGACCAGCAGGCGTCGAACTCGACCTCAGCAGAGGCATTGGACCGGTTACCAAGCTTGTCTTTGAGGCGGTTGACCCGGAAGCCATTCTTCTGACCATCGAGAGTCCAGCGCGGCAGTAGAAAGCAGGACAGTCCACTCGGGGCCTGGGCCAGGACCAGAAAGGCGTCATTCATGGGAGCCGAGCAAAACCACTTATGTCCCGTGATGCTGTATTCAGCACCCGGCCCTCCCCCGCCCAACGGTTGGGCCACCGTTGTATTGGCTCGCACATCCGATCCACCCTGGCGTTCGGTCATCCCCATTCCCATGAGCACGCCCTTTTTCTCCGTCGCCGGCCGGAACTCTGAATCGTAAATCCGGCTCATAACCAGAGCTTCCCATTGGTCGGCGACGTCCGGTTGCGTGCGCAACGCCGGCATCACCGCGTACGTCATCGATACCGGGCACATATGTCCTTGCTCGACCTGGCCAACGAGATAGGCCCGCACGGCTCGGTTCAGATGCGCTTCGTCTGAAGCTCCTGGCTCGTGCGGCAACGACGCAATCCCCATACCCACCGACGTCGACAACAACGAATGCCAAGCCGGGTGGAAGGCAACCTCGTCAACCCGATATCCGGATTTGTCGAAGGTTCGGAGCTCGGGTTGGAACCGGTTCGCCTGGAAGCCCCAATCCCAGAATTGCCGGGAGCCGGCCATTTCCCCGATCCGAGCAAGGTCGCCGTTCACATCGGCCCAGCGGTGCCCGAGCACCGGGTCTGCCTTCAACAGATTGAGTTCGCCGAGTTCTGGCGGTTGGTTGAGGACTTCGCTGGCTGTGGACGGCATAGTCGCAGGCTACCTGCGGCTTTGGGACTCCAGCATCCTCCCGACGTCAACGACGACAGGTAGGCTCGCTGCGATGACTGAAGTTGACCTACTCGTCCTGGGCGGAAACCCTGCCGGCCTTAGCCTGGCGGCCGAGGCCCGGGAAGCAGGGCTGGCCAAGGTGGTCGTGCTCGAACGAGGAAGTTCGGTCACTCCCAGCGACGCGGTGGGACGGTATCGACTCGAAGTACGGTTCCTCGTCGAGATCAGCTCGATAACTTCCGACGGCGACGCGGTGATCGTCCAGACCAATGACGGACCGCTCCGAACGAGAGCAGTCGCCTATGCCGAGGTTCCAGCTGGCACTCCCGTGGCACCCTCGTTCGTGGTTCCAGATTCGATTCTCGATCGCATCCATATCGGAGCGTTGACACTGCCGGACGGTCCACTGGACGTCCTCATCGTTGGCGGCGGCGAGCAGGCAATCGAATTCGCCGAACGGGCGGTGGAACGTGGCGATCAGGTAGTTCTCGCCCTTACCGGTCCAACCAGCAGACTGTCCCGGCTGGCCCATGAAACGCTGACATCGCTCGAGACCGGGCGGCACGCGACGATTTTCTGGCACACCCAACCCGACGGAATTGATGACGTCGGCGGGCACCCGATGGCCATCTTCCGCGATCGCCGCACCCCCGACCTCCAATTTGATGACGTGGTTCTTTCGCTAGGCCTCGAGGTAGCAGATGACGCCTTCGCTCACCACGCCATGAACGTCGACGTGACCAACGGACGCCTGTTTTTCCTGCAAGACGTCGACGAGCACGTCGACCATCCGGCGGGTCTGCTTGTACCGGCTGGGAACGCCTGGCCCGCCATCCGTGCCGCGGTGTTCCCGGAGATCACGGCTCCGATTTCTCCGCCGCCACCAGCCCGCACCGAAGAACTTCGTGAGCGCCACTACAACGCTGCGATCACCCACTTTGAGAAGGCGCATTCGGATCTGTGGTTGATACGGGTAAAGCCTGATGTTGGCGACGCAGCACACCGCGCCGGGCAATATGCGACTCTTGGTCTCGGGTACTGGGAACCCCGGATCGACGCGGCAGCCGACCCGATCGACAAGGATCGCCAGGAGAAACTTGTCCGCCGTTCCTATTCGATCAGTAGCCCAATCCTCGATAGCCACGGCTACCTGGTTGACCCGCACGAATCCGACGAACTCGAGTTCTATGTTGTCCTTGTCCCGCCATCCGACGATCGCGTTCCGGCGCTGACTCCCCGACTGGCCCGCAAGGAGGTCGGAGATCGCATATATCTGGGCCCTCGGATCACCGGTCGCTACACACTGGCTCCAGTGGAAGATCCCGCTGCCATCGTCGTTTTCTTGGCTACGGGCACCGGCGAGGCGCCCCACAATGCCATGATCACTGAACTTCTCAGAAAAGGTCATTACGGCCCAATCGTGTCAGTCGTGACCGTTCGAAGTCTCACTGACCTTGCCTACGCAGAGACGCATCGGCGGCTCGAAGCACGGTTTGCGAACTATCACTATCTCGCCCTCCCGACGCGTGAACCCGATATCCCCAAACGGTATATCCAAGAATTGATTGACACAGGCGAGTTAGCGACAACAGTCGGGACTTTCCTCGACCCGGCCTCAACCCAGGTCTTCCTCTGCGGGAATCCAGCCATGATCGGGCCTCCCGAATGGGACGGAACCACCCCAAAATTCCCGGAAACACGAGGTGCGGTGCAGGCTCTGTATGAACAGGGCTTTATGCCTGACCGCCGGGGGGCATCTGGCAACGTTCACTTCGAGGAATACTGGTAGCCCCGGTTGGCCGTCTTCCGCAGACCGGGGCACAACACTCTCATCGAACACCAACCGGACGCTGGCAACCTCGTCGATCACCTGCTCGATCTTGGGATCGAAGACCGCCGTGGCCCGCATTGCGGCTAACCAAAGTAAATCCAGCCCCGTTTGTCGGCGGCCAACGCCAAGCGGGCCAGCCCATAGCCAGCGGCCACAACAATCAGACGGAGCAGCACCCAACGCCCATGTGACTCAGGCGTCCCGTTCCCGGATGAGGACGACAGCTTGCTCTCGCCACTGTTCGCGTTCGATCCGCCCGGCGAACGTGTCGAGATACGTTTCCCATTCGGTGTCGTCGGTCAGCGCAGCGATTTGCTCGTACGCCGTGATGTCCCTGGCATGCAGCATCGACTCAAACTTCGGGCCGATTCCTTTCACCAGCCGAAGGTTGTCAGGCACATCTGGGTCGGCTGCGGCTGTCTCGGGCGCTGACTGTGTCTCCTCGTCCTCAGGATCATCACTGGCAGTATCCGAGTTCCCTGGTTCCTCGCCAGCTGGTTCGGGGGCTGTCGTGGTGGCATCCTCGCTACCGACCGGGCCCAACGGCGCATCGGAGACCGCTTCGTCCGGTTCCCAATCTCCTCCAGGTAGGTCATCGACCGTGAAGATGTCGTCGTCATCGTCGAGCTGGCCCTGGTCGTCTGGTTCTGCGTCTTCCGCCTCTTGGTTCCCGACCTCGGGAACCGGTGGTGCGGTGTCCAGCACCGCCTCCATGTCTGCGTCGGAGACGGCCGATCCTGCTTCGGGGTCGAAACCAGAGAACGCACCCACGACCGTTGCGCTGGCCGGGGTTGATTGTCCGTGCCGACCTTCCAAGTCCCGTATATGTCGATCTTTGCCAGCCAGTTCATCACGGAGATCGGCTAGCTCCCGTTGCGCGCTCATGATCTCGTTGCGTAACGTCCCGGCATCCGCCCGGCGTTGGCTGGCCGCCTCGGCCGCGGCGATCGCCTGATCTCGTTCTGCGTTTGCGGAAGCGACAGCAGCATCACGCGAGCGCTCTGTTTCGGCTACCAGAGTCTCGGCTTGGGATTGGGAAGCTTTCGCTTCGGCGGCCATCGCATCTCGTTCCCGTTGCGTCCTGGCCAGACCGTCGAGCGCTTCACGAAGGGCTCGTTTCAGAGACACGAACTCCCCCGTGATGGCGTCGTACTTGTCGGATGCTTCGCCAGCAGCCTTACGGGAGGCGGTTGCCTGCTCGATAGCCTTCTTGTGCTCGGTCTCCTTAAGGGCGAGAGCCGCGTCGGCCGCCCTCCTGGCTGTGTTGGCTTCGGCGCTCTCCTGTTTCAGCCCGGCCACGGTCGAAGTCAGAGCAGCCACCTGTGGGGAAAGCGATTGTGACTCCTGCTCGCTGCGCTCCGCCCGAGCGGAGGCGGACTCGAGTTCGAGGGCAAGAGCCTTGGATTTGTCGGTGGCGGCGGCCGAACGGCTGCGAAGCGTGTCTAACTCTTTGGTGGCACCGCCGATTTCCAACTCAGCCGCACGCCGGACAATCCGACCCCCGAAAAAATAACCGATGCCGACGGCGGCTACGCCGACGGCCAGGAGCCAATACCATTCGATCATCTCGCTGCCTTTCGATCCAAAGTGCCCACCGATCGTAGCCGTCGGTTGGAGTCTTCGCCCCCGGCCTAACTCGGGAGTTGCACCGACGCGACCGCTCGCCCGAAGCGTCTTAGGCCTTCGTCAATGTCATGGTCCGCGATATTGAGTGCCGGCGCAAAGCGGACAATGTCGGGCCCGGCCCGCAGTGCCATAAGGCCCTCTGCGAGAGCCGCGTCGACCAGCGTTTTGGAATGGCCGGCGTAGGCAGGGGCGAGGACACAACCCGCCCACAGGCCCTTACCCCTGAACTCAGAAAAGAGGTGTCGATCACGGTTGATCTCCACCAAACCGGCAAACAACCGTGCCGCTTTGGCCTTGACGCCCGCCAGAAAGTCAGGTTGGTTGATGATTTCAAACGATCGGCCCGCCACGGCCGTAGCCAGCGGATTCCCTCCGAACGTGGAGCCGTGCGTCCCAACGACGAAGCTTGACGCGATCTGGTCTGTGGTCAACATCGCCCCTATCGGAAACCCACCACCTAGAGCCTTCGCCGTCGTGAGGATGTCTGGGGTCACGTCGTATCCCATATAGGCATAGAGATCGCCAGTTCGACCCATTCCCGATTGGATTTCGTCGAAAATGAGGAGGGCGTTGTGCTTGTCGCAAAGGTCGCGCAGCCGCCGGATGAACATCGGATCACCCGCTACGAGGCCGCCCTCGCCCTGCACCGGTTCAACCATCACGGCGCATACCTGGTCGGAGAACGCGTCGCCGAGTGCGTCGAGATCGTTGAATGGTAGGTGCGTCACCATTCCCGGTTTCGGCCCGAATCCATCCGAATACTTGGGCTGACCACCCACGGTGACGGTGAAGAACGTTCGACCGTGGAAACCCTGGTTGAAGCTGATAATCTCGGCTTTATCGGCGCCGAACTGATCGACTGCGTAGCGGCGAGCGAGCTTCAGGGCCGCCTCATTAGCCTCGCCGCCCGAGTTGGCGAAGAAGACTCGATCAGCAAACGTAGCGTCGACCAGTTGTTTTGCGAGGCGGATCGACGGTTCGGTGGCGTAGGCGTTCGACACATGCCATAAGGTTTTGGCCTGATCGATCAGCACCTCGACTAGTTCCGGAGCGGCATGCCCGAGGGCGTTAACTGCAATGCCCCCTGCGAAATCGATGTATTCAGTCCCGGCCTGATCCCATGCCCTCGACCCGGCGCCACGGACCAGAACCATGTCGGCGGGCGCGTAGTTCGGGGTCATCACTGTATCGAAATCTGCTCGAGTAATTTCGTTCATTGTCACTCCGATAGGGTCGCCAAAGTGTACTGCCCCCGCTGCCCTTGGCGGGTTCACCAATTTCCAGTTACCGTGGAGGAATGAAAGACCTCTTAGACCATCTGCTTCCGGTCAACGCGGACCGCCTCGTCGACAAACTCGTTCGTTTGTCCGAGCAAAACTCATGGACCTACAACTTGGCGGGCCTGTCCGTGACACTCGACATGGTGTCCGGCGTATTCGATACCTTGGGCGGCTCGACTACCAATCTTCAGATCGCGGACCACGTCGAGATCGACGACCGAGGCGAACTGCATGGCAAGAAGCTCGGCGAGATCGCTTCGATTCGCAAGTGGCCGACTGCTCCGATCCAACTTCTTCTGGTCGGTCACTACGACACTGTCTTTAGCCCGGAGCATCCCTTCCAGACCACGCGCACCGACGGCGACCGGTTGATCGGCCCTGGCACCGCTGACATGAAAGGTGGGCTTCTTGTTATGCATGCGGCTCTGTCGACGCTGGAGGCGTCTCCTTGGGCTGGTCACGTCGGCTGGGAAGTCCTTCTCACCCCTGACGAAGAGGTCGGGTCACCTGGGTCGGCACCGGTGCTCGCCGCCGCCGCAGCTGGCAAGTCCGCCGGTTTCATCTTCGAACCATCATTTCCGGACGGCAGTTTGGCTTCGGAACGGAAGGGCAGCGGCACCTTCAACCTGCATGTGCGTGGGGTCGCTGCCCACGCCGGCCGCGATCATCATCTAGGAAGGAATGCGGTAATCGCCGCCGCCCGACTTGCCTCAACGCTCGACGACCTGAATCGACAATGGGACGGCGTGACCGTCAATGTCGGAGCTATCACTGGCGGTGGACCGACCAATATCGTGCCTGACAGCGCGGTCGTTCGCCTGAACGTGCGGGTCCCAACGGGCGCTCTTGCCGATGAGTTCCAGCGCACTGTCGAAGCAATCGCCGTGGCAGCCAGCGTCGAGGACGGCATCTCTGTTACGTCCTACGGGACGTTTACGCGTCGCCCCAAGGAACTAACCCCGGGTATCCAAGCATTGCTCGACGCTGCCAAAGACTCTGCAGCGATCATGGGCTTCGACCTTCGCTGGGCGCCGACCGGAGGCGTCTCTGACGGCAACAACCTCGCCGCCGCTGGCCTCCCCAACCTCGACAACCTTGGCGTACACGGAGGAAACATTCATTCCGATTCGGAGTTCGTGTATCCAGAGTCACTCTCAAGCCGCGCCGGGTTGGCCGGTCTGCTCCTACTCATGATCGCTTCTGGCGAATTGGAGGTCCCGCGTTGATACTCGTTCGACCAGTAACAACTGCCGATGTTGACGGGATGCTCGCTCTTTTTGAACGGGCCGGAACCGCCCTACATGGGATGTCGTCACTGAGGGCAGATCGAGAAGCGCTGAGCGCACGCGCCTCGGAAGCCGAGGCTGCTTTCGCACCGACGTCGGTGCCGGATCCGGCCGCTGACTATCTCTTCGTACTGGTCGATACCGATACGGACACCATCATCGGCACCGGCGCGGTGATCGCCGGCGTCGGTCTCAAGGACGCCTTTTACTCCTACAAGATCGTCACCCGAATCTATTCGTCGCGAGAACTTGGCGTCTACAACAAGATCCCGACACTCGTGCTCTGCAACGACTACACCGGGTTGACCGAAGTTGCCAGCCTCTTCGTCGATGCCGCGTATCGAAGCACTCGGGCGGGCAAGCTGATGGCCTTGTCGCGGCTCCTATTCATCACCGAGCACGCCGATCTGTTCACCGAGACTGTTTTCGCTGAGATGCGCGGCTACCACACACCGGACGGTCGGGTCCCGGTATGGGATGGCCTCGGGCACCACTTCTTTTCGCTTCCTTTCGAAAAAGCAGACGATCTCACCGCATCGGGAAGCAAGACGTTCATCGCCGAGCTGATGCCGTCGCACCCGATCTACATACCGCTTCTGAATCAGGAGGCCCAAGACGCTATCGGAGAAGTGCACGAGAACACGTTGCCCGCCCGCCGGATGCTCGAGAAAGAAGGTTTTCGTTTCCATGGCTACGTCGACATTTTTGATGGCGGGCCAACCCTCGAAGTCAAGGTGATGGACATGCGAGCGGCCACCGCCTCGGCACACTTCGTGGTTGAGCCAGGCAGCCCTCCGCCAGGGCCCGATCTGCTGATAATCAATCAGGAGATCGAGAACTACCGGGCGATCCTGGCAAACGGCCTCGTCGACGGCCACAGACTTATCTTGGAACCGGAGGTCATCGCCGGCCTGGCGATCTCACCTGGGGACATGGTCCGGATGATGCAACTTGATGCTCCCCGACCGGTGGAGGGCCTGTAGCGATGCAGATCAGCGGCCAGCTCTATATTGATGGCGCGTGGAATACAGGGACTGGAGCAGAGTTCGCGTCTACGAATCCTGCCACTGGCGAGGTTGTCTGGCGGGGTTTCGCAGCCTCGGCGCGAGAAGTCACCGCGGCTGTCACAGCCGCCCGAGCGGCTCGCCAAGGCTGGGCCGTCGACTTCGACCTCGCCGACCGTATCGCCATCGTAGAACGGTTCCGAGATGCTGTCCGCGATGAGGCCGACACGATCGCCGACCTGATCACCGCCGAAACGGGCAAAGCCCGATGGGAAACCTCTGGAGAAGCTGCCTCGATGGCAGCGAAGGTCGACATCAGTGTCGCTGCCTATCACGACCGAACCGGGACCACCACCCGGCCAGCTGGATCGGCTACGTCGATCACCCGACACAAGCCGCATGGCGTCTTGGCGGTTTTCGGTCCGTACAACTTCCCCGGTCACTTGCCGAACGGTCACATCGTGCCGGCGCTCATCGCCGGCAACACGGTCGTGTTCAAACCGAGCGAGCTAACCCCGGCGGTAGGCGAACTAACCGTTCGCATTTGGGAGTCCGTTGGCTTGCCAAACGGGGTCCTAAACCTGCTTCAGGGAGCGCTCGATACAGGTCAAGCTCTCTCCAAAGACGAAAGACTTGATGGCCTTCTATTTACAGGAAGTGCCACGACCGGTGCCTATCTACACGAACAGTTCGCTGGACAACCCGGCAAGGTGCTCGCCCTCGAAATGGGCGGCAACAACCCGTTGATCTTCGTCGACGCCTCGGACCTCGAGTCGGCCGTTTCCAACACCATTCAGTCAGCGTTCATCACGTCCGGACAACGATGTACATGCGCCCGGCGCCTCCTGGTACCCCTAACCGAACGCGGCGACCAATTCCTTGACCAGCTCGTCAACGCGTCCGCTCGGCTGCTGGTTGGAGACCCCTCCGGGGAAGTGTTTATGGGGCCGGTCGTGTCTGAGGTGGCGGCGAGCCGCCTGCTCGATGGCTACGGAAGCATGGTCGCGGCAGGCGCTGAGGTGCTGCTTCCAATGCAAAACCTCTCGGACGGCCCCGCGTACGTCACCCCTGGCATCGTCGACGCAACCGGCTTGGCATTGCCCGACGAAGAGCATTTCGGTCCACTACTGACCGTTTACCGTTACCGCAACCTCGACGAGGCCATAGCCCTGGCGAATCAAACCCGGTTTGGTCTAGCAGCTGGCATTTTCACCGAGGATCCGGATATCTATGAACGCTTCTGGGCGGCCTCAAACGCAGGAATCGTCAACTGGAACCGTCCATTGACCGGGGCCTCGAGCGGCGCTCCTTTCGGGGGTACCGGGGCGAGCGGCAACCATCAGCCATCCGCCTACTACGCCGCTGACTACGTCGCCTATCCGGTTGCTTCGCTCGAAGCGCCCGTCCTCGAGTCGCTCGAGCTACGCGGCCTGTCTTGACGGTGGAAGCAAACTTTGACGGATTGGTCGGGCCGACACACAATTACGGAGGACTGGGTTCGGGAAACGTAGCTTCGATGTCCAACGCTCAGGCGGTCAGCAATCCTCGGGAAGCCGCTCTCCAAGGACTCGCCAAGTCAAAGGCTCTCGCCGACTTGGGACTTGTCCAGGGAGTGCTCCCACCTCACGAGCGCCCGTTTCTACCAAAACTCCGCAATGAGGGCATCACGGGAACCGACGAACAGGTGCTCTTCCAGGCCGGCCATCGGAGTCCTCACCTGCTCCAGACCTATTCGTCTGCGGCGGCGATGTGGACTGCCAACGCTGCAACGGTGTCTCCCTCGACAGATACCGCCGACGGCAGGGTGCACTTCACTCCCGCCAACCTGGTCGCCCAACCTCATCGAGCGATCGAAGCGCCCGTTACATCTCGCATTCTCAAGGCAGTATTTCCCGACGACCGTCACTTTCGGCACCATCTCCCGCTACCGGTCGGCATGAGTTTCACCGACGAAGGCGCCGCCAATCACACCCGCCTCGCTCCTTCATACGGAGAACCAGGCGTCGAACTCTTCGTGTGGGGAAGACGAGCCCACGATTTCACGGCGGATCCCTACCTTCCAAGGCAGAGTTACGAGGCGTCCACTGAAGTCGCCAGGCTCCACGGCGTAAAGAAGGCCGTATTCGCTCGCCAGCACCCGGCCGCCATCTCAGCCGGGGTCTTCCACAACGACGTGATTGCCGTCGGCGACCGAAACCTACTTCTCCATCATGAACGGGCGTTCGCCGATCCCAAAGTCTTCGAACAGCTCCGAGCCGCTTTCGGGAACGGCCTGATGGTCAGAACCATAATGGAGGAGAAGGTGCCCCTGGCCGACGCAGTTGGGTCCTACGTCTTTAACAGCCAGTTGATCGACGTCAAAGGTCGGCGAGTTCTGGTGGCTCCAGATGACATTGATGACTACCCACACGTTCGTGAAGCGATCGAGGCCGTTGACGAGATCGATGAAATCCTCACATTCAATCTGCGTCAATCCATGCGCAATGGCGGAGGACCGGCTTGCCTGAGACTCAGAGTGGTCCTTACGGACGTAGAACTGGCAGCCGTCAACCCTGCATGCCTGTTGACTGACGCCCTATTCGAGGACCTCTCCAACTGGGTTCATCACCACTACCGCGAGTCGCTCAGTCCGGCCGATCTCGCCGATCCCCAGCTTCTCCAAGAGTCACGGGCCGCGCTCGACGAACTAACCGGCATCCTCAACCTCGGACCGGTCTACGATTTCCAAAAGGAATAATGCAGTGAAAATGCCGGTTGCAGATTGCGAGCTAACAACCGCGCCCTGAAAATAGGCTGCGCGTTTCCAAAGTCAACGCAAGGAGGGCCGTTCCATGGCCACAGTAAATATCACCAAAGACACAATGGAAGCAACGATCGATGACAACGACATCGTCATCGTCGACTTCTGGGCCGAATGGTGCGGACCGTGCAAGTCGTTCGCCCCGACGTTCGAGAAGGCGTCCAACGAACATCCCGACATCGTATTCGGCAAGGTCGATACAGAAGCCGAGCAGGAACTCGCTGGATCGTTCGGCATCCGTTCAATCCCCACGCTCATGATCTTTCGGGACAATGTGGTGCTGTTCAACCAGGCGGGCGCACTACCGCCGGCGGCACTGGCCGAGGTTATCGGTCAGGTCAAAGACCTCGACATGGAAGCCGTCCACAAAGAGATCGCTGAGCAGAACGAGGCCGCCGGCCACGAGCATGAGGACGATCATGATCACGCCGGCCACGACCACTGAGCACTGGGCACTGAGCTGACCAATTAGGAGAGGGTGCCCTCAGCGGTAGGACCGCTTCGCAACCTCTTCGAGCATGACCTCGGTGGCTCCACCACCAATGGCCCCGATTCGCGCATCGCGATACATGCGCTCGATCGGGGTCTCGGTCATGAAGCCCATGCCACCATGAAACTGTTGGCAGGTGTACATCACGTCGTTGACGAGTTCCCCGGCGAGTGCTTTCAACTCGGAGACCTGCTTCACGGCATCGTCACCTTGTTCTAGGCGCCAAGCGGTGTCGTATGCGAACGTCCGCAAAGCGTCGACCCGGCCTTGGAGCATTGCCAAACGGTGACGGATGGTTTGCTTGTCGAAGAGGGTCCCCCCGAACGCTTTTCGATTCTGCGTGTGGTCGTAGGTGAGATCTAGCGCTTCCTGAGACTCACCGATGGCGAGAGCTGCCAACACGAGACGCTCGTTCTGGAAGTTCTCCATGATGGCGTAAAAGCCGCGGTCAACCTCACCCAAGATGTTCTCGGAGGGCACCCACACGTTGTCAAACACGAGTTCGGCAGTGTCTGACGACCGCCACCCGTGCTTGTCGAGTTTCCTGCCGACTGAGAACCCCTCCATGTCCGGTTCAAGAATGAACATGGTGATGCCTTGATGGCCAGATGCTTCTGGATTGGTGCGGGCAGCGACGAAGATCAGGTTGCCATGCACACCATTGGTGATGAACATCTTTGAGCCGTTGAGCCGCCAACCTTCTCCATCTGGCTTCGCCGAAGTACGCATGCCAGCGACGTCAGACCCGGCATCGGCCTCTGTGATGGCGATGGCTGTGATCAGGTCGCCGGTCAGAATGCGGGGTAAGAATCGAGTAATCTGCACGTCGGTACCGGCGTGTACAAGATGTGGTGATGCCATGTCGGTGTGGACCAGTACTGTGGCTGCGAAACCTGAGTACGTCGACGATCCGAGTGCTTCGGCGAAGACAGTGGATGCAAGCGGACCGTAACCCACCCCGCCCAGGTCCTCGGGGATGCGTAAACCGAAAAAGCCGATCTCTCCCATTTTCCGGAGAACGTCCCGCGGTACCTGGCCGGCCTCTTCCCATTCGTCCCCGGCGGGGCGTACAAAGTCGTCGATAAACCGGTGGGTTTGTTCGCGAACGGCCAACAGGTCGTCGTTCATAAATATGGAGGGGCTAGTCATAAGCCGTAGGTTACGCTGTGAAAGCGGATACTGCAGATTGCCATGCCACTTGGCTCAGGTCCGGTGAGAACCCTTCGACTCTTTTTTGCGGAACAGAGAGAGTCCACCAAATCCGCTGATAACAGCGATGTAGAAGCCGAAGTCGTACGGCAATCCGGTGTTCGATACTGAGTAGATGTTGATGTCTTTGTTGAATATCGAGGCGATCAGCGAAATCGGAGCCATCCAGCCATGCCAGACTCCGGTAAAGAACCCAGCCGGATCTGGAGTTGAGGCTCCTCCTGGAAGGCACGCCGCAGCGAGCAGGGCTAGAACAATCAGGCCTGGTGCAATTCGCTTCATGGCGCGGAGCCTACTCGTCCACCGGTCGACGTTGGCGCTTCTTTGCGGTACTTCGGGCCAACGCCCAAAATCCACCGACGGATATCGCCGCAAACGTGAACCATTGGATGGCATAGACAAGATGGGGGCCCTCGTCGAGTTCGGGGAACCTCACAGAAATGGGCAGGTGAGAAGGGTCGGAGTCCCCATAGGCGATCCCGTACACCGGATAGAGCGGATAGGGCATCTGTTCGCTGAGGCGAGCAATATCGACCCGGTTGATGCGTTGCAGCACGCCGTCGGGTTCGACTGGTCCGAACCCAAGGCGCGGTTCGGAAGGTTGTAGGGTTACCTCGATCGTCTGCTCGACGCCGTCGTCGGTAGTGAACGGTGGCGTGTCCTCTGACAACGGTATCCAGCCCTGATTGATAAGGAGAGCGTTGCCGACCTCGTCAACGAATGGCGTGACCACGTGAAATCCGGCCGTGCCCTCATAAGTCTGCGATCGACCCAACACCTCATGGCTCGGATCGAAGTGCCCGGTCATTGTTACGGTTCGGAACGCGTTTTCTTCGCCAGTCGAACCGATCGGGTCATCGACGGACATCACCGTGTCGATGGGGACCGGCGCCTGACTGGCGCGTCCCTCGGCAATCGTATTGTCGAGTCGCCGTTCGGCGAGTCGGTCAAGTTGCCAGAAACCTAGCGAGACGAACGTATAAGTCGCTACCGCCACAATGAGCGCAAGCAGGACCCACAAAGGACGGATTAGGAATCGGTACACACAGCCATGCTACGACGAACTGAATGTTGGATTTACGGCTTCAGGCCGCGAGGCACAATCCGGGCAGCGCCCGCATAGACGGAGGCTCGTCATCCTCGGCTGCGAGGGCGGCTGCGACTTCGGCCAGGTTCTCCAGATCAACATCCCAAACCGCCACCGGTCGTTGCGTCCAACCGTCGCGAACCTTCTGCGATACCGCAACGGTAGGGTTTTCGGCGAGTTGATCGGACCAGATCCACGGCATGGGACACCTCCAGAAATAAGAGCGGAATCCCTCCTACGGTACCCCATCTGTCAAGCTCCGAAAACGCCCGTCCTGACGCGAACTACGCGGTTGTGTTTCTCTCAGGAAGAGGTGGAGGTTCCGCCGGACCGCCGACCATCGGCACCGACGGTGAAGCCAGAAGATCGACTCCACTCGGCACCCGCAACGCCCCCAAAGTACATGTGCGGTGCGTCAAACGGAACGGTCGGTAGGGTGCTCGCTCCCAGGTCGTATCCGGGTTCATGGCGTACGATAGCTCGAACATCGCCAATGATGGACACGTGAGCTCGTGGGCGCTCAATAGACTCGACGAGCGGGACGCCTTCGAGAAAATGGTGCACGAGCACCTGTACGATCGCGGTGGTGATTCGGTCTGCCCCTGGTGAGCCGATCGCTAGAACAGCGTCCTCAGATCGGGCCACGGTGGGAGCCATGTTGGAGACCAGCCGGGACCCAACTTTTAGGTTGTGGAACCCCTGGCGGTTTAGCTCGATTTCGCCGAGCGAATTGTTCATCCAGATACCGGTACCTGGTGGCATGACGCCGGATCCGTATCCAGCCGACATCGTGACTGAGCAGCCGAATCCGTTGTCGTCCACTGCCGAAACGTGGACAGTCGACGGTGACGTCAGGAGTTTACGCCAGTCGCCCGTGTTGGCCAGTTCGATTAGTCGATCAATCGGTTCGGTCCGGTCAGTGGCTTCATCGAGATGGTTGTGGCGGTATCCGAGTACGGCCTGTTGCGCTCGTAAGAGAAGATCCGGGTCGTCGCCTATGAGCGCCAGCATGGCGGTCACTGCTGCGCCACCGATCGCCGGGCCCGGGTTCGTTGCAACAACCCAGTCGGCTACGGGACTCATCAACGGTCTGCGATCAATCGCCACAAAGTGCTCGAGATCGGCCCGGGTTATGAGACCGCCGGAAGCCTCCATGTCGTCGGCGATAATCACGGCAATATCGCCGACGTAGAACATGTCGGCACCCTCGCTGGCGATGATTCGCAGGCTGTCGGCCAGGTGATCGATATGAACGATGTCACCTGCTTGCAGGATACCGTTCGGCCCCGACAGCGCCTTGGCGCCAATCGGATCGAGCGAGTAGATCGGATCAAAAGCGGTCTGGAGGTAGTAGGCGCACGCCTCAGGGAGCGGAAAGCCTCGTACGACATGGTCAATAGCCGGCTCAAAGAGGTCGTGCCACGAAGCGACCCCAAACCGGTTGGAGGCAGAGGCGATGGCCTTGAGCCCGCCCGGCGTTGCGACCGAGCCATGTCCGACAATGGTGGTTAGGTCGCCGCCGTACGGGAACGTAACGGTTCGGCCACCCTGACCGAAACGTTCGGGTGCCGCTCCCCGGCCGGGCATTTCCATGTATCCGTCGATGGTGATCGGATCGTCGTCGGGTCCCCAGATCGTCACGTAGCCGCCTGCACCCAGCGCACAGACCCCTGGTTCGGTCACCATCGCCACCAAAACGGCCGCAAGTGCGGCGTCGACAGCGTTGCCACCAAGGTCGGCAACGGACGTGCCGGCCTCGGCGGCATGTTGGGATGGGGCTGCGACAGCGACCTTGGGCATCGACGCAGGCTAGCGCCGCCTGATCCGTTACCGATTCCGCCCGACCGCATCTAGCCTGGGCGTATGAGAACTGTTCGGATCTTCGGGTTGGTAGCCGCTTCGATCATGGTCATTGCCCTCATCGTCTCGTTCAGTACCGGCGATTTCGCCGCCGAGGGCAGCCAGATACTTGGACTCGCCTGGGGGCGGATGAGCTTGATCGACCTCTATGTTGGGGCGGCCCTGGTTGGCGGTTGGATCGCCCATCGTGAACAGTCCTGGCCGCGAACCCTGGTCTGGTGGGTAGCACTCGTAGTGCTCGGACACCTTGCGTCGGCCATTTACGTGGTGGTCGCAGCCAGATCGCCAGATTGGAATACGTTCTGGTCCGGGTCGAACTCGGCTAGCGACAAGTCCTGAGGCCGATAGACCACCTGCGAAGCAATCACCTCGAGCCGGCTTTGCTTTCCATCAGGCGCTGACCAAAACCGCCGCTGCACCATCCCTGC
>CBDTUI010000042.1:0-20266 GCA_965363765.1 uncultured Acidimicrobiia bacterium
GCCTTGAGCCTCGACGAGGGGTGGGCCGGCCTACAAGATCCCGCCACCTGGGCGACAATCGCCGGAGTCAGCGAAGTGAGCAACCCACATTTTGATGAGGCTGGCAATCTCACCGGCTACTTGTTCACCGTAGTGGTGGCCGGCAAGGAATACGCAGGCAAGGCCGAAGTCCGATTGTCCTCACGGCCGACCGATATGGTCGTATATATATCCACCTCGGAGATCGGCGGCCATATCACGGCCAAGCTGACTCCGGGCGGCGGTGGTGTCAGTGTCACCGTTGGTCTGGATCTACAGACGAGAGGGCTCCTGTCGGGCATGATGTTCCCGCTGATAACGGGAGCGATCCGATCGGGACTGCCTGATCAGGTGGAGCAGTTCGCCTCGCATTTGGCGTCGGAACGACCAATCAGCTGACCGAGGGCAAGCCGGTTTCCAGTCGTGGCAGCGACGCTTGTTCAGGGCTGCCACTCGCCAGCGATGGGCGTGGCGCTTCTCGTGCGACACCAGAGCGCCCTGGTGCCGTCAACTAAGACTCAGCGGCTTCGCTTGCCGCTAGACCGGCGGCCGCTTGGCGGGCGGCGTCAGCGTCGCCGTCGACGATCTCAGCTCGGTCTGTGAGGAGGGTGACCTGATTATCGAGCACCTGAATGAACCCACCGTGAACGGCGATCGTGGTCTTCTTGCCGTCGGTGCCTTCCACATGGACGGCCGCCGTAACAAGAGCTCCCATGGTGGGCTCGTGCCCGGCCATGATGCCAATCTCGCCATCTGGCGTCCGTGCCACGATGAACGTGGCTTCCCCGGACCACAGGGTGGCCTCCGGAGAAACAACGTCGACACGGAAGCTGGCAGCCAACTCAGGCCCCTACCTTCTCCATGTCCCGGGCCTTGGCCATCACTTCGTCGGCCCCACCGACCATGTAGAAAGCCTGCTCCGGATATTTGTCCATCTCACCCGAAAGGATCAACTTGAACGACTCCATGGATTCCTCGAGAGACGTGTAGACGCCCTCCTGGCCGGTAAACGCCTTGGCAACAAACATGGGCTGAGCCAGGAATCGCGTGATCCGCCTGGCTCTGCCAACGATGAGCTTGTCCTCTTCGGACAACTCGTCGATTCCGAGAATGGCGATGATGTCCTGGAGGTCCTTGTAACGCTGGAGTACTTGCTGTACCTGGGCGGCCAGGTTGAAGTGATCCTCGCCCACCACCTGCGGATCGAGCGCCCGTGACGTCGAGTCAAGAGGGTCGACAGCCGGATAGATGCCCTGAGCAGACAACGGTCGAGACAAAACGGTTGTGGCATCGAGGTGAGCGAAGGCCGTATGCGGCGCAGGGTCTGTGATGTCATCAGCCGGGACGTAGATCGCCTGGAGAGACGTAATCGACTTGCCCTTCAGCGAAGTAATACGCTCCTGGAGGAATCCCATCTCACCAGCCAACGTCGGCTGATAGCCCACCGCCGACGGCATACGACCCAGCAGAGTGGATACTTCAGAGCCTGCTTGCGTGAACCGGAAGATGTTGTCGATGAAAAGCAACACATCCTGATTCTGCACGTCACGGAAGTACTCGGCCATCGTCAAAGCTGACAGAGCAACCCGAAGGCGTACGCCTGGTGGCTCATCCATCTGACCAAAGACGAGTGCGGCTTTTTCGATGACACCCGACTCCTGCATTTCGAGGAACAGGTCATTGCCTTCGCGGGTCCGCTCGCCGACACCCGCAAACACCGATACACCGCCGTGGTGAGTGGCTACCCGGTTGATCATCTCCTGAATGAGAACTGTCTTGCCGACACCGGCTCCACCGAACAACCCGATCTTTCCACCTTCGAGATACGGCGAAAGCAGGTCGATAACCTTGATTCCGGTTTCGAACACCTTGGTCTGAGGTACTACGTCCTCGAACAGCGGAGGCTGACGGTGGATCGGCCACCGCTCCCCGGTGAATTCAAGATCGGGGGCATCAAGCGACTCGCCCCAGAGGTTGAAGATGTGACCAAGCGTTTGATCACCCACGGGTACCGTGATCGGGCCTCCGGTATTGCGAACTTCTGCGCCCCGGACGAGGCCATCGGTACCTGACATGGCGATGGCCCTGACCCGACCGCCACCGAGATGAGCGGCTGTTTCGGCGATGATCGTCTTCGACTCACCAGCCACCGAAAGATCTACCTCGAGGGCAAAAAGGATCTCGGGCAGACCATCGGGCGGGAACTCAACGTCCACCACCGGTCCAGCTACTTTGATAATACGGCCGACGCTCTTGACTTCTGCCACGCTGCCTACTCCTTCTGCTTTTTCAAGCCTGGCTGAGCGCTTCAGCGCCGCCGACGATTTCGGAAATTTCTGTCGTAATCTCTGCCTGACGGGCCCGGTTGGCACGCTGTGTCAACGCCCGGATCAAGTCCTCGGCGTTGTCGGTAGCTGCCTTCATTGCCCGACGGCGAGCCGAGTGCTCCGAGGCCGACGCCTCAAGCAACATGGAGAAGATGGTCGCCTCGACATAGCGGGGCAACAACCGATCGAGAATCTCGCCCGGTGAGGGCTCGTAGGAGTAGTCAACCGATGCCGTGGCTTCTCCGCCTGCTTCATCACCGAGCTGGGCAATCGGCAGCAAGGCAGTCAGCAGAGCTTCCTGAGAACCGGCAGACTTGAAACGGGTGAAGACAGCATCCAGCGAATCGATCGTACCGCTCGCATAGGCATCCATCACGCCATTGGCGATCGCCCTGGCATCACCGTATCCCGGAGCATCGGTTACGCCAAGGAACGAACGGTCGACCTTGTACTTGCGGTATTCGAAGTAGGACATGGCTTTTTTGCCGACGGCAAAGAACCGGACGCTCTTGCCTTGGCCGATGTATTCGAGTGCCTGGCGCTCGGCGATACGGATCACGGTTGAGGCATAGGCGCCGGCCAATCCACGATCGGATGCAATCACCAGAATGCCGACTGTCTCCACGGCGCGCTCCTCAAGGAGCATGTGCGAAGCGCCACCGGACGCCCCACTCACGTTGCGGATAACCTCGACCAGTTTGTTGGAATACGGTTTCGACTGGTTTACCCGGGCCGTGGCCTTCGGGATCCGTGACGCCGAGATGAGCTCCATGGCGCGCGTGATCTTCATCGTCGACTGTACGGACTTGATCCGTCGTCGAGTATCCCGAAGTTCGGCGCTGGCCACTGGGTTACTCCTCTAACGATTCTTTGAACGCGTTGATCGCCGCATCGAGCGGTTCTGCTTCTGGCAGCTTGCCGGTTGTGCGGATCGTGTCGAGCAGGTGAGGGTGACGGGTCTTCACAAACGCCCGTAGACCTGCATTGGCCTTGACGATGTTTTCAACCGGAATTGAGTCGAACAGCCCTGTCGTGACGGCGTAAATCTCGAGCACCTGCTCCTCGACCGGAAGGGGCGAGAATTGTGGCTGCTTGAGGGTCTCAACAACCCGGCGGCCTCGTTCGAGCTGGGCCAGTGAGGCGTCATCGAGCTCGGAGCCGAATTCGGCGAACGCTTCGAGCTCGCGAAACTGGGCGAGGTTCAAACGTAACGAACCGGCGACCTTCTTCATGGCCGAGATCTGAGCGGCACCGCCGACTCGCGAGACTGAGATACCAGCGTTGATCGCTGGACGAATACCTGAGAAAAACAAGTCGGTTTCGAGGAAGATCTGCCCGTCGGTAATCGAAATCACGTTGGTCGGAATGAACGCCGAAACGTCTCCGGCCTTGGTTTCGATGATTGGCAGTCCCGTCATCGAGCCGCCACCCAGTTCGTCCGATAGTTTGGCGCAGCGCTCAAGCAGACGACTGTGCAGATAGAAAACGTCACCGGGATAGGCTTCACGACCTGGTGGGCGCCGCAGCAAGAGTGAAATCTCACGGTAAGCAACGGCCTGCTTGGAAAGGTCATCGAAGACGATCAAGGCGTGCTGGCCGTTATACATCCAGTGCTGACCGATCGCCGAACCCGCATAGGGTGCGTACATCTGCAAGGCAGCGGGGTCGGAAGCCGTGGCGGACACGACAACGGTGTATTCCATCGCTCCGTTTCGCTCCAAAGAGGCGACTACCTCAGCCACGGTGGAGGCCTTCTGGCCAATGGCGACGTAGACGCACTTGACGTCCTGGCCCTTCTGATTAATGATCGCATCGACCGCAACGGCGGTCTTTCCGGTCTGGCGATCGCCAATGATCAGCTCACGCTGTCCCCGGCCGACCGGGATCATCCCGTCGATCGCTTTGATACCGGTTTGGAGTGGTTCACTAACCGGCTGGCGCTGCACGACCGAAGGGGCCTGAGTCTCCAGCATTCTTCGTTCGGTGGTCGCAATCGGGCCCTTTCCGTCGATGGGGGCACCGAGCGGATCCACTACTCGACCGAGCATCGCGTCGCCTACCGGGATCGAAAGGATGTCGCCCGTTTGTCTGACCGGCGAGCCTTCCTCAACGTGGCTGTACTCACCCATAAGCACAACACCGAGGTCAGCTTCGTCGATCTGGAGCGCCACACCGAGGAGTCCGCCGGGGAACTCGAGAAGCTCAGAAGCCATCGTGGCTGGCAAGCCCTTGACCCGGGCTACACCGTCGGCGATGGCCGTCACGTATCCAATTGTCTCTGTTTCTATCGAAGGAGACCAGTCAGCCAGATTCGCTTTGAGGGCCGACGTGATGTCTTCGGGGTTGATGGTCATCTCTGACATCGTTACTCCTGGTTCCTATGCCTTGAGAGCTTGCCGCAGGCTGGTGAGCCGCTTCTTTACCGAACCGTCGATCACGGTGTCGCCAACAAGGGCGACAATGCCGCCCAGCACGGTCGGGTCGACCACGACCTTGGGTTCGAGGGACTTGCCCGTCTTACGTTCGAGAGCGCTGATAAGCCGGCTCACAGTTTCCTCGTCAAGCTCGATCGCCGTGCGGATCTCAGCAACCTCACGATTTGACGAGGCGGCCGCAGTCGCGGCGAGAGCATCGGCGATGGCCGGAATGGAGTTAGCCCTCCCCATGCCCACGATGAGAGATACGACGTTGCGAGTGAGGTCGGTGGCCCGGGACCCGAGCAGGTCGGTGACGATCGCTTCTTTGCGGTCAGCCGGGAGCTGAGGATTACTCAGCGCATCCCGCAACTCGTTCGAACTTTCAAAAGCTCGCCCGATCTCCAGAAGCTCAGCTCTGACTCGCTCCAACTCACCTTCGCCTCTGGCAATCGCAAAGATGCCTTCAGCGTATTGAGCAATGCGATCGTCGGTCGACATGAAAGGCTATGCCCCTTCCAAGTTCGCCAGGTAGCTGTCTACGAGACTCAGCTGAGCTGCCCGATCGAGACTATTACCGACGACCTTCTCGGCGAGATCGATCGAGAGATTGGCGACTTCCTGACGAGCCTCACTCATGGCCCGAGACTTCTCATGCGAAGCGTCCTCACGGGCCTTTCCGACGATGGTTTCGGCTTCGGTCTGGGCCTTGGCGATGAGATCGGCCTTCACGGTGTCCGCCTGTGTGCGGGCCGCTTCGACGATCTGGTTCGCTTCGGATTTGGCGCCGGCCACTTGCTGGCGGTAGTCGTCCAAGAGGCTCTGCGCCTCAGCTTTGATGGCTTCAGCTTCCTGAATCTGCCCGGCGATCGCCTTCTGGCGGTCTTCGAGAAGCTGCTGGATCTGCGGCCAGGCGAACTTCCACATGACGAAGAAGACAACGGCGAAGGCCAGAATGCCACCCACGAGTTCGGGGATGGTCGGAATCAAGAGATCGATTCCTGAGCTTTCGGTCGCCTCTTCAGTGGCGAGGATGAGTACGTCGGCAGTCATGCGGTTTAGGCCAGGAAGAACAGGACGAAGCCGATAAGAGCGAGCGCCTCAGTAAAGGCGATGCCCAAAAACATCGTTGTTCGGACCATGCCGGCTGCCTCTGGCTGTCGGGCCATCGCCTGTACGGCGTTTCCGGCAAGAATACCGATTCCAACGCCCGGACCGATGGCGGCGAGACCGTATCCGATCACAGCAAGTGAACCGCTGATGTCGCCAGTAAGGCCGGTCGCCGTAGCTTCCTGAGCCAATGCGAGTAGTTCCATTCCTATTCTTCCTTTCTATGCGACCGTTGCCGGCCAGTACTAAAACCTGATCAGTGTTGCGGGTTGATAGACGAATCGATGTAGACGGCAGTAAGAAGGGTGAAGATGTAAGCCTGCAGGAACCCGACAAGCAGCTCAAACAAGAAGATCGCCACGCCGACCACAAACCAGGCGGCGCCGATCGAACCTCGCAGAACGCTTATATCGCCGCCGATGACGCCGAGCAGGAAGAATCCAGCGGATCCGAGCAGCAGCGCCAACATGACATGACCGGCCACCAGGTTGGCGAAGAGCCGAACCGTGAGCGAAAAGGGACGTACGACGATGGTCGACACAAACTCGATGAGGCCGACCAAGGGACGCAGAGCGACCGGTACGCTCTTCGGCCAGATCAAATCGGTGAAGAAATGCAGTCCCTGTATGCGGATACCTTCGATCACAAAAATCAGCCAGGTGATCACTGCCAGGGTGAGCGGGATCGCCATCCGAGACGTATACGGGAAGTTAATGCCAGGAATCAGTTCCATCAGGTTTCCTGCCCAGATGAAGAAGAACAACGACAGCAAGTACGGGACGTACTTCACGCCTTTGGGGCCAATAACATCGCGGGCGATGTTGTCAGTGACGATGCTGATCAAGCTCTCAATCGCGGCCTGAAACTTACCGGGTACCAACTTGGGTTGGCGAAGAGCAAAGTACATCAGCAGAACTACTACGACGGCACCGAGTCCGATGAAAATCGGGACAGAGTTGAATTCGAACAAGTCCAAAACGTTGGCAGGAACACAGACCACCTCATTGGCGATATCGCATTCCTCAGATGCCAGGATCAGTTGATCCACTCAAGTTCCCTTTCCGCTCCACGCGAGATGGCCACCGTCTCCCAGCTCAGGAGTATGAGATAAGCCAGCACCGCCGTGATACCAAATGCCATTCTGTCTAGGTCCGTAAACTTCGCAATCAAAATCATCGAGCCGGTCAATAGCGCCAGCCGAACGAAGAAACCGAACAAAGCCGCCGCATAATAGGCAGACAACCCCAGCCGCGCCGAAATCGACATCATTGAACCGCTCACGAGAAACATGATGACGACCACCACGCAACCAACCGCTGAGGCGATCGCCCCGTCCACACCGCGCAGAAGCCAGAACAACCCAATAAGAACCGGGGCGACGAATACAGCCCGCTGGACGGTGTGTTTGGCAATAATCGCCTCGATGTTGAGACCGGGGATCGGGCCAGCTGGATGCTCAGTCTCTGGCACGACGCCGCTCCTCTTCCTCGCGCTCGCCGACGACGTTGGCATAGTGCCACATGCCTCGAAAGCCAGAATAAGAACCGAGCAATACAAAGCCGATGGTGAACCAGGGATCAGTGTTGAGCCAACGGTCAAGAAGGAATCCGATCAGCAGCCCACTGAGGACCGAGCCGATGAGGGCACTTGTCCCCATGCCTTCGTCTGCTGCTCCAGCTACCTCACTGGTCAGTGACCGTTTCTCCAAGGTCTTCATCCTCCGGTGCGCAGTATGGTCGGTCGATCAGCAGTATGGTGCTTGTGAATTATTTCACAAAATCGATTAGAGCACAAGTCCCCTATCGCATGGACCCTCGATCTGAGTCACGGAGACCGCCGTTAACGCAAGCCGGGATCCGTGAGGACCCCGGCGCGTCGATGGCTACGGCTCTAATCAGTCTTCGTTTGAAATCCAGTATCCGACCATGAGGAGCACCACGCCAAGAGCGAGAAAGAGCGCCATCTTCCAAATCGTTTCGACAGTTGCCAGGTCGACCAGGAAGACTTTGACGAGAATCGCCGCCATCGTCCCTATGCCGAGGCGCATCACCGTCTTACGCTCGGCCAGACTCCCAGCCACAATGAGGGCCACCGCCCCCACGCTCCAAACGGCGGTCACGAGAGCCTGGCTATACGTGGCCAGATCACCAATCCCGACTGCAAATCCGCCGACATACACATAGGCGACGGCCAGGTTTCGCCCTGCGACAGCGTCCGTTGCATCAAGGCGGTCCAGGGCCAGTCCGACCAGTCCGATAAGGCCGACAACAGCCAGACGAGCGACGGAATCGCCTATCCCATCAAGGTCCAGCATGGAAACGAGGTTGAGGAAGCCGGCACCGGCCAACGTAAAGGCCCCAGCCCATTTGAGGGGTGCGAGGGAACCGTGGAACCCGACCAGGGTGATCGCCGCCCCGACTGCCGCAACGACCAAAACTGCCATTGGACCATCGAGCAATACGGTCGCTCCTATCGTCGCCAGACCAGCGGCCACCAGGCCGTGTGTGATCGAGAGTGATTCTTCGCTGCGCATAGACCACGCAATGAATGCGTGGATGCCACCGAGCGCAAAGGCCATCGTCGCCAGAAGCTGGGTGTCGCCCCCATGCGCCACAGCAGAGATGAGATACACCACGGGACCGACCGAGCTCGCACCCAGGCTAAGGCGGACATCGGTCACTGAACCAACCCAGCGGGCGAGGGGCGGGGCAATCAGGAAGGCCGCCACGATCCCGCCGAGCATGATGTCGACTTCGAGCAGCGAAGCACCAGCGATTCCCAGCTCCAGCCGAACGACTTCAAAGAGGGCAACCAGGGTGGCCATTGCAAACGATGATCCGAAGAGGATGATCCAACCTCGGACGAACAGTATGGCGACAGATGCAGCCAGAATTGCCACAAAATAGAACGAATCACCCGAGCCTGCGAACAGTCGACCGGGCAGGGCAAGTGGAGCGATGAGCGCACCAGCCAGACCGACGACCGCCAGGGCCTCAGCGTCCCACCTCAGGGAAAGGCCGACCGCCAGGATGGAGACCACCACCAACTGAATGAAGGCGGTGGACGGGCTGGTTAGCTCGTACCAATGAAAAGCGGCGTAGACCGTCATGTACAACCCGGCCACGCCACCGCCCGCCAACAGCGTTCCAAAACCTCTACGAATCGATACGAGCCGAGCGCCGAGACCGAGCATGGCCACGCTGGCGGCAGCTCCGAGCCCAACCCGAGCAACGGCAGTCACCCAGCCTGCCTCAACGGCGTAGCGGAACATAAATACGAGGCCGAGCAAAACGAGAGCCAGGCCAACCCGGAAGAGGTTCTTTCCCGTCAATATCGAATCCCAGAGATCGTTCTGTGGTTCACGCCGCTGCCCGGGCAATGGCGGGGGCTGTTCAACGGTCGTTGGTGTCACGGTGGCTGGTCTCACGGCGGTCTCCTGGTTGGTTAAGACAAGCATCGACCGATCCCAACGATTTGCCTACCAGTGAAAGCCCTGAATCGGGGTGGGGGTACCCAGGAGGAAGCAAGGAGCGCTGGTCGCGCTTTCGGGTTCAGAGGGCAATCACCTGTACAGGGTGGACCGAGCCCGATGTCCGCACCAAAGCTTCATTGGCACCAGTATCGCGCCGAGCGGCAGGACAGATACATAATGCCCCTTGCCAACGTGTCTGCCCGGCACTGCCGTATCATTCGGCACCATGTTCGTCGTCCAATACTTCGCACCGTGACCGGGTTCCTGGGCGGATTCGCCGCAGCGCTCGTAGGCGGTGCGATCGCGCTCGGGCTCGTGGCTCTCGTTGGCGTCTTTCACAAGGCGATCAATGTCTACCGCGGGGCGGGGCTGTTGACGGTCCTGCTGCTGATGGCGTCGGTAGCGACGTTCAGTTACCGGCTCATCGCACACCCGGACCTGGCCAGCCCGTTCTATATCGGGCTATTCATTGGCCTCGGGGTCACCTCGATCACTCTTCTCGCCAAGGCGCGAGTTTATGTCCCGCTCGCCATGCTTCCACCGCCTCCGCCGCCCACCCTCGGTTCAGGCGAACCCGACGTACCCGTCGTTGACCCGGACCCGTTCACCTAGCAAAGATCGTCGGCCGTAGGCACTACCATCGACCGACATGACAACAGCGAACCTACACACGGTCAGTCAGCCGTATCTGTGCCGGGGTGGGTCGATCCATCCAGCTCTCGGCTCCGTATCTTATTTGTGATGACACACGACCACGTTTGGGATGATCTGCGCGCCGACCTGCGAAACCTCTTCGTCGGGGACCGAACCGTGGGAGACTCCTTTCTGGCACCGATTGCTTTCATCGGCGTGCACTCAATATCAACCCTCGGTTTGGCAGTTGTCATCGCCCTGGCGGTTGGCAGTGCAGTAGCGGTGTGGAGAGTTCGTAAGGGGCAGAAAGCTTCCTATGCACTGGGCGGGATCCTGGGTATCGGGTTTGCCGCTTTCCTGGCGCTCCGTTCAGGTCGCGCCGAGAGTTTCTTCCTGCCGGGAATCGCCAGCGGAGCTCTTTTGGCGGTCGCCGCCCTCGCCAGTATCGCGGTCGGCAAGCCATTGGCTGCTTGGTCGAGCTGGGTGCAGCGGCGTTGGCCTCGCGACTGGTATTGGCGGTCAGATGTCCGCCCCGCCTACACAGCGGTGACGGCGGTCTGGGCCGTCTATTTCGCAGCGCGAGCGGGCCTGCAATGGTTTTACTATCTCGCCGAACGGCCAGCAGCACTGGCCGTCTCGAAAGTTCTCACGTCGTGGCCAACGATTATTCCATTGCTGATCGTGACCTACGTCTTGGGGAACCGGTTCCTCCATCGCCTCGGCGGGCCCAGTGTTGCCGAATTCGAGGCCGGACTGAGCGGACCCTTCCAGGGCGGCCAACGCGGCTTCTAGCAAACTTGGATCTCCACGCCGGGGTCGATTGAGCTCGGATCTGTCAGCGCTACACGTGGCCTGAGAAGTCCGATTCATACGGGGTGAACTTGGATGCGAGCGCGGCCACTTCCTCTTTTACGGCCGCCAGAACACCTTCGTCCTGATGGTTGTGCACCGCCCTTGAGATGAGTTTGGCAACCGCCCGGCAGTCGTCCTCGGCCATCCCTTGAGTCGTGATCGCCGGCGTACCCATGCGGATCCCTGAAGTCACAAATGGCGGCCGCGGATCGAACGGAATCGAGTTGCGGTTTGTAGTAACTCCGAGATCCTCAAGCATCGTCGCCGCGTACTTACCGGTGAGCTCATCGTCGACGGAGCGCAGGTCAGCGAGAATCAAATGGTTGTCAGTACCGCCCGAAACGACGCGGACTCCCTGGTCCATGAACGTTTCGGCCATGGCTGCAGCGTTGGCCACGACCTGGGCGGCGTACGTCTGAAACTCTGGTTGAGCGGCCTCGCGGAACGCGACCGCCTTTCCAGCGATCTGGTTGTACAACGAGCCACCTTGAGCGCCAGGGAAGATCCCCTTGTTGATCGCTTTGCCGAACTGTTCCTTGGCCATGATCAGGCCACCCCGAGCCCCCCGAAACGCCTTATGGGTAGTCCCCGTGACGATGTCGGCGATGGGAACCGGGTTCGGATAAGCCTTGCCTGCGATCAGACCGATGAAGTGGGCCGCGTCGACCATGAAGATGGCACCAACCTCGTCGGCAATCGAACGGAAGGCTTCGTAGTCAAGATGACGCGAATAGGCCGAATAGCCGGCCAGCAGGATCTTCGGGCGACATTCAAGCGCCACCCGGCGGACCTCGTCCATGTCGATCAGTTCGGTCTCACGGTCGAGTTCGTACGACACGAAGTTGTAGTACATCCCTGAGAAATTTACGTGGGAGCCATGGGTCAAATGTCCCCCCTGATCGAGGGACATGCCCATCACGGTGTCACCCAGTTCGATCAGGCCGAAGTACACGCCCATATTGGCCTGAGCGCCTGAATGTGGCTGCACATTGACGTACTCGGCGTCGAACAGATGGCGAACCCGAGCGTTGGCCAGTTCCTCCATCTCGTCAACAACGTCGCATCCCTCGTAGTAGCGGCGCCCCGGATACCCCTCGGCGTACTTGTTCGTGAACACCGAACCGGTCGCTTCCATGACGGCTCGGGAAGCGAAATTCTCTGAGGCTATGAGGTGTATGTGAGTGTTCTGACGCTGCAGATCCTTGCGGATCAACGTAGCCATCTCCGGGTCGACGTCTTCGAGTGGGCGATTGTCAATCATGTTCACGAGCTCCGCTGTGGCGTTGGACACGAAATCGTAACAGCGCCACATCGCCACTCGGCTAACGTCGACATATGGATTCGCTCAGTCACCTCATCGAACGATTCGATCACGTCGCCTATGCGGTCGAACGTATCGAGGACGCCCTCCCCACCCTCGACCTGATGGGGGCCAAGTTCTACGACGGAGCCGACCATGTCCGCAACGAGTTTCGTTGGGCCCAGTTCAAGCTGGTTGATGGGAGCAAACTCGAATACCTGGCGCCCCTCAACGAAACGAGCTTCCTCCGGCGTTTTCTCGACACGCACGGTCCGGGGATGCATCACGTGACCCTGAAGGTTACCGACCTGCGCGAGGCATCCGCCATCTGCGAGGCGTCCGGATTCACGGTGTCCGGCTACAGCGAATCAGATATGTGGAGCGAACTATTCATCCATCCGAAAAGTGCAAATGGCGCCCTCATCCAGTTGGCGCAATGGGACTACACCCACACCCTCGCCGACACCATCGAGGCGGTACTGGCCGGTTCGGTCATCGACGACACATGATCAAAGATGCCAGCACGCTCCAGCGTTGGGACGGTCCGGCCACCCTTCGCACCGTAGACTGACCGCATGATCTCAGAAGCCACCACCGTCACCGATGAACTCGTCGACGCCTTTGCCCGACTGATCCCCCAGCTATCCCAGTCAAGTCCCCCTCCGACGAGCGAAGCGTTGGGCACGATTGTCTCGGACCCCAACACGCACTTGTTGATCGCCGAACAGGACGGGACCATCGTCGGTTCGCTGACGCTCATCATCTTTCGCAGCCCCACCGGCGTGCGGGCTCGCATTGAAGACGTGGTGGTTGCCGAAGCCGCCCGCGGTACCGGACTCGGTCGGCGCCTTACCGAAGCAGCCATCGAGCAGTCCAGGGGGATCGGTGCCAAAGCTATCGGCCTTACCTCGCGACCGTCCCGCGAGGCCGCCAACGGGCTCTACCAATCAATGGGCTTTGAGCAGCGAAACACCAACGTCTACGAGATGAAACTGATCTGAGGTAGATGGCCAGGCGGCCTGAGTGGTCGCTTAGAGCTTTACTGGCCCCTGTCGGAGAATCACCGGCTCGGTACCGGTCACATCGACGACGGTCGAAGCCATTCCGACCGGAGCCGCACCGGCCACGTAGCCAGCGACCGCGTCGCCGAGGAGTTCGTTGGCCGCTTCGTGCGAATGACAGTCGGGCAGACCAGTGAGATTTGCTGACGTCACTGCCAACGGCCCCGTCTGCCACAGGATCTCTTGGGCAACTGGATGATCAGGCACTCGCACCCCAACAGTTTTACGTACCGGATCACCGACGCCTTCGGGTATCAGTCGACCCGCCGAGCCTACGACGGTCAACGCTCCAGGCCAGTGCGCATCCAGTAGGTCAACTGCCCAATCGGGGATGTCAACCCAGTCGGCAAGATGCGCCAAGTCCGATACGAGCAGGGCTAACGGCTTGTCGGGCGAACGTCCCTTGAGGGCGAAGAGACGATCGATGGCCTGGCGGTTTTGCGGGTCGACCGCCAGCCCGTACACCGTGTCCGTCGGAATCCCGACGAGTTGGCCGCCAGCCAACAGGTCAACGGCCTGCGCGATCGACACTACGGTCACAGACGCCGGCCAACCAGGTATCTGTCTCGGCCGGTGAGGTCTCGTCGTATCTGGCCCGACAGGCCTATCGGTAGGAGGTCGAGGGCCGCCTGGGCATGGCCGGATCCAACCTCGACGAAGAACCAGGCGTCGGGGGCGAGCCACCTTGGAAGCCTTGCCAGCAGTCTCCTGAGAATCGCCAGGCCGTCTGGCCCGGCGGCGAGAGCGAGATGCGGTTCCCAGTCGGCCACCTCAGCGGGAAGATCGGCCATTTCGTCTTCTGACACGTAGGGAGGGTTGGCAACAAACAAATCGATCCGCCCAGCCAGTTCGTCCGGTAGTGCGTCAAATAAGTCACCCTGGAAGAACCGGACCGGCCGGTCATTGGCATCGGCGTTGCCAGCTGCAAGCGTCAGGGCGTCCTCGGAGACGTCGGACGCCACGACGTCGGCGTCGCGATAGATTGCCGCCAGACCAATGGCTAGGGCTCCAGAACCCGTGCAGAGGTCAACAATCAGCTTTGGCGCTACTTCAGGAAGGGTGCTGGCTAGCTCCCACAGATACTCGGTTTCGGGGCGGGGAATGAGCGCTCGGCCGTCGACGGTGATGTCACAGAGACCGAATGGCAGCGAACCCTCAATGTACTGAAGTGGCTCGCCGGCGAGGCGACGCCGACACAACACCGAGTATGCCAAGGCCGACTCATCGTCCACAGGAATACCGGCTAACACCTCTGCCCTGGAACCTCCGGTGACTTTCATCAACAACCGTTCGGACTCGTGTCGAGGTAGACGACCAGCCGCCATGATGTCGCGTGTAGTCATGGCGAAGCGACTGCCCCAAGGAGAATCGTGTCCTCATTCGAGGCTCGATAGATGCTTATGCCACTGAGCTGAAACTCGTCCTCACTAAGCGCAAAGAGTGTTCCCTCCTCGCCGAAACCCAACCCCACAAAGGCCGCTTGGGCGTCGGCAGGACTATTCGGGAAGAGCAGCCCTAGGAACCGCTCGATTGCCTCGGTAGATCGGGCCTGATCGTCGTCACCGGCTCCGTCGATGACGGCCAGTTGGACGACAACCGCTGCTCCAGTGTCGACTATCGCCTCAAGGGAGATCGGATCGGTGACCGAACCGGCGTCAATCCGGCTCAACGTAGCGACCGCTTTCGCTGCTCCGAGATCGTCCGCAAACGCGTCATTCCAGCCAGCTACTAGCGCGTCGGACTTTATCGTCAGAGGGGCAGTGTCAGGCGGGTACGTAATCGAAACTGCCCCGGCCGTCGCCTTCGGACCGACAGGGGTCCGGTCGACATCGCGCTCACCGCCGGGTGTGCATGCGACAAGCCCGACCGCACACACGAGCAACAAGGTACGGCGCATCATTCGCCTTCGGCAAGTCGACTGGCCATCTCCTCAGTCTGGAGCTGGGTAACGAACTCATCGAGGTCTCCGTCGAGGATCGACCCGAGTTGCTTGATGGTCAGGCCAATCCGGTGGTCGGTAACTCGATTGTCCTTGTAGTTATACGTGCGGATCTTTTCGGACCGATTCCCGGTACCAACCTGGGATCGACGATGCTCGGAATACTCGGCAGCCTGGCGTGCACGCTCGGCCTCATAGAGGCGAGCACGCAGAATCCGGAAGGCCTTCTCCTTGTTCTGGAGCTGCGACTTTTCGTCCTGGCAAGACACGACCAGACCGGTCGGTTCGTGCGTGAGCCGCACCGCTGAATCGGTGGTGTTGACGGACTGACCGCCGGGGCCAGACGATCGGTACACGTCGACGCGGACATCGTTCAGGTCTAGTTCCAGCTCGACCTCTTCGGCTTCAGGAAGGACTGCGACGGTGGCGGTCGAGGTATGCACCCGACCCTGCGACTCGGTCTTGGGGACCCGCTGCACCCGATGGACCCCGGCCTCATACTTGAGCTGACCGAACGCCCCTTTGCCTTTGACGGCAACGGAGATTTCCTTGTATCCACCGGCCTCAGCATCGGACGTCGAAAGTGGCTCCATCCGAAGGTTGTGCCTTTCTGCAAAGCGCTGATACATCCGCATAAGGTCACCCGCCCAGATGCCAGCTTCATCCCCGCCGACGCCGGCCCGGATCTCCAAGATCACGTCCTTGGTGTCATCAGGATCTTTGGGGACGAGACCAAAACGCAGAGCTTCGACGATGCGGCCAGCGGCAACAGAACGTTCTCCAGCCATCTTGGCGAACTCTGCCTTCAGTTCCGGATCTTCTTCGACCTCGGCTAGTTCGGCGGCTTCGGCTGCGTCGGCAGTCGCCTGCTGCCACTGATTAAAATCATCCACGATGGTTTTCATCTCGGAGTGGCGACGGCTCAGGTCGGCGTAAACGTTGGGTTCATCGTGGATGCGCGGGTCAAGCATGTCACTTTCGACCTCACCGAAGGTCCGGACGATCTCCTCGAGGCGACCCAGCAGAACCTCGTCCATGCTCACTCTTCCTCGGACGAGTTCGGAATGGCCACCGAACGAGCAACAGCTACTTCGCCTCTGGCGTATAGGGCGTCCACCGAAGCGCTATCAAGCGCGGCGACGAGACTGGCAACCGCCACCTCCACCTGGCCCGTATCGGGCTGCCCGGTGGTCAATCTCTGGAGCCACAGCCCGGGAACGGCCAGTGCCTTGCCGAGCTTTGAGTCGGCGCTCAGACCGGCGAATCGAAGAATCTCGTAGGCAACGCCCGCAATGATTGGGATGAATACCAGACGGCTGGTGATCAGCCACCAGATCGGGCCCTTGCCGATGATCGTGAATACGGTGATCGCCAGCAGAAGTACGATGAGTAGAAAGTTGGTGCCGCAACGGGGATGCTCGGGCCGGTATTTCTGGATGTGCTCAACCGAAAGCGGATCCCCGGCTTCGTAGGCATGGATCGTCTTGTGTTCTGCGCCGTGATATTGGAAGACCCGTTTGATGTCTTCCATGCGGCCGATCAGCCAGATGTATCCGACAAATACGGCCAGCCGGATCACGCCTTCATAGAGCCCAAACAAGACCCGGCTCTCCCCCGCCAGCCATTCGGCGGCGGCGGCGGGACCGAGAATAAAGACGGCTGCGAAGAACACCACGGCCAGACTCATCGAACCGACCAGTTGCGTTTTCGACAGCTCTTCTTCTTCTTCACCGGCCTGCTTCTGGGCTGACCAGGTCAGTGCCCGCATCCCAAGCGTGACCGACTCGCCAAGCACCATCACGCCCCGCACGAACGGCATACGAGCCAGACGGGACCGGGACGAAAGGCGAGGGAGCTCTTCACAGCGGGTCTCGATGGCACCCGACGGCAGTCGGACCGCCACAGCCCATCCGCTCGGGGCGCGCATCATCACGCCCTCAATGACGGCTTGGCCCCCCACAGTCTGTTCGGGCGACGCGCCCATATGTCTGCCTCTCCATGAACAAAACCACCGCCTGGGCGGTGGTTTTGTCGGACGTTGGTGAGTTAAGCCTCTTCGGTGGTCTCCGCAGCTGCCGGAACGGCTTGCGGATCTGCCTTCTTCGAGGCACGACGCTGGAAGCGCTCAACGCGACCTCCGGTGTCAACCAGCTTCTGCTTGCCGGTGAAGAAAGGGTGGCACTCGTTGCACAATTCTGCGGTGATGGCCGGAACCGTCGAACGGGTCTGGAACTCGTTCCCGCAGGAGCAATGAACGGTGGTTTCGATGTAATCGGGATGTATGTCAGTACGCATGAGAGTTATAACTCCTTTTCAGCTTCAATTATGCCGCGCGAGTTCAGAACTGGCGATTCGGCGATCCGACCGCAGGATTGTTACGAGTTCTTGGCGACTTCAGCGAGGAACTCGGCGTTCGACTTGGTGCTCTTCAATCGGTCGATCAAGAGTTCAATCGCCCCGTTCTCAAGCGCCAGAAGAACCCGGCGAAGTTTCCAAACCTGGGCGAGTTCATCACGGTCAAACAACAACTCTTCACGCCGGGTGCCGGACGCTTCGATATCAATGGCCGGGTAGATCCGCTTGTCGGCGAGGCGCCGATCGAGGCGTAGCTCCATGTTGCCGGTACCTTTGAACTCCTCGAAAATGACCTCATCCATCTTCGACCCGGTCTCGACGAGTGCCGTACCGAGGATGGTCAGGCTGCCGCCCTCTTCGATGTTGCGAGCCGCACCGAAGAACCGCTTCGGCGGATACAACGCAGTGGAGTCAACACCACCGGAAAGGATCCTTCCCGAGGCGGGCGTTGCGAGGTTGTGAGCTCGAGCCAGCCGGGTAATCGAGTCGAGCAAGATAACGACGTCCTGGCCCATTTCGACAAGACGCTTGGCCCGTTGAATGGCCAGTTCTGAAACCTGAGTGTGCTCCTCGGCTGGGCGGTCAAAGGTCGAATAGATCACTTCGCCCTTGACCGAGCGCTGCATGTCGGTGACCTCTTCGGGTCGCTCATCAACCAGCACGACCATCAAGTAGCACTCAGGGTTGTTGGCAGTGATCGACTGGGCGATCTCTTTGAGAACCGTGGTCTTTCCTGCTTTGGGCGGCGAGACGATCAAGCCACGCTGTCCCTTGCCGATTGGCGAGATGAGATCGACGATTCGGGTGAGAACCTGGCTGGGCTTGCCTTCTTCTTCGAGTCGGAGCCGTTCGTCTGGAAAGAGCGGTGTGAGCTTGTCGAACTTGGGCCGCTTGCGGGCAGTCTCGACGTCCATGCCGGAAATCGATTCGATCCGAACCAGAGCAGCGAACTTCTCCTGCGAGCGGGGCGGACGAACCGGTCCGGTTACCAAGTCGCCTCTGCGCAAGCCGAACTTGCGGACCTGGCTAGCCGACACATACACATCGAGGTCTCCGGGCCGGTAGCCCGAGCACCTCAGGAATCCATAGCCCTCTGGCAGAATGTCGAGCAACCCCTCGCGGGTCTCCATCTCAGATTCGGGGATATCAGGCTGGTTATCGCGGGGACCACGTTTGCGGTTGCGATTGCGGTTCCGATTGCGGCTGCGATTCCCATCGCTGCCTGGCTGCTGGTCGTCGTCATCGTCGTCCGAGTTGGAGTCATTCGAGTTCGAGTCGAAAGAGTCTGAATTCGAATCAGTATCCGATTGATCGCCGGACCCGTTACGGGCAGCAGGCTTGCGCCTCGATTGGCCGCCGCCAGAGGTCTTCTTGCTGGCATCACTCGACGAGTCATCCTCGTCGGCTGATGCTTCAGGAGCGGCGTCAGTTTTGGGGGAGGCGGCCGGAAGCTCAACGGGAGCCGGAGCTTCGGACGAGTCGAAGTCGTCAGAGCCAAGAATTGCATCGATGAGTTTGGCCTTTTGGAGGCCATCGGGGCCGATGCCAATCGCAGTGGCTATCGACCGAAGATCATTGATCGTCTTGCCCTGAAGGTCGGCTCGACTGGTCATAGTGTCCTTTCCGAAACCCGTTACGGTTCGAACTGTGGGGAGGATCCTCGGGCGGATTTGAGTAAAACACGTACCGCACGCAGGAATGTCTCAGAGGTGACGCAGGACTGCGTCGACCCATACTCTAGCGCATGTTTGGGGATCGAACAACACACGATGCTCAACTGGGAACTCTGACCAGAAACGGTGGCGAGATCAGGGCGAATCAGCGTCGCCATCGGGCAAACCCGCAGGACGCGCGTTCGACCCGTTCGCCGAGGAGGAGGACACAGGTGGGGGCGCCATGGGCGTTCTGAAGCCGTAGGACGTTGCTGGTCGGGGAGCTACGGGGTCACCGACCGAATATGGGCCTGGATCGCTGCAAGGTCAGCCTCAAGCGAAACAAAGTGCTCCGGCATCTCGGCGAGCTTGGCCAGTTGGGCGGGCATATCGGGGGTGACGCCGGTGGCGTGTTCGACCGTATCAGCGAACTTGGCAGGATGGGCCGTACCAATCGCGACAACCGGGGTGTTCGCCAGATCTGAACGCATCCTGGCGGCGGCGATTCCGATTGCCGTATGCGGGTCGACGATGATCCCATGAGTTCGGTGCAACTCTCCCATAAAGCCTTCGACCGCCGAGTCGGACATCCACGCCGACCGAAACAGCGAGGTCACCCCGGCCAGTTCCGAGGCGGGAATATTGAGCACCCCTCGCTCGCGGAAATCGGTCATTGTGGTCTTGAGGAGATTCGGATCCCGTCCGAGCACATCAAAGAGCAAGCGTTCGATGTTGGAAGGGACGGCGATGTCCATGGCGGGGGCAACCGTCGGTATCACCTCCTGAATGGAAAGCGACCCTGTGGCGATGAGACGACTTATCCCATGATTGGCGTTGTTGCCGACGATGATCGACTCAACCGGAATGCCCATCGCTGATGCGACATATGCCGAGTAGGCGTTCCCGAAGTTGCCGGTGGGAACCGCCACAGAAAAGGGCTGGCGTTCAAGTTGCAGAAACGTCCACACGTAATAGGCGACCTGGGCCATGATCCGGCCGAAGTTGATGGAGTTCACTCCGGACAGGCGGAGGTCGGTCCGAAACGTTTCGTCAGCGAACATGTCTTTGACGAGGTCCTGGCAGTCGTCAAAAGTGCCGGCAATCGCGACGTTATGTACGTTGGCGGCATCCAC
>CBDTUI010000043.1:0-20200 GCA_965363765.1 uncultured Acidimicrobiia bacterium
GGCGGCGCCCACCATACCCCTTCCTCGGTGGCGACTGCCGTGATACGAATAGCCGGCGGCTGGGAAGGGTATCTATGGAGCGGTTGGTCGCGCTGGTTGCTGTCGCTGTGGTGGCCGGTTCGGGTTTGGTGTATGTGTGGCGGTCGGCCGATGCGCCCGAACCGCAACCGGTGCTGGTTGCTGAGTCACTCGGCGAAAGCTCGATTCTCGTTCACGTGTCGGGCGCCGTGGTCACGCCCGGTGTCGTGGTAGTCCCTGCGGATAGCCGAACGGCCGACGCCATCGCGGCCGCCGGAGGGGTCACGCCGGCGGCAGTACTTGAGGCGATCAACCTGGCCGCCCCGGTCCACGACGGCGAACAGGTGATCGTGCCGACCGAATCACCCGGCGGAGCAGCCTTAGGCGACGGACGTGTGCCGATCAACACTGCAGACGCCACGGTCCTTGAAACCCTGCCCGGAGTCGGGCCTGTTCTTGCCGAACGAATCGTGGCGTTTCGTGACCAGAACGGTGCGTTTGGGTCGGTGGAGGATCTGCTCGACGTTCCGGGGATAGGGGAAGCCAAGCTGGCATCCCTTCGTGACGCCGTGCGGGTTCCGTGATCAGAAGACTTTCGCTGCCCGACCCGGTCGGGAAGGCGACCCTGGCCTTCGGAGCAGCAGTGTGGACCGGAATCTACCTGGCTCGATACCCCATCCTTGGGCTGGGCTTGGCTGCGTGCCTGGTGCTGGTCGGTGTGGTTCGCGAGCCGCTCCTCGGCGTTCTCGCTCTCGCCGTTGCGTTGGGGATAGCGTCAGCGGCGGTGGCAGCTACCCGGTCCGGCCAGGTGGAGCTGGTAGATGGACCGGTGACCGTGCTCGGTCGCGCTAGCTCCGATCCGCTTCGCGGCAGCTTCCTTTACCAACCAGAGGCGATCAGGCTCGAAGGTGCCTGGGTGGCCTGGGACGGCCCTCGGCTGGCTGTCTCCGTCGACGATGCGAATGGCGATGCGAAAGGCGAGACGAAAGGTATAGAGGCCGGCCAGACGGTTGAGTTGACTGGTCGTCTCGCGCCTGGCGGTGGCCGACTGGCCGGCCGCGCCTTCCAAGGCAGGGTGCATGCTCGGAGTGTGGTGGTAGTCGACGGCGAGGAAACGCCTCTGGTCGCCGTAGCCAACGGAGTACGCCACCGGGTTGCCAGTGGCTTAGAGCCGTGGGGCGATCACCCGGGCGCCGCCCTCGTTTCCGGATTCCTCATCGGTGATACCCGCGCCCTCTCAGCCGTTGACTACGACGTGCTGCGCCGGGCTGGGTTGACTCACTTTGTGGCCGTGTCGGGAAGCAACGTTGCCCTGTTTCTCGGATTGTGGTGGCTGGTGAGCGGTCCGCTGGCGATGGGTCCCCGCCGGAGGGCCGTGTTCGGGATCCTTGGCCTCGCCATCTTCGTGATCGTCACACGGTGGGAGCCTTCTGTGTTGCGGGCATCGGTGATGGCAGGCCTGTTGCTGGTCAGCCGGGCTGCTGGCATTTCGCTGTCGGGATGGTCGGTCCTCGGAGTGTCGGTGACCGGCCTGTTGCTCTGGTCGGCTGAACTGGCCGGAAGTGTGGGATTTCAGCTTTCGGTTGCTGCCACCGTGGGGGTGATGGGGTTCGGGAGAGCGTTCTCTCATATCCGTCCTGGCTGGTTCGGATCGGCACTGTCGGTGACGCTCGGGGCTCAGCTGGCTGTTGCTCCGCTGCTCCTCTTCCACTTTGGAACCCTGCCGGTCTTGTCGCCGATTGCCAATGTCGTGGCGGCGCCTTTGGTCGCTGCCGCCACCGCAACGGGGGGTATCGGGTTGCTGGTGGGTGCTGACCCGATCACCCATCTCGCGGTCGGACTCGCCTCGGTCGTGCTCGACATCGCCCACCTGGCCGCCGATTGGCCTCAGGTCGGATGGCTGGGATTTGCGATGACGGTCGCCGGGGCTGTGGCACTGGGCAACCGCGTGTTGCGCCCGGCAGTGATGGTCGGAGCAGTGTTGTTCGCGGTCATTACGGTGACTGCTGGTGGTAGGCCGGTCGGAGCGGCGCTCGTGGTTCTCGACGTGGGGCAGGGTGACGCGATTCTTGTGTTTGGGCCCCGTGGTGAGGTGATCCTCGTCGACGGCGGGCCAGACGCACCCTTGCTCCTCGCCGGACTCAGGCGCTACGACGTAGAACGGATCGATCTCCTCATCCTTTCGCATCCCCACGCCGATCACCTGGCCGGGATGTTGGATGTCGTCGATCGCTATCCGATCGGCGTTTTCTGGCATCCCGGTTCACCTGAGCCGGGCGTGCAGTTCTCTCTGCTCGAGCGGGATCTGGCAGGGGCGGGCGTGCCTATGCGGGTCTCCGAACCAGGAGACCGGTTCCAGCTCGGTGACATCGTCATTGAGGTGCTGGGACCGCTCCGCCGATACGACAATCTCAACGATCAGTCAGTGGTCGTCCGAGTCACGATCAATGGAACCGTCATCCTCTTGGCTGGTGATGTTGAGAGGCTCGCCCAGCAAGAACTCGGGGAGATCGAGGTCGACATTCTCAAGGTCCCGCATCACGGTTCGGCGACGAGCGACCTTGATTGGTTGGTCGCCACGGGCGCATCCACCGCCGTGATCCCGGTTGGTGAGAATACGTTCGGGCATCCTGATCCGGAGGTGATCGGGACCCTGGCCGGAGCGGGCATGCGGGTCATGCGGACCGACCTGGACGGCGACGTGCTTATACGGTTGCCGATTCCGGAAAGTCCGCCTTGAGAATCGTCTTGAAGCGGGTCACGAGCTCATCAAGGCCCGCCTCGTTGTTAGGAAAGGTGATCGCCCTGGTCATCCAAGTCCCTTCCCCGACAGACAGTCCAGATGCGTCAAGTTGTTCGGCGAGCTTACGGGCGAAGACGCTGGCACCTTCCTGGCCGGTTTCGGGGAGGATCACGGTGAAGATGTCTACCCGATCGTTGGTGGCATGAACGACCTGGTCAACGGTGCGAACGCCGCTGCGAATACTGGCAGCAATCTCTTTGATGAGCCTTACGCGGGACTTGCCTTCCGATTCGAGGATTCGCTCGATGGTCACAACGGAGAAAACCTTTTCGTACCGGATGGCTCGCGACCTTTCGAGATCGAGAGTTTCGAGCAGATACCGCGAGTTGTGCAGTCCGGTCTCACTGTCGATGTGGTCGTAGAGGTCTAGCTTCGTAATCGACGTCTTGAGCACAGAAGTGGCCCATCCACCAGCCGCACCAAACATGAGGTAACCCAGGGTGCGGGTGGCAGCCAATCCGACGAACCGGTCGAGGCCAACGGCCTGAATGGCGGGGTAGCGGAGAACGAGGTAGGCGACTGCGGCCAACACTCCGCCCACCAGCCCTCCTCGGAGCCCGAAGAGGAGGAAGGCCATAAACACTGGCAGGAACAAGATGGTGGCGGCTACTTCGACCGGATCGACCCGCCTGGCGAACATGACCGCGGCGATGCCACCAAGCAGGATCAGTCCGGCCGTCAGCAAAATCCAGCGGGTACGTTCATAATTGAGCAGTTTCATCGGCGCAGCCATCGAGCCGAGATAGTAGCCATCGGTCCCTGAGGAAAGGTGACTAACCTGCCCGACAGCCAAGCCAGGTCGTGTCGATGCCGTCCATTCTGAAGTCACGAATAGCGATTGTTTCGTTGTTCGCCGTATTCCTGATTCCGATCGGAACGTCGTCATTACGAGGCCTCACCCACATCTCGACGTGCGAGGCTGAGGTCGAGAAGCCTTTTTCGGTGATCTTTGAGGACGGCGACGCCATCGTCTTGTCGTCGGCCGCGATAACTGCCGATCAAGTCGACCAGAAAGGGATCTGTGGCGGCATTGATGTTGATCTCCAGGCCGCCGCACCAGATGAGGAAAACGCCGAGCTGACGCTGATCGTGACGAACCATTCCGATTTCACGTGGCGGGGGACTGTGGCAATTTCTCTGGGCGACCTGAGCATGATGGGAACCCAGATCATCCCGGTATCGATAGGGACCGTCAGCCCCGGCGCTACCGAATCCGAAACTGTGACGTTTCGTCTTGGTGAGGGCTTCCACGAGTTCAGCGGTTCGTTGTTGATCGGCCCGTGAAACCGGTCCTGCACCTTTATTGCAAGCGGGATGGCCCGGGGGAGCGCCAGCAAATGCTGGACCAGGCCAACGCCGCTATCGAGACGTTCGGTGCCACCAATCGAATTCGAATCGACGTACCGCAGCGAGGTTCTGAAGGCGACAGCGACGGTCCGATGCGATCAGAGTTAGAAATAGCCGTTCCAGCGCTGCAGTCGGGCTCACTGTTCGGGGATCGGCAGGCTGTCGAATTCGTGAACGCTCAGTGGATTCAGGCCCACGAAGCGAAGATTCTCACCGAGCTGATCGCCATGATGGACCCGGAAGCATGTTTCGTCGTGCTCGTCGCCTTCGGGGCGCTGCCCAGGTCGATGAACATCAAGGACTACGTAACCAAGGTCGAGGTTGCCCCGCTGAGCGAAAAAGGGGCGCTGAACTGGTTAGGCGAAGAGCTCCGTAACCGGGGCATGCGGATCGACAACCAGGCTTCTCAGGCACTCATCAGTCGGTTTGGCACCGACGTTGCTTCGTTGGGTCAGGCGCTGGATCAATTGGCGATGTCTGGTGAGCCGATCACCAGGGAGCTCATTCTCAATCGATTCAAGAACCGGCCGGACGTGGCAACCTTTGGATACGGCGACGCGGTCGAGGCCGGAGACGTCGGGTCGGCCCTGAAGCACCTTGAAGATTTTCTTGTCCATGGCCACCCCCTCCAGTTAGTTGGACAACTCGACGCCCAACTCCGGGCGCGGTCGCTGGCAGCCGTGGCCACCGACTTTGACGCATTTGCGAAACAGGTCCGTATGCCGCCCTGGAAGGCGAAGAAGCTGTATGCGTCCCGGGCCAGTATTAGTGAACCGAACCTTCGCAAATCGGTCGCCGCCTTGGTCAGGGCCGACAATCTTTTGAAGACGGCACCCGAAGATACCTACCGGTTGACGATGGAGCGCCTCACCGTGGCGTTGTGCCGGTGGAGTCGATGACGACGCCTACTTTGCCCGCTTGAGTGGGGTTTGGTAGAGTGGTGGTCCGCAGGCGCCGTAAACGCGTCTCGACCGACCACTTCGCTTACTTCACCGGGATTCTTAATGGCCAATATCAAGTCTCAGATCAAACGCAACCGTCAGAACGAAAAGCGACGGATAGCGAATAAGGCCGTTCGTTCGGAACTGAAAACCAGCATCAAAGCGGCGCTCACCGCGGCTGAGTCCGGTGATGGCGACCAGGCCAAAGTTGCCCTTCGTTCCGCCCAGATTCGCATCGACAAGGCTGCATCCTCTGGCGTGATGAAGAAGGAGACTGCCGCCCGTCGCAAGTCCCAGTTGACGAAGCAAGTCAATTCACTCCTGGGCTGACGTTCTTCCCCCAGGTAGTACTCGGCCAGATGGCCCCGGCGTGATCGATGTCTGAATACATCCGCAACCTGTCGATCATCGCCCACATCGACCACGGTAAATCGACCCTCGCCGACCGCCTGATGGAGTTCACGGGAGCTGTTACCGAGCGCGAGATGCGCGAGCAGTTGCTCGACACGATGGACCTCGAGCGCGAACGGGGCATCACGATCAAGGCTCAGTCGGTCCGGCTAAGTCACGAATACCGCGGTCACGACTATCAAATCAACCTGATCGACACTCCTGGTCATGTCGACTTTTCCTATGAGGTGTCGCGTTCCCTGGCAGCCTGCGAAGGGGCTGTGCTCCTCGTCGATGCCGCCCAAGGAGCCCAAGCCCAGACGCTCGCCAACGCTTATCTGGCTATCGAGGCAGGACTTGATATCGTTCCGGTCATCAACAAGATCGACCTGCCATCCGCCGATCCGGAAGGTGCCGCCGCCGAAATAGCGGCCATTCTTGGGGGGGATCCTGGCGACGTTCTGGCAGTTTCCGCCAAGACCGGTCAGGGCATTGGTGAACTGCTCGATCGAATCGTGGAGCAAATACCGAAGCCAGCTGGTGATGCCGACGCTCCGCTCAGGGCTCTGGTTTTCGACTCGTACTTCGACACCTATCGCGGGGTGGTCTGTTCCATTCGGGTTGTCGATGGCCGCCTCCGCAAAGGTGACCAAGTGCTGTTCATGGCAACCGGTGACAAGCATGCGGCCAACGAACTGGCCGTGTCCACACCCCGCATCGTGCCACTCCAGGAACTGGCTGCCGGCGAAGTCGGGTTGCTGATTACCGGCGTGAAGCACATCGATCAGATTCGAGTTGGAGATACCGTCACGCTGGTCGCCAATCCAGCTTCGGAACCGCTCGAAGGATATGACGAACCGAAGCCGATGGTTTTCTCCGGCCTCTTCCCGTCCGACGGCGACGACTTTGAACGCCTGCGCGAAGCTCTTGAGAAGCTCCAGTTAAATGATGCGTCATTGATCTGGGAACCGGAAACATCGCGGGCGCTCGGATTCGGTTTCAGGGTCGGATTCCTCGGCCTCCTGCACATGGAGATCGTGCGGGAGCGCTTGGAGCGCGAGTACAACCTCGACCTTGTCTCAACCGCCCCATCGGTCGCGTATCGGGTCACCCTCACCGACGACTCGGTCATAGAAATTCGATCTCCGCAGGACCTCCCGGATTTGACGAGTGTTGCCCAACTCGAAGAACCCTATGTGCGGGCGATGATCCTGTCTCCTTCCGAATACATCGGGACGATCATGGACCTCGTCCAGTCACGGCGCGGTTCGATGCATCACATGCAGTACTTGACGCCCGAGCGGGTCGAGCTGATCTACGAACTGCCCCTTGCCGAGGTCGTCTTCGACTTCTTCGACCACCTCAAGAGTCGGACCAGAGGATATGCCTCCCTTGATTATGAGCCGACCGGGTACCGGGTCTCCGACCTCGTGAAGGTCGACATTCTCCTGGCAGGTTTGCCCGTTGACGCGTTTTCCACGATCACCCATCGAAACAAGGCGGTCCAATACGGAAAGGGCATGGTCGAAACCCTGCAGGAGCTCATCCCCCGTCAGATGTTCGACGTACCGATCCAGGCCGCGATTGGCAGCAACATCATCTCGCGCGAAACGGTCAAGGCGCGCCGTAAGGACGTGCTGGCCAAGTGCTACGGCGGCGACATCTCCCGAAAGCGCAAACTGCTGGAAAAGCAGAAGGAAGGCAAGAAGCGCATGAAGATGGTCGGTGCGGTCGAAGTGCCGCAAGAGGCTTTTGTCGCCGCCCTGCGGGTCGATACCAGCGAGCGCTAGTGGCGCCACCGCTCACCTCGCTGCTGCCCGATTCCCCGATTCTGGCCGACCGCGCAAGCGCCTGGCGATCGGCGTATCTGCACATTCCCTTTTGCGCCAGGGTATGTCCTTATTGTGATTTTGCGGTCGTCGCCGGCCAAGATGATCTCATCGAGCGCTATCACCAGGCTTTGCTCGGTGAAATCTCCATGGCCGAATCCTGGAGTCCTCTCGACGCAGTGTTTATTGGAGGCGGAACACCATCACGTTTCCCCCCCGAGCTCATTGGTTCAATCATCGAGGCTCTCCGGGAGAAGTTCGGGTTTTCCGAGAACGTCGAGGTTTCGATGGAGGCCAACCCCGAAGACATCAACACCACCACTAGTCGTGGCTACTCGGAGGCGGGCGTGACCCGTCTGTCGATGGGCGTGCAATCATTTGATGACGAAGTTCTTCAGGCTCTCGGCCGACTCCACAATGGTGCCACGGCTCGTACCGCCGTCGAGCAAGCGATCGCTGTTTTGGACCGCGTCTCAATCGACCTCATCTACGGGCACCCGGTCGAAACTGACAGCTCCTGGGACACCACTCTTGACATCGCCCTGACGACCGAACCTGACCACATTTCCGCCTACTCACTAACCGTCGAGCTTGGGACGCCGCTATCGAGGGCCGTTGCCGAAGGCTATCCCGCCCCTGACGACGATGTCCAGGCTGACCGGTGGGAGCGGGCCGCCGAACGCTTATCGCCACGTTTCACTCGCTACGAGGTTTCGAATTACGCCATATCCGAGCCCTGTCGGTACAACCTGGCTACCTGGGGACAGGGTGAATACGTTGCTTTTGGCATGGGAGCACACGGCCATCGGGACGGGGTCCGGTCCCGGAACCTGCGTCGACTCGATCGCTACCTCGAAGCCGTTGAGGCGGGTCGTCCTCCTCTGGCAGGCCAGTCGGTTATTTCTGGGTGGGACCGGGAACTCGAACGACTCATGCTCGGCTTGCGGCGCTCGGCGGGCGTCGTCGCAGGTGAAGGTGGTGGCCAGCTGCTCAAATCGCATCCGGAGTTCGTCGAGGCAGGGATCGTCGAGTTGCGAGAAGGGCGGATCGTGGTGGTTCGGCCCTTGTTGACCGACACCGTTATTCGAGAAGTCTTAGCGGTTCCGGAGCCAGAGTGATACCGTTCAAGCATCTTGAAGACCACAACATCTGGTGATGAGCATGTTGGATGATCGCAAGATCGTCGTTCTGCAAACGTTGATCGAGCAGTACATCGCGACTGGCGAACCGGTTAGCTCGGCCGCGATTGCTCAAGGCAGCGGGTTGGCGGTGTCAACCGCAACGATTCGCAACGACCTCACCTCTCTCGAAGCTGAGGGCTATCTTCTCCAACCGCACATCTCGGCGGGGCGACTGCCAACCGCCAAAGGTTACCGCTACTACGTCGATCACTCAGAACCAGGCCACCTTCGCCGGGGCACGCAGAATCGAATCAACACGTTCTTTTCGTCGGTCCAACTCGAACTGTCGCGACTGCTTAAAGCCACCACAGAATTGGTTGCTGACGAGACGACGTATCCGGCAGTCGTGCTTGGTCCCGGTCTCGGAGGCGACAAGATTCTCGGCGTCCATGTCGTGAAGACCGGATCGAGGACGATCCTCGTGGTGCTCGTCACCGAAAGCGGACAGGTTTCCCAGGACATCGTGAGTCTCGCCGACGACGTCAACGAAGCAGCCGTTACGGAGGTAGAGCAACTCATCACCGACCTGCTGGTCGGGCGCAGCATTCCGGATGCGGCCGCCGGATTGGCCGAGCGTTCGGTCACAGTTTCGCCTGCAACCCGGATTACGCTTGATCGGGTCTTCGAGGTGATCGTCCGTAGCGATCAGTCCACCCGCCAGATATATGTAGGTGGCACGGCACGTATGGCTTCGGTCTGGGAGGATTTCTCAGTGGTCAACCGGGTGCTCGAGGTTCTTGAGCGGGAGGCGACTCTGTTGGCGCTTATGATCAGTACTCACCCGGGAACCTCGATCCGGATTGGAGAAGAGATCCCCGGTCCGGCTGGCCGCGACCTGGCAGTCGTCTCGTCGAGCTATGAATTGGCCGGTGGATCAGCCGGTTCGATCGGCGTGGTGGGACCCATGGCGATGGATTATCGCAGGACGATAAAAATCATCGAAGAAGTCCGCGACGGTCTCGTCGACCGACTTGGTTCGTAAGCTTCCTAAGCTGTCGCCAACATGAGCAAGGATTACTACGCGACGTTGGGTGTCTCTCGGGACGCATCCATCGAGGAAATCAAGAAGGCGTTCCGGCGTCTCGCCCGAGATAACCATCCTGATGTCAACCCTGACGACGTCCAGGCCGAAGCTCGCTTTAAGCAAGCTGCCGAAGCGTACGAAGTACTGTCAGATCCCGAAAAGCGTCGCCTGTATGACCGTGGCGAGACGTTCGACTTCGGAGACCTCTTCGGAGGCGGTGGCCTCGAAGACCTGCTCAGCTCGTTCTTCGGTGGGGGAGGGTTTGGCGCGAGCCGCGGCCCCGAGCGGGGGCGTGATGTCCTGGCTGGCGCCTCCATCAGTCTGAGGGATGCCGCGTTCGGCGCCACCATCGAAGTGGAGTTCCGGGGAGCGGTGAAGTGTTCCACCTGTTCCGGCACTGGCGCCGCTGAAGGCAGCCGTCCCGTCACGTGCGTACAGTGCCGCGGGGCCGGCCAGGTTCGCGTGCAGCGAAAGACCATGCTCGGAGCCATGATGACCGTTGCGGCCTGCGACCAGTGTTCGGGCCTCGGCCAGATCGTCGAGAACCCATGCGCGACGTGCCGCGGAGATGGTCGGGTAGTCGAAGGCCGAAATGTTCTCCTCGAGGTCCCCGCCGGAGTCTCCGACGGGACCCGGCTGCGGCTTTCGGGTCAGGGAGAAGTGGCCAAGCGGGGCGGGCCGAGCGGCGACCTGTACGTTGAACTGCGGGTCGAAGCCGACGACAGGTTCATCCGTAACGGCGACGATCTGATTCATCGAATCGACGTTGGGATTGCGGAAGCAACGTTGGGGACGGAGCGGTGGGTGCCAACCATCGACGACCTGGATGTTGAAATCGACATCGAAGCCGGCACGCAGCCGGGCACAATCATCACCCTTCCGAATCGAGGGATGCATCGGCTTGGCCGGCGAGGCAGAGGTCGGCTGCTGGTGGAGATCGGCGTGGCCGTTCCGCTTGATCTCAGCACCGAAGAAGCCGAAGTGCTCAGACAGTTTGCCGAGCTTCGTGACGAATCGGTCTCTTCGTCGCGCCGGTGGCGAAAAGCTCGCTGATCTCAGATGGGGCACGTTCCACATCTTCTTGTCGAGATCGCCGAACTCGACACTATTGAACTCAGTTCCGATCAGCGACGACACCTCGAGAAGGTGCTTCGCTACAAGGACGGGTTACCGCTCTCGTACACCGACGGCCGCGGCGTTATCGGAGAAGGGGTGTGGGAGTCGGGGCGTTTAGTGCGCGACGAAGAACGCCAGTTGCCTGATCGACCGATAATCACGATGGCCGTCGCACCGCCGAAGGCCAAAGACCGGCAACGCCTCGTGGTCGAAAAGCTGGGGGAGTTGGGAGTTTCGCGTCTCGTCTGGCTGACTACTCGCTTCGGGCAAGCGGCCGCTCCATCGCCGACTCGGTGCGAGGCGTGGGCGGTTGGCGCACTCGAGCAGAGCAGGTCCGGGTTTTTGCTACGGGTGGAGACCGGGTCGTTAGACATGCTGCCGGATGCTGTTCTCGCCGACGTTTCGGGTGGTGCGTTGTCTGAGTCTCCGGCGACGTTGGCGATCGGACCGGAGGGCGGATGGCATTCTGACGAGCTCGCCGGACGGGCAACGGTCCGTCTGTCGGATCATGTCCTGCGTACCGAAACGGCTGCGATTATCGGAGGTGCGTTACTTCGGGTGCCTCGCGTGGTAACTTAAGCGGGGCTGGGAGAAGGTCACCGAGAGTGTTTACTTCACGCGCGGTGCTTTGGTTGCTATTGTTGTGGTTAAGGAGGGGAAGCGTGACGGAAACCTATAATGAGGCAGTCGGTAGACGCCTTCGTTCGATCCGTAAACAAAAAGGCTTGTCTCTTCAAGATGTCGAGGCTAACTCAGGTCAAGAGTTCAAAGCCTCCGTGCTCGGTGCGTACGAACGAGGAGAGCGGAGCTTGTCTCTTCCCCGCCTTCAAAGGCTTGCCTCGTTCTACTCCGTGCCGGTCGATCAGTTGCTACCGCCTGACGGGCGTGGCGCAACCGACGGACTCCCGCCTTGGAGCTCGGGTGGCATCTCCATCGATCTCAACGCCCTTGAGTCCGACGAGTCTTCTTCGGAGATCGTCGAACGGTTCCTCAAAGCGATTCAGATCATGCGTCAGGACTTTAATGGACGGGTGCTGACCATTCGGCGCTCGGATCTTCAGGTACTGGCCGGATTGCTTCAAGAGTCTGAGCAGTCGATCGCCACCATGTTTTCCGAACTCGGCGCTACACCGGTTTAGTAAACGGCGCTACACCGTCTTACCGACGGTTCCATCCTGTCTATCCCTGCTGACGAGTCGTTCCTTGTAGTGCGACGCGGAGTTTGTTGGCCGCATCTTCGAGTTCCGCGTCAGTCGCCGACGGGTCAGCATTGGCAAAGCTGAGATCCTTCTCAGATTCCATCGGTATCACGTGAATATGCAGGTGTGGAACCTCCATCCCGGCGATGATGACGCCTACCCGGGCCGGCGAAAATGCTGCCATCTGAGCTACTCCGATTCGGGCAGCGACCTCCATCAAATGGGCCCGTAGTTCCGGGGATGCGTCGATCCAGTGGTCGACCTCTTCAACTGGCACGACCAGGGTATGGCCGGGCTGGATCGGGGCGATCGTCATGAACGCCACCGCCTGATCATCCCGATAGATGAACTTTCCGGGTATGTCCCCGTTGATTATGCGTGTGAAGAGGGTCGCCATACGGCCAAACCTAGCGCGGGAACTTACCTGCCTACTTTGTTCGTTCTTTCGGAAAGGGAGGGAACGGGCGTATACTGAAGCATCCATCGAATTCGACTTCGAGGTTCCCTTTGACTGAACATCAGGTGCGCGTGCGCGTGCCCTCCGTAGAGCTCATTCCGACGGTTGTCGGTCAGCACGACGCGCACCTCCGCATCGTCGAGTCTGCGTTCCCGTCGGTCCAGGTGGTCGCCAGAGGCGATGAGTTTCTGCTTGCAGGACCCGATGCCGAAGTGACTGGCGCCCGTACGGTCCTCGAAGAGGTAGTCCGCATTGCCGAATCCGGCCAAGCGCTCACGGGCGAGCAGGTGCAGCGGGTGATCGACATGGTGGCGTCCGGTGAACCCAGCCCATCATCGGTCATGGCGACTGGCATACAGGTTTCTCAAGGTCGGATCGTACGAGCCAAGACGGCCGGCCAGCGTCGCTATGTAGAGGCGCTGGCGACGCACACGCTGACCTTCGGGATCGGCCCGGCCGGGACCGGCAAGACTTATCTAGCTGTAGCGGCTGCCGTCGCAGCGCTCAACGCTGGCGAAGTCCGACGCATTCTTCTCAGCCGACCAGCAGTCGAGGCCGGCGAGCGACTGGGCTTTTTGCCCGGCGACCTTGCGGCCAAGATCGACCCGTACCTTCGGCCGCTGTACGACGCACTGTTCGACATGCTTGGACCCGAAACCACCGCGGCTCTAATCGAAAAGGGCACGATAGAAATTGCCCCGCTGGCTTTCATGCGAGGCCGGACGCTTAACGATGCTTTCGTGATCCTCGACGAAGCTCAAAACACGTCACCTGAGCAGATGAAGATGTTCCTCACCAGACTCGGATTCAACTCCAGGATGGTGATCACCGGCGACGTCACGCAGACCGATCTCCCCAGTGGCAAGAACTCCGGTCTACGCCTGTCCGAAGAGATTCTGCGGGGCATCGAAGACGTCGGATTTGTCCGGTTAACTGGAAAAGATGTTGTGCGTGCGCGTATCGTGGCAGACATCGTGCGCGCCTATGAACGTTATGAGAGCAAGGATGACCGCAATGAAGCCGGTTAACTTCGCTGCCCGTTGGGGCATTATCGCCGCTACCACCGTCTTGGTTTGGGCGTCGCTGTCTGTCGGCGCCGATTCGGGTGCCGTCGATCTGGTCGCAGGAGATGTCGCCCCGCAACGGTATGTGGCGGAGCAGGAAATTGAACTCGAAGACGTCGACGCAACGAACGCCAAAAAGGACGAGGCCGCTGCGGCTGTCGAGCAGCGTTATAAGGAAGACACCAATGTCACGGCTCAAATCGAGGAAAACATCGTTGGCCTGTTCTCGAAGATCAAGTCAAACGTGGTCGCCGCTGATCCACCACTGACGGTTGAGGTTGACCGCCCCGTTCCGCCCGACCCCGAAACGATCCCGACTACCTCTGTAGCTGACACCACCGCCACGACACAGGCGAACACCACCACGACAGCGGCGGGAGCCACCACCGAAGTGTCCGGCCTGTTGTTCTTGGATCGGACCGGGGACGGCTTTTTCTCAGACCTTCCGACGGAAACATCGCCCGAGGTTGACGTTCCGCTGATCGATGTCGATGTGATCATCACCGACAGCGCCGGGGTTGTGACCCGGGCCCGGACAGACGCGGCCGGAATCTTTAAGGTCACCGGTATCTCTGCCGAGGGCCCGATCGTGGTTGAGGTCGATATTCGCGACCCACAGTTCCCGAAAGCGTTTGCCTTGTCGAGCGCCAACAACCCGCAGTTGATCACTCCGAATACTGACTCGGCCACTGAGGTCGCTGCCATTGGTTTTACGCCATTCACCACGCCGATTGGTCAGCAGGTTGACCAATTGGCGGGTGACTACCTCATTGACACCGATCCAACCCAGCCCAGCTTGGCCACGTTGGTCGGCGTCGCCGCCGGTGATGTTTGGCGGACCGCCGCCGGCGAATCTCCGCAGCTGCTCGTGATTCAGGACGCTGCCAGGCAGCGGGCCCTCGGTGTCCTCAGGGACGGTATCAAGTCCGGGGAACTGAACGAGGTTCGCCAGCGAGTTGCGTCTGAGGCCATGTTTATTCCGCTCGAGATGGATCAAGATCAGGCGCTGGCGTCTCAGGACGCCGCACGAGCAGTGGCCGGTTATTTCTTGGAAGCCAACAGTTTCCCGGATGAAGCCACCACCGACGCAGCCAAGATCGCAGCCACTGAAAGCGTGCTGCCTGTCCTCGTTACGTTCAAACAGGGCAGCACGATCGTGGAGGATGGTCAGGTCATCAGCCAGGTCCAACACGATGCCATTGTCGAACTCAATCTGTTGGGTCGAACTCCCACCCAGTTCGCTGCACTGTTCGTGGCGACTGCCGTAGTGATGGCGGTCCTGGCGTTCTATATCTCTCGGTTCCGGCCAGGCGTGTGGGCGTCGCTGCGTCGGGTAACCCTGCTTGGATTGCTGGTCGTTATGTTGGCATTGGCCATTCGCGCCAGCGCGTCGCTTGGTTCTGTGATGGATGTGTTGAGTGTGGCGGGCGGCTATGCCGTGCCAGCTGCTGCCTTCGGAGTCATGGTGGCCATTCTGTTCGACGCTCGAATGGCGGTGCTCATCGCCGTCGCTGCCGCCGCCATCACCGCGCTGGCGACAGGGGATCCTGGTTACACGATCTATGCGTTGTTGTCGGGGTTCATTCCCGTGCCGTTTGTGGCGTCGATCTCCCGGCGAGCCGACTTCGGCAGTGCCGTCCTGGCCGGAGCGGTCGGTTCGGCTGCTGCTGCAGCCGCCATGGCTTTCTTCTTCCACACCCCACTGGTGGACGAATCGCTCGCCCTGCAAACGGTGGGTCTGTCCGCCCTCGTGGCCGGGACCGTCACCATGGTCACTGCGCTGGCAGCCGGAATGGCGGTCAGTTTCTTTGAGCTGACTTTCGACATCACCACGTCCCTTCGCCTGCTCGACCTCACCAACCGCAACCATCCCGGCCTCCAGTTGCTCCAAGAACGTGCGTGGGGGACGTTCAATCACTCGCTCATGGTTGGCACCCTCGCTGACAAGGCCGCCGCCTCAATCGGTGCAAATAATCTCCTGGCGCGTGCTGCCGCCTACTACCACGACCTTGGAAAGACCCAGAACGCCACTCACTTCATCGAGAACCAGTTTGGAATCTCCAACCCGCACGATGAGATGCCCCCAGCAGAGTCGGCAGCCGTCATTCGGCAGCACGTGAGTGACGGCGTGGCGTTGGCGCGGGAGTACCGGATTCCAACCGAGGTTGCTGAGGGCATCCTGTCTCACCATGGCGACGGAATCATGCGCTTCTTCTATGAGAAGGCCAAGGAGATGTACGGCGAAAGCGCTGTCAACGTCGATCACTACCGGCACGCTGGGCACAAACCCCGCACGAAGGAGATGGCAATCCTCATGATGGCTGACGCCCTCGAAGGTGCCACCCGGGCCGTGTTCTCTCGCGAGGCACCGACTCCGGGGCGGATCGTAGAGGTCGTTGAACGGGTGGTCGGAGAAAAGGTCAACGATGGCCAGCTATCAGAATCTGACTTGACGCTCGGCGAGCTAACCCAGGTCAAGAAGGCGTTCGTCGAAGCGCTGGTTGGTCATTATCACCAGCGGATCCCGTATCCGAACTTCCCGACTGATCCCGGCCTACCGCACGGATCTCCTGCCCTGCCAGCTCCTAACGATTCAACCGAGATCGAAGATGCTTCAGTAGACTCCGATGACGAGGCACCTGACGTCATTCCTATGCGACGTCAGAAGGAGCGATGAGGTTTTGAACATATTTCTGGCGGATGAGCAAGACGATCCGCTGAGTACGGACATCCTCTGTGAACTGGCCGAACTGGTCCTCACAGAGGAAGGGTTTACCGACGAGACTGAGGTTTCGTTGTTCTTCGTCTCAGATGACATCATTTCCGAATACAACGAACGGTTCATGGGGCGCAGTGGCCCCACGGATGTTCTGGCCTTCCCCATTGAGCATCTCGAGCCTGGCCAGGTACCGGAGCGTCGTCACAATGGGCCTCCTGTTTCGCTCGGCGACGTCATCATCGCTCCGGCGTACGTGCGCAACAACGCCAAGGAACGGGGAAGCGAATTCGATGATGAGGTCTCGTTGATGGTCGTTCACGGCCTGTTGCACCTGCTCGGCTACGACCACGGCGACGACACTGAAGCCGAGGTTATGGAAGGCCGAGAGAAAGTCCTGCTGGCAAAGATCGGCAGGTCGCGCCCCTAATGATTGTCGCAGCTGTCGTATCCGTCTTGCTGCTTGCGGTAGCCGGTTTGTTGCGCGCCGCTCTGGCATCGCTTATTCGCACCCATCGTGCCGATGCTCTCCATGACGCCCACGAATTAGCTGGCGCCGACGTTGCGGCCCGCCTGCTCGAGGACCGTCCCGGTTTGCAGCCAGCCATCGGCATGGTTCACACGGCGCTGTTGATCACCTCTGGGCTGCTGGCGGCCTGGGCTTTGACCACGGCCGGCCTGGAGGGTGTTGCGCTCGCCGGGGCGCTAGCAGTCACAGGATTGATCATCGTGTTCATCGGTGATGCAGTTCCCCGTTCGATCGGTCGGACCCACCCGCGACTCCTGGCCTACCGATTCGCACTGTTGCTCAAAGTCGCCCGCTCGATCGGTGACGTGGCAAACGACATCGTCGATGACGATGAGTTAGAAGTCGTGTCCGAAGGCCACGACGAGGATGATCATCAAGAGATCCGATTGATTTCATCGATTCTCGACTTCTCAGGGACACTCATACGTGAGGTCATGGCACCCCGTACGGACATGGTGACTATCACAGTCGACGGCACATCAGAACATGCACTCAGCACCATCATTACCCATGGTTTCTCAAGGATCCCGGTCACGGGAGACGGCATCGATGACATCAAAGGCATCGTCTACGCCAAGGACTTGCTCAAGTTAATGGACGAAGGTGCCAGCCCGGTTCCGATCAGTGAAATTCTTCGCCCCGCCTACTTCGTCCCCGAGACCAAACGGGTCTCGGACATGCTGCGCGACATGCAGGCGAACCAGACGCACATCGCGGTAGTGGTCGACGAGTTCGGTGGAACATCGGGGATCGTGACGATTGAAGATCTCCTTGAGGAAATCGTCGGAGAGATCGCCGACGAGTACGACCGGGAAGATCCCATGGTCATCACCGGCCACGATGGATCCTTGCTGGTAGACGGTCGTCTCGACGTCGACGAACTCGGCGCCCTTGTCGACGTGGACCTGCCAGCCGATGATTGGGACACGGTTGGTGGATTGGTGTTAGGTCTGGCCGGCCGGGTACCTCGTGAGGGTGAGTCGTTCGACGTCGGCCATATCACGATCACCACGGTTCGGGTGCAGGGCCGCCGGGTGGCGAAGGTCAGGGTTGTCCGACATGACGCCGAACCCGCCTCTGAAATCGAAGCGAGCTGATTGTCATGCGATCTGGATTTGTGGCCGTTGTTGGCCGCCCCAACGTCGGAAAGTCGACGCTCGTCAACGCACTGGTCGGATCAAAAGTATCCATAACGTCCACCAAACCGCAGACCACTCGGAACACCATCCGGGGGGTCATGACCCGGTCGGTGGACGGTGAACCGACCGCCCAGGCCGTTTTGGTTGACACTCCCGGGTTGCACAAGCCGAAGACGGCTTTAGGTGAGCGTCTCAACGCCATGGTGCAGGGAACCCTCAACGAAGCCGACTGCGTGGTCGTGGTCTTTGATGCGCTGGCACCGGTCGGCCCCGGGGATCGTCGGGTCGCCGAACGCGCCAAGGCGAGCGGCTCTCCGGTTATCTGTGTGATCAACAAAGTCGATCGGGCGAGCCCTGCCGAAGTGGCCGAGCGACTCACCGAAGCCTCTGAATGGGATTTCGATGTATACGTACCCGTGTCGGCGGTGTCTGGAGAGGCGGTCGAGAAAGTCGCCGACCTTATCGTCGAACGACTCATCGACGGTCCGATGTACTTCCCGTCAGACGCCACGACCGATCAGCCTGAGCACATGGTCGTCGGTGAGATCGTCCGTGAAAAGTTCCTTGATCGTCTGCGTGACGAACTACCGCATTCTCTGGTTGTGAGGGTTCGGGAGATGGAAGAGCGGGCCAATGGAACGTTGTACATCGATGCCCAGGCGATCGTCGAACGCGACTCGCAAAAAGGCATCATCATCGGCAAGGGCGGAGAACTCCTGAAGACTGCCGGAGCCGAAGCACGGGTCGAGCTCGAAGCTCTGTTTGGCACGTCCGTTTTTCTCGATCTCCGGGTGCGGGTCGAGAAAGATTGGCAACAGAGACCGAATATCCTCGATCGTTTGGGGTTTGAGTAGCCATGGGACTCAAACACGATCAGGGCATCGTTCTGCGCACCTACGCATTTGGCGAGGCCGACAACATCATCGTGTTTCTCAGTGCCACATCGGGCAAAGTTCGAGCCGTTGCCAAAGGCGTACGGAAGACGAAAAGTCGATTTGGTGGCCGACTGCAACCTTTTATGCATATCGACCTTGTGCTGTACGAGGGCCGCAACCTCGACACCATTACCCAGGTTGAGACTATTGAGAGCTACCCGAATATCCGCAACGATCTTGACCGGTTCCTGCAGGCCTCGATCATGCTGGAAGTGGCCGACGCGGTAGCACTTGAGGATGAACCGAGCGCCGGACTCCTGCTGCTACTGCACCGAGGGTTGTCGGCGTTGGACGATGGGGTCGGCGGTGACGACCTCATGACCGTCTACCTGCTGAAGGTGGCCGGGGTTCTTGGCCTCGCTCCGTCGCTGACCACTTGTGCTGGCTGCGGTAAGCCATCGGCTGAACGATTTAGCTTTGATGCCGGGGGAGTGGTCTGCAGCTCCTGTGCGCCTTCGGGTGCCTACAAGCTACGAGACGGCGTGACGGCCCGATTGGCCGTCCTGGCCGAATCTGATATTCAGATGCTTCCCGCGGCGTCGGCGATCGCACCGTCGGAAACCCTCGGGGTCACGAGGCGCTTCCTGGAGTATCACCTTGAACGTAAGATCGTTTCGATGTCGGTTATGCAGGAATGAGCGATCCGGTCGGTGCGGAAACCCTCGACCTGGCCGGTATCGATTGGTCGAACATTCCCCAGCACATTGGCCTCATTCTTGACGGAAATGGGCGTTGGGCCGAGGCACGTGGCTTTGAACGGACTGTCGGTCACGCCGCCGGAGAGGCGGCCCTGTTCTCGGTGATAGACGGAGCCCTGGCGCTCGGAGTTCGATGGCTAACCGCTTTCACGTTCTCGACCGAGAATTGGACCCGGTCGGCTAGTGAAGTCGAGTTCCTCATGTTCTTCAATCGAGACATCCTCGAACGTCGGCGCGATGAACTCAACGCCAAGGGCGTGGCGATGCACTTCATGGGGATACTCGAAGACCCACGAGTTCCGGAACGCAACCGAGAGATCATGGCCGAAGCCGAAGCCATGACAGCGGCCAATGAGCGGCTCAACGTGGTGTTCGCCTTCAACTACGGAGGTCGGGCCGACATCGCCCGGGCCGCTCGTCGAGCGGCCCGTCTGGTGGCCGACGGAGACCTGAAACCGGACGATATTGATGAGGAACTCGTCGGGTCGCTCGTCGGTATTGCTGGCATGCCCGATGCCGACTTGATCGTCCGCTCGTCAGGCGAGCATCGCATCTCGAATTTTCTACTTTGGCAAGCCGCCTACGCCGAACTGGTCTTCCCGAATATTCTCTGGCCAGACTACGACGACCAGGCCCTGGTTGACTCGGTTGTGGAGTATCAACGACGGGTCCGCCGGTTCGGAACGGCCTAAAGCGACCGGAGTGTCCAGCGGGACGGCCTAACATGCCGGTTCGCAACGAGGATCCGTATGCCAGCTGATTTCGATACGATCATTAACCTGTCCAAGCGACGGGGCTTCGTCTTTCCATCTTC
>CBDTUI010000044.1:0-19858 GCA_965363765.1 uncultured Acidimicrobiia bacterium
TTCTCCGGTAGGGAGCGCCTACAGGATCTGGCTGAGGAAGAGCTTGGTGCGCTCGTGCTGTGGATTGGTGAAGAAGTGCTCGGGAGTGCCGGCCTCGACCAGTTGGCCGTAATCGAAGAACAGCACCCGATCCGCCACCTCACGGGCGAACCCCATCTCGTGGGTTACCACGATCATGGTCATACCTTCTTTGGCTAGCTCTTTCATGGCATCGAGCACTTCCTTGACCATCTCGGGGTCAAGGGCCGAAGTCGGCTCATCGAACAGCATGATTTGCGGCTGCATCGCCAGAGCCCGGGCAATGGCAACTCGCTGCTGCTGACCACCCGACAACTGGCCAGGGTACTTATCTGCCTGCTCAGGAATCCCGACTCGTTCAAGCAGTTCTCGGCCATAGGCTTCCGCCTCAGACTTTGACTGTTTCTTGACCCAAATCGGAGCGAGGGTGATGTTCTGCATAATCGTCAAATGCGGGAAGAGGTTGAAAGACTGGAACACCATGCCGACGTCCTTGCGGATCGCCTCGATGTTACGAACGTCATTCGTCAGTTCGATACCAGCGACGAAGATCTGCCCTTCCTGATGCACTTCAAGTCGGTTGATGCACCGGATGAACGTTGACTTACCAGAGCCGGACGGCCCGATGATGACCACCACTTCGCCCTTGGTTACTTCCAGGTCAACGCCGCGCAAAGCTTGGAAATCTCCAAACCACTTCTTTACGCCGCGGCAGTCGATGATCGCTTGATCGCTCATGTCATTGGCTCCTTAACGTGTACCTAGGCCGAGGCGTTGCTCGAGACGCATCGACGAACGAGAGAATGTGAATGTGAAGACCCAGTAAATCACCGCTGCAACGACGGTCATCTCCAGGATGGACCCTATATTGGCAGATTGGCCAGGCACGACGTTGCGGGCAATGTAGAGAAGATCAAACAGACCGATAATCGACACCAGCGACGTGTCCTTGAATAGCGAAATGACCTGGCCGACCAGCGCTGGGATGACCGCTTTGAGTGCCTGAGGCAAGGTAATCAGAACCGTCTTCTGGACGACGCTCATGCCCACCGCGTCGGCAGCCTCGTACTGACCCTTGGGGATCGACTGGAGCCCACCACGCACATTTTCGGCGAGATAGGCCGCCGAGAACAAGGTTATGGCGATGATCGCCCTGAGCACGCTAAAGATGTCGATCACGCCCGCCAGGAACAGGTTGAGAAGGTTCGAGCCGATGTACAACCAGGTGATCAAAGGCACCGACCGCACCAGTTCGATATAGGTCGTTGACATCATCCGAATAATCGGCATCGTCGAAGCACGACCAAGCGCCAGGAGCACACCCAACGGAAACGACAACGCGATGCCCGCAATGGCGAGGGTAAAGGTCAGCGAAAGCCCCCCGACGAAGGCAGTACCGCTCAACTCCAACAGTGACGAAGCCGCCCCGAGTCGAAACGACATTATCAACAATGCCAGCGAGGCCAACCAAACACCGATGAACCGGAACCGGGCTTCGCGGGCGCCACCAAAAGACGGGGCGGCGAGGGCAAAGATTCCACCCAGAATGAGCGGGAACTTGAATTCGAGTCGCTGGAGAACGTCGACCGCCGAAGAGGTCAAGTGGAAAGGCGACGACGACGCCGGATCAAAAAGATACCAGGAGAAGAGCACCCATATCAGGGCAAGCACAAGCCAGATAGCCGAAACGATGAACTTCCACTCCCCAGCATCAGGGGCTCCGACGACGTAAAGAAAGAAGCTGACTGCCGCGCCTACCACCAAAAAGATCGGCAGATCGGCTGAAAGCACGGTGTCCCACTCGATATCCGGCGCCCGCATCACCACCATCAGGATGCCGGGAAATGACAGAACCCAAAGACCAATAAGAATGCGACGCAACGATGGGATCGCGTCTCGAATCGCCACGCCGACGAGATACGAGACTGCCAGAACACCCAGCAAAATCGTCCAAGGAACCTTGGTCGTGCTAGCGAGCGCCTGGTTCGTCACTTCCTTCGTTCCGTCGGCGAACACTTCCTGAACGGGAAGCTTGACCGTCCACAAGAAAACTGCGATCAGAACCAACCCGAATCCTGCCATCGCGACGGTTGAAATCACCGGGTCGTTGATAGTGGCCTTGTTGGCGCGCTTCCACAGATAGCCTGCAACCGCTATGACCAAACCGGCTACGGCCAGAATCCCTCGTCCACCAGTGAACTCACCGGGAGCCAACAAAGCGATTACGAGGGCGGCAGAACCAACCGACAGGAGACCCTTGGTCACCTGGCCGACTGAGACCTTGCCGGCCGCCCGCCAGGCTGCCGCCGAAAGGCCGGCCAGGACGACGACAATTCCGACGGATATCCACACCCGGGAAAACTGTTCGTCCGGATATGCCTGGACCATCAACAAGCGTGCATTGGCAGTGACCGACGACCACTTCCGGAACGGGTTGAGGAACCACGCGATCAGGGATCGCAGTCCGAAAAAGACGACGAGACCTATGACGATGGTCGTGATGGTGCTGCTCACCGAGTACGCCAGGTTCTCACGAATCCACTGAACTGGCCCCGAGGGAGGGGGTTCCGGAGCAAGTTCTTCCGTCTCGACGAACACGTCACCCTCAGCCATTAGCGCTCCACCAACTTCAGCTTCCTATTCCATCTGTTCACGATCGCCGACAAGGTCAGGCTGACGAATGAGTACCAGGCCATCCAGGAGATCACAATCGGAATCGTCTGGCCGGTCTGGTTGAAGATGGTCTGGCCAACCTGCACGATGTCCGGGTATGCCACTGCGATGCCGAGCGAGGTGTTCTTCGCAAGGTTCAGGTACTGGTTGCCAACCGGGGGAAGAATAATCCGGAAGGCCTGCGGGAGAACGATCATGCGGAGAAGTTGGCTCCGTCGCAGCCCAACGGCGAAACCCGCCTCGGTCTGACCCTTGGGTACAGCAAGCACACCGGCTCGAACCGCCTCACCGATGAATGCGGCTGTGTAGAGAACCACACCGATCCACAGTGCGAAGTACGCCCGGGTGATGACGTGCCCGACATCAGGCGAGTAGTTATTGAAACGTCCATCTATGGCCGGAAGGGAAAAATCGAATGGCACACCGCTCACGAAAGAAAAGCGGTTCTCAAGCCCGGTGAAGAATTGACTCAGGCCAATGTCCTGCCCAAAAATGGTGCCCTGCCCAACGATCGCCTCTACCGGGCCAGACTGAAGCATGAAAAACAGCGCCAGACCCAAGGCCACCACCGCTGCCATTGCCAATCGGAACCAGTCGTCGTCGGTCAGCTTTCCAAGTCCGGCCGGCGTACGCAGTTCGTCGAGCCGCTTCTTGATGATGTAATAGGCGCCACCGATCGCCAACCCGGCGAGGAAGAGCTGGAAAATGATGATCGGCGTGTTTTGAAAGAATGCCGCCACGAACCCGAACACCGGGCCGAGGACGCCCATCACCGGATGGGCGAAGGTTCCCACAATTGCGAATGCGAGCAGCACGCCTGCTGACCATATAAACGCCCGGGCTTCGGCGGTACCGGCTTCCTGGAGGCGAATCCGCCATCGGTAGACATATCGAGCCGCGACCGCCCCCAGAATCATGAACCCAACCCACTGCCACCGCCCGTCGGTTGGAAGGAACCAGGGCATGGCAAAACCCTTGGGCGATGCGAAAATCCATCCCTCCGGAAGAAGTCGGAGGCCAAAGAGAGATTTTAAGGAACCGTCGCTGGTTTCGTTTACCACGAGGTCGGGGATGATCGAAACGACGATGCCCCAGAACACGATCTGCACCAGGAGCGGAATGTTTCGAATCGTTTCAATGTAAACAGTCGCCAGCTTGCTCACGAGCCAGTTGTGAGAAAGCCGGCTTACCCCGATGATAATCCCGAGAATTGTGGCGGCCAGGATCCCGGATATGGTGACCCGGAGCATATTGGCGATGCCAACCAGCAGGGCCTGAAAGCCGCTCTCGGGGAACGTCGTGAACCCTTCGGCAACCTGGAATCCGACCGGGCGGGCCATGAAGTTCCACGACACCGCCAGGTTCTGTTTCGCCAGGTTCTCGATCGAAAAACGAGCCAGGATCCAGAATACAGTCACGATCCCGACGAGGAATACGATCTGAAAGACCCACTTGAGGACCGTAACATCGCGATAGAACGGAGGACGCGTCGGACGCTGAATAACTGTTGTCACCGGCTCTCCTTCCGTCGTAACTAGTTATAGCCAGGTCACCATAACAACGAGAGGGACGCCGATGGCGTCCCTCTCGGGTTTTTCTGTTCTGATTATGTGTGCTTAGCGGGCTGGCGGAGCATATAGCATGCCACCGTCGTACCACTGGGCGTTGTAAGAACCCTCTCGGAAGATTCCAACCGGGTTCAAGTTACTGTCGAAGATCTCACCGTAGTTACCTACCTGGCTGATGACGTTATAGAACGCGTCAGCTTCGAGACCCATCGTGGTCTGCAGCTGATCGTCGGTTACACCAAACAGACGTCCAAGCTCCGGATCGAGATCCGCAGCGCCGATCACAGAATCGACGTTGCCGGAGGTCACATCGAATTCGTCGGCGATGAACGTGGCGTACACCGTCCAGTTGACGATGTCAGCCCACTGACTGTCGTTCTGACGATACACCGGACCAAGCGGCTCCTTAGAGATCGGAGCCCGCGGGAAGACCACCCAATCGCCTTCTTGGATCTCGCCGTCCCGAATGGCCGTGACCATGTTGCCAACGAGACCGGAGGCATCGGTGGTCACAAGGTCACAAGACCCCTGTTTGAAGCCTTCCATCGCCTCAGGGAACTCCGCCACCGTGCTCAACACGATCGTGGCGCCAGCTTGAGCGGCACCTTCGGAGATGTTCTTTTCGGTGGTTGTACCGGCGTTCGTGCAGAGCACCGCACCATCTACATCGGCAAGGGTGGAGTCAGCAGTAAAGCCGTCTGAGGCCTTACCCATGACGCCCTGGCCGTCGTAGTACGTGGTCGGACCAAAGTCGAGTCCGAGGGTGGTGTCACGAGACTGGGTCCAGGTCGTGTTACGAATGAGAAGATCGATCTCACCGGCAGCCAATGCCGTGAAGCGCTCGGCAGCCGTAAGGGCTGCGAACTCGATTGCAGTTGAGTCACCGAGGACGGCGGCCGCAACGGCACGACACATGTCGGCATCGAAGCCAGTCATCGAACCATCGGACTGCGTTTCAGAGAACGCAACAGCACTACCACTCACTCCACACTTGAGGACACCGCGAGCGCGGACTTCGTCAAGAGTGGCACCGCCGGTTTGACCGGCGACGGGGGTTGATGAATCGGTGGAACCAGCCGTGGTATCGGTGGTCCCAGGATCGGTCTGGGTTGTGTCATCAGGTGTGGTTGGTGCCGTGTCGTCGGCGGTACAAGCCGCCGCAAATATCCCGAGCACTACCAACACAGCAAAAATACGCTGCATCTTTTTCATGTCTCTCCTTGTATACAGTTTCGCGTTCCCAACGGGCGGCCCAAACTGGGCGAGCGACCCGCAAAGCTTGCCTACGGTAGACGATATAGGCATAGAAGATCAACCAGAAGTTGTTGAGACCGATCTCTAGCGCCTTTGCAAGACGGCGCTAGACACCAACCAACTCGGCGAGTCCGAGAGCCAAGTCACGGTATGAGCGATGGTGGTCGGCGACGTCTGAGTCCCGACCATATAGCTGCAGGGTGGCCGCCGTCGACGGGCCGAGGCATGCCAACCGGACATCGTCAAAGCTCCGGGTCAAGGCCCAACCGTGAACTGCCGAGGACGACACGAACACCGCTCCCTCGACACGCTCACCCGATGGGCCAATCGGGGCAGTTGAGTACACGGGAACCGACACCAGCGAGCAGCACCGGTCGGCCAATTCTGCCAGCGCCCGCGGATCGGTGCTGGGGGCGTGGGGTATGGCCACCTTGGCGTTCTCCACATCGAGCGATCGGACCAGGGCGAGCAGGTCGCCATTGCCGATCGCTCGAACGGTGCCGCCCCGTTCAACGACCGACGTGGCTGTCGCCGGACCGATCACGGCCGCCTCAACATCAGGGAACGAGCCGTCCGGCCACAAGGTATCAAGCGATCGAGATGATGCGAGCACAATAAGGTCGGCCTCTTCACAGGCTGCCCGAGCCCTGGCCACGTCTTCGTCCCGCCCCCGGATTACTTCGATGCACGGAAGCGCGACCGGGGTCAGGCCGACCGCAACAAGCTCGGCAGACATGCCTGCCGTTCGGTCGAGCGTGGTGGTTACCGCAACTCGGAAAACCATGATCAAACCCTACGCCCCCGTTTCCCACAATGAGGCTCGGATCGGTACAGTTCTTCACATGGAGCGTTTCACCAACCGCGAATTGTCCTGGCTCGATTTTAATGAGCGCGTGCTCGCCATCGTGGAGGACCCGAGCACTCCTCTGCTTGAGCGCGCCAAGTTCTCCGCCATCTTCTCAACCAATCTGGACGAGTTTTTTCAAGTGCGCGTTGCCGGATTGATGGAACAGGTAGCGGCCGGAGTCACAAACCCGCCGCCAGATGGGATGTCTCCAACCGAACAGCTCGAAGCGGTACGCGCCCGAGCGGTGGAGTTGATGGGTCGGCTGACTTCGGTTGTTCACGACGAGCTACTCCCTGAACTCGCCGCGGAGGGGATAGACATCGTCGATGTCGAGTCGCTCGGCGCCGCTGATCGTGCCTGGTTGGACGAAGAATTCAGCGCCAAGGTCTATCCGGTCCTCACCCCACTGGCAGTTGACCCCGCCCACCCATTCCCGTATATCTCGAATCTTTCTCTGAGCCTCGCCGTAAACATTCGCGATCCCCAAGACGGCTCGATGCGATTCGCCCGGGTCAAGGTGCCACCCCGACTCGACCGCTTCATCGGACTCCCCGACGGACAACGCTTCGTTCGGCTGGGCCAGGTCATCGCGTCGCACCTTGGCGACCTCTTCAGCGGAATGGAGGTTGTCGACTACTACATGTTCCGGGTAACCCGCAATGCCGACCTCGTTCTCGAGGAGTCAGAAGCCGACGACTTGCTAGAAGCGATCTCGATCGAGCTGACCCGTCGACGGTTCGGCCGAGCCGTCCGGCTGGAGGTTGAGAAGGACATTTCTCCGAACAGCCTTGCGGTATTGACCCGACAATTGCAGATGGACCCGCGAGACATCTACGTGCTGCCAGGGCCACTCGATCTGACCGGATTGATGTCGCTCTATGCGCTGGACCGACCCAACTTGAAGTGGGAGTATTGGAAAGGCGTCACTCAGGCATCGCTGGCACAGGTAGACGGCTCGCCACCAAACCTTTTCAACATCTTGCGAGAGCGCGACATCCTCGTGCAACATCCGTACGACTCCTTCAGCAGCTCCGTCGAAGAGTTCCTCAATCAGGCTGCCCGAGACCCAGACGTACTAGCGATCAAACAGACCTTATATCGAACAGCTGATGATTCAGCGATAGCCCGGGATCTGATCCTGGCCGCCGAACGCGGCAAGCAGGTAGTCGCCCTCGTCGAGCTCAAAGCTCGTTTCGACGAAGAACGCAATATTGAATGGGCCCGCACGCTCGAAACAGCCGGGGTCCATGTCGTGTACGGACTGGTCGGACTGAAGACCCATGCCAAGGTATCGCTCGTGGTTCGCCAGGACCCCGACGGTATTCGTCGCTACGCCCACATCGGCACAGGCAACTACAACGGGTCGACGGCCCGCACTTACGAAGACGTCGGCTTGTTCACGTCCAACCCAGAGATCACAGCCGATCTCGGGGACCTGTTCAACTTCCTGACCGGGCACAGTCGCAAGGTGGCTTATCGCAAGCTGGCCGTCGCTCCCTACTCGGGGCGACAAACGGTGACAGACCTCATCAGGAAAGAGGCTGAAGCTTCTGATGGTCATGTCGTGATGAAGCTCAACAGTCTGGTCGACGCCGACATCATTGATGAGCTCTACGCCGCCTCACAGGCCGGAGCCACCGTCGATTTGCTTGTCCGGGGAATTTGCTGTCTCCGCCCTCAGATAGCAGGCCTTTCTGAAAACATCACGGTGCGTTCGATCGTCGGGCGCTACCTCGAACATTCACGCATCCTGCGATTTGGCAGTGCTGAGCGGGGATACCAATTCTGGATTGGCTCAGCGGACATGATGCCTCGCAACCTCGACCGGAGGGTCGAAGCCCTCACACCGGTCGAGGCTCCCGAACTTCAGGCGCGGTTGCAGCAGATTATTGAAGCCGTCCAGGCAGACAACACGCTCACCTGGGAGTTGGGGGCAGACGGAACGTACCGGAAGCTATCAGAGCACACCGTCGACGCTCACGTCCTGTTACACGAATTCGCCCTGGCCCGATCGATCGACGACCGGGCCTAGCCCGTCGGCTACTCGTCGAGGTCACCTATCAGCTGCGTGCCCGACTTCCAGACCGAGTCGATAGTCCACGAATCGAACTCGAACGGGTTGCCACCGATCACGGTGAGATCGGCTCGCTTGCCAGGGGTGATGGAACCCACCTCATCGCCGATCCCCAACAGGTCAGCCGCCGACTGCGTTGCCGCCACCAAAACATCCGGCGGTTTCATACCGCCGGCGGCCATCAAACTGAGTTCATCAAGATTGTCGCCGTGGGGAGTCACACCGGTATCGGTGCCCATCGCGATCTTGACTCCGGCCGCCACCGCTTTTGCAAAGGACTGACGATGGATCTCGGTGACCTCGGCCGCCTTACGAAGCGAGACTTCCGGTATCCGGGCACCGGCGGCAGCCGCCCGAGCTACCCCGGTTGGTGCAATCAGCGTGGGAACGAGATAGGTCCCGTTGGCAAGCATCAACTCAATCGCTTCGTCGTCGAGGTAGATCCCATGCTCGACCGAACGCACTCCCGCTCGCACCGCATTCTTGATGCCGTCGGTTGCCTGGGCGTGAGCCATGACGAACAGTCCGGCGGCGGAAGCTTCGGCCACGAGCGCCTGTAACTCGCCGAGATCAAAGTGGGCATGGCGCGGATTCGATCGTGGAGACATAACGCCACCTGACGTCGCCACTTTGATGACGTCGGCACCGGCCCGCACCAGCTCGCGGACCTTCTTACGCATCTCCTCAGGTCCATCAACCACGGTTGAAGGAGCCCCGGGATGAGCTCCTTCGAGAACCCGTAGGTGCATGCCCGAAGCCAACCAACCATCGCCGTGGCCGCCAGTCTGGGAAAGCATCCCGATGGCGATAAGCATGTGCGGACCAACGATCAGTCCCTGGTCCACGGCACGTTTGACCCCTAGATCGGCCCCACCGGCATCGCGGATGGTCGTGATACCCGCCGCCAGATTGGCTCGCAGATTGGCGATGGCCTGATAGAAGCGCAGCGAATACGGCTCTTGCATAGCCCCGAACAGGTCGAGGGAGGAGAGGATCACGTGCACGTGACTGTCGATGAGACCGGGCAGAATCGTGCGGCCGCCCATATCGACCGCTGTGTCCCCATCGAGGCCGGATCCTACCTCGGAGATCCGACCGTCCTCGATCACCACATCGGCGTTGACCAGCTCGCCGGACTCGACGTCAAACAGTTGGCCTCCGGCCAAAACTGTCTTCATGTCCCCATTCCGGTGAGCAAGACGGACACCATCGCCTCGGTCACTTCCTTGCGGCGGGCGGCGGGGTCGGGCGAGTCGATCAGGGCCTTGGCGGCCGACATGATGAGATCTTGGAGGAATCGGCCGACCAGGTCATAGGGCAGCGCTTTTAGCTCTCCCGACTCGACGCCACTTCGATAAATGGTCACAAATTCGGCAGACAACCCACGGTGCGCCCGGCCGACTCGCTCCTGCGCCTCGATCGATAACTTGGCGACCTCCCGATGGAGGATGAGGCCGAGAGTCGGATCCGTCGCCACAAAGTCCACCATCGCCACAGACAATGCAGCCAGACGCTCCCGCCAGGAGAGCCCATCGGGTATCGCTCGAACCAGACGATCGATGGTGGGCGGAAGTGTTTCCTCGACGAGGGTGGCCAGTAAATCTTCTTTATCGCGGAAATAGTCGTAGAGAGTGGTCCGACCGATCCCAACCGCCGCCGCCACATCCCCAAGAGCGACATCTTCGTAGCCAGACTCGCCGAACAATCGCTCAGCCTCTTCCAACACCTGGGCGCGCGTGAGTTCTTTGTGTTCTTCGATATTGGCGGCTCGAATGCGCGGCATACCCGCATGGTAGGACATCCAGCCAGCTGGGAGGGTTTGAGATAGGGACCAAACCACTACGATCACGGCGTAGGACACGGGCTCACAACCAAAGGAACCGCGGATGACAGCCACGATCGTGCTGGGCGCCCAGTGGGGCGATGAAGGCAAAGGCCGGGTCGTCGATCATTTCTCCAAGAAGGCGGACATGGCGGTCCGTTTCCAGGGGGGGAACAACGCCGGTCACACGATTGTCATCGGCGACGAAAAGTTCGCCCTGTCGATGACCCCCAGTGGAGTCCTCTACCCCCACGTCGTGCCGGTCATCGCCTCGGGCACCGTCGTAGACCCCAAGGCGTTGCTCGACGAGTTGGCAATGCTCAACGGCCGGGGCATCTCCACTTCAAAGCTGCGCATCTCGTCGAACGCGCATCTCATCATGCCGTATCACCGAAAGATGGATGCCATTCAGGAGCGCTATCTGGGGCGAAACCAGATCGGAACAACCAAAAAGGGCATCGGACCCGCCTATACCGACAAGTTTGCCCGGTCCGGAATTCGGGTCCAGGACCTCTTCGATCCGAAGATCTTCCGGGACAAGCTCACCCTGGCTCTGGTCGAAAAGAACAAGATTCTCACCAGGGTCTACAACCAGTTGCCGATGGATAGCGACGAGATCGCCGAGGAGTATCTCGGGTATGCCGAACAGCTTCTGCCGTTCGTGACCGACACCTCGCTGCTCGTATGGGAAGCGATTCACGATGGCAAGAACGTTGTATTCGAGGGTGGCCAGGGTACGCTCCTCGACGTCGACCACGGCACCTACCCGTTCGTGACTTCGTCGAACCCGACCGCTGGAGGAGTCCTAACCGGGACCGGGATCGGACCGAAAGACATCGACGAAGTCATAGGCGTCTCGAAGGCCTACCTGACCCGAGTGGGCACTGGCCCGTTCCCCACCGAACTGCTCGACGAGACCGGCGACCGCATGATCGACCTCGGCCACGAGTATGGGGTGGTCACCGGGCGTCGACGCCGGGCTGGATGGCTCGACGTAGTGGCCCTCCGCTATGCCGTACGCATCAACTCGCTCACGTCGGTCTTTCTCACCAAGCTCGACATTCTGTCTGCTTTTGACGAGATCAAAGTCTGCGTTGGATACACCTCGCTCGGCGAGCACTACCGCGAGTTTCCTCGTCAACAACGAGTTCTGTACAACTGCCAGCCGGTATACGAAACCCTGCCGGGATGGCGAACCGACATCACGGACGTCCGCGCCTACGCCGATCTCCCCAAGGAAGCACAGCAATATATCGAATTCATCGAGGACCAGCTGAAGACCCCATGCGACTGGATTTCGGTGGGGCCTGAGCGCGAGCAACTTCTCACCAGACGATGACCCGACGCGTTCTACTCATCGGGGGTGGCGGGCGCGAGCATGCGATCGGCTGGAAGCTGAGCCAGTCCGAATCAGTATCGGAAGTCATGTCCCTTCCGGGAAATCCGGGCCTGGCCGAAGTCGGGCCGGTCATCGAAGGGATCGACCCGACCGACGTGGGGGCAGTGGCAGCCTTCGCCAAAGCGCAAGGCATCGATCTCGCCGTGATTGGGCCTGAGGCGCCTCTCGCCGCTGGAATCGTTGACGCACTCACCGCTTTTGGGATCCAAGCTTTCGGGCCAACTCGTGCGGCAGCCCGGCTCGAATCGTCGAAAACTTTCGCCAAGCAGATCATGGACGATGCCGGCGTCCCAACCGCCGCATGGGGATCATTCGATGAAGCCCAGGCAGCCAAAGACTTCCTGCGGACCCAGCAAGCCCCATACGTAATCAAGGCCGACGGACTAGCGGCCGGGAAAGGCGTGCTGGTCACCTCCGACATCGCGGCCGGGGACTCGTGGATAGACGATTGCCTGGCCGGCCGTTTCGGCGACGAGCAGGTGCTCATCGAGGCGTTCCTCGACGGACCTGAGCTCAGCGTGTTCGCCGTATGCGACGGAACCGACGCCGTCCTGCTCGAGCCGGCACGCGACTACAAACGGCTCCGCAACAAAGACGAAGGTCCCAACACCGGCGGAATGGGCGCCTACAGCCCGGTCAAGGGACTCCCCGACGGGATCATGACGTTCACCGCCGACCGGGTGGTACGGCCAGTCCTCGAAGCCATGGCCAAAGCGGGAACGCCATACGTCGGGTTTCTCTATGTTGGCTACGTACTGACTGCCGATGGGCCGATGGTGCTCGAGTTCAATTGCCGACTCGGCGATCCCGAAACCCAGGTCGTACTACCCCGTCTCGAGACTGACCTCGTCGAACTTATCGACGCCGCTCTCAACGGCTCGCTCCGCAACACAAAGGTCGAGTGGTCCGACCAGGCCGCTGTCAACGTGGTCCTGGCGGCCGAGGGCTACCCGGAGTCGCCTAAAAAGGGGACCCGTCTGCGGAGGGCAAGGTCCGACGATGTGACGGTCTTCCACGCTGGAACCGCGATGAATGAACAAGGCGAAGTAATCATCAGCGGAGGGCGAGTTCTGAACGTCGTGGCAGTCGGTCCGAGTGTCGAAGACGCCCGCCAACGCTGCTACCAGGCGGTGGATGCACTCCGCTGGCCAGGCATGCAATATCGATCCGACATAGCGAGGGAACAATGAACAAAGTGGCAATTGTCATGGGGTCCGGGAAAGACCGGCCGATCATGGAAAAGGCAGCAAGCATCCTTGAGTCGTTTGGCATCGACCATACGATCGCGATCATGTCCGCTCACAAGACCCCTGACCTGGCGCTGGGGTTTGCAGAAAGTGCCGCCTCCAACGGATACTCGGTCATCATTGCCGGAGCTGGCAAGGCCGCGCATCTCGCTGGAGTTATGGCAGCCAAGTCGCTCCTGCCAGTGATTGGCGTGCCCCTCTCGGCTTCCCTCGACGGTATGGATGCACTGCTGGCCACCGTACAAATGCCAACCGGGGTGCCGGTTGCCACCGTGGCGATTGATGGGGCTACCAATGCGGCCCTCCTGGCGATTGCCATGCTGGCGATCGGAGACCCGCAGCTCACCGGAAAACTCGCCGAGTACCGCACCCGACTAGCCGAAGTCACCCTCGAGGGCTAGATCCTTGCGCGGCAGTGTAAGTGAGAAGACCGACCAGCCTCCCCCGTATTCATAGGTGAGGTCACCACCCATCAATTGGGCAAGCTGACGTGAAACCGTCAGTCCAAGGCCGACTGCGGCGCTCCGTGAATCCGAGGGGCCAGAGGTGTGGAAGGGTTCGAATACCTGGTCCTGGAGGTCGGCGGCAATGCCCGGTCCGTCATCTCGCACATGTATGGTCACCCAGTCATCGATCACTGTCGAAGTGATCTCGACGGTTGGCCCCCCATAGCGGCGGGCATTGGTGAGCAGGTTCCGGATAACCTGGCGAACTCGAACCGGATCAGCCCAGATATCGACAGCGGCGACGTCGAGGGTGAGCGAGTCGAACTCGCCAGCCAATGGATCAGCCGCGGTACGCACCTGGGCGTCGATGCCCACTAACACCGGAACGACCGACACCGTCCCGATTTCGGACCGTGCACCGACCATGAGGTCTTCGACAATGCTCGAAACCTCCTGAGCTTGCTCGGCAATCATCGCCATGATGTCGGCCATTTCTTCCTGCTGGCCGTTGAGAGCACCGGAGTGCAGTAGCTCAGTGAAACCAAGGACCGCCGTCAGCGGGGTTCGAAGTTCGTGCGAGACACTGGCGACGAACTGATCCTTTGAACGGATCATCTGTTCCATGTGCGCTTTTTCTGCCGCGGCTCGCAAGGCGCTCAGGTCGTGGGCGACGAACGAGTTGTACGCCTGACTGCTCGACCCATCCCGTTCATGGTGGATCAGCGTGACCGCGTGGTCGGCTGGCTCGCCGTCAGCTGGCACCAACAGGGCCTCACCGACAAAACGACCATCGAGCATCAGTTCTGGCAGGGCGTCGTGCCACAGTTGGCTACCCGATTCGCCAAGCAAGTCGGTGATCCGAGGATGATCCCCATCTCCGATACCGAAAAACGCCATCGCAGCCGGATTGGCGCTTTCGATCTTTTCCCACGTGTCGATCACGAGGACCAGATCATCGGCGGCTTCAATAATTTCATGGAAACGATTGACCGATGCTTTCGACCGGGCCAGTTCACGGTCGACCGCTCTCCTACGAAGAGCCGACGTAATCGCCCTTCCCAGGTTCAACGAGTTGACATGATCAAGAATCAGGAAGTCATCGGCTCCGTGATCGATCGTCAATGCTCCTGCCTCTTCTGCGTCGAGATGCACGAGCGTGATGATGGGAGCGTCGATCAGCACCTCGCGGAACGTTTCCACTCCGGTCTTGCCGATCGCCCCGGGAAAGCTGGCATCCATGACGACCGCGTCGATGGCATTGTTGTTGATGACCCCCATGGCCGTACCGGGATTGTCGATAACAATGACTTCGCGGGCCATGGCATCACCGACGAGCTCCCTGATTAGTTTGGCGCTGATCGGTTCGTGGGCCAAGACCAACAGCGTGTCGAGCCGCCTCACGACGAAAGCCGCTCTGGTACCTCGGTCAATGACCCTGCTGGCTCTACGAATCGCGGCTCAAAGGGCGGCGCGAAGCTCCCGGGCAAGATTCCCATTGTCCGCCACGTCGATGCCGCTGAGCTCCAGCCAAGAGGCCATGCTCGCGAGTTCGACAGCGAGCGCCGGTGCAACCCGGGAAGACGTTTGGCCGTCTTCCATAAATGTTCCACGTACTAGTAATCGGCTTAACTGACGGTCAGACTTGAGGTCAACTCTTGCGACCAATTCGCCGTCCAAAAGGAACGGCATTACGTAATAGCCGTAGACGCGCTTCGGCTGGGGAACATATATCTCAATTCGGTAGCGAAAGTCGAACAATCGCTCGGCGCGATCTCGGGCCCATACCACCGGATCAAACGGCGTCAGAAGGGCGGCTCCATTGATCGACCGCGGTGTTTTCGCCTCCGGGTCCATGAAGGCTGGTTTCGCCCATCCGGCGACCTGCACCTCGATCAAATCGCCCGCCTGGACCAGTTCTTTGATCAACGGTCGAGCTACCGGCATTCGGAGCCGGTAGTAGTCGGCAAGGTCAGTTGCCGTGCCGATGCCGTGATGGCGGACGGCGAGTCGCAGCATCTCCTTCCTGGCATCGGTGGCTTCGATCATCGGTCCATCGAGCAACTGAGCAGGTATCACTCGCTCGGCGACGTCGTAGTACCGAGTGAAGTTCTCGCGATGAGAACAAGCGATACGCCCGGTCATGAATAGCCACTCAAGGGCGATCTTTCCGGTCGAGTACCCCCACCACGGACCGGTTCGCTCGCCTGGCTCGGTCAGGTGGGACACGGTTACCGGACCATTTTCGGCCACTTCGTCAAGGATTCGATCGACGTACTTGGGATCATCGGCGAGTAGTTCCTTGATGATCTTCCACTGGCGCGGTCGGGCCATGCGGTGGCGGTACAAAGGATAGGTATCCATAGGAAGCAGCGACGCCTCGTGGCCCCAGTACTCGAACAGCTCACCCCGCTGATAGGCGAACTCGTCGATAAGGTTGCGGCGATAGGGACCGAGGCGTGAGAAGAGCGGCATGTAATGGGACCGAACGACCACATTCACTGAGTCGAGTTGCAGCAAACCGATCCGTCCCAGTACCCGCCGGAGATGCCGAACATCAGGCGATCCCGTCGGTACGGTGTCGTTGAACCCCTGCGCTCCGAGCGCTATCCGTCGGGCCCGGTCGATGGAAATGGTCTGCATGCCGGACGAACCTAACCAGTTCAGATACTCCAGGCGGTCATGACGCCGATCATCGCCGCAATCCCCGCCGCTATCGCGAACGGCGTGACTAACCCTGGGGCGGGGACGCGGCCTTCTCGGTCGACCCGCCGCCAGACGTGAACTACCCCGAGGGCGCTGAGCCCGGCTGGCAGGATGAAGGCGAGGAATGCCACCGCAATTACTCCGGCCGAACCGTTCTCGTGAACCACTCCCAGCGATGCCAACCACAAACCAGCCAGCACTCCGGGCCCTCCGGCAGCAGCTCCCAGGGCAAAGGAATTCGGTACAGTCCAGGGCCGTACCTCCACCCAGACCAGAGCCGGGGCGACTAGCAGGACACCAATTACGGCCGGCAGGTATGTCCCAAAACCCAGAAACCGGATTGGCAGAGCAAAGTTGCCGAACAGTCGGGCCAGCATCAGGCCGACCGGTACCAGCATCACGGCGAAGGTGACCAAGGCACTCACGAACGTGATCAGCGCGACAGTGCCCCAGGAGGCTGGGGCTGCTGATCTGAACTGCTGGTAGACCTCGGCATAGTTGGGCAGGCGTCCGTCAGACTGCAGCGCCGGCTCGTTACCGAGCGCGTCAATCGGGGTGCGGGGCTCCACCGGCAGTTGGCCGGTAAGCGCCGCCTCCTCGTCGACTCGATCAAACGCCTCAGAAGTCGTCCCCGCCAAGGCAGGCTCATCTGAAACGGAGTCGTTCATGTCATGACGGCGGTTCCGTAACACAGCACCTCACTCATTGCCGCTGACTTGCCCCGGGCCTGACCGATCTGCGACGTTTCGAAACGAACGTTGATCACCGCGGTTGCCCCGAGCTGCTTGGCTTCCTCGATCATCCGCAAGCGCGCCTCTGCCTTGCCGCGTTGCATCATCGTTTGGTACGACTTCATTTCGCCGCCGAACAACTGACGGTACTGAGCGAAGAAGTTCTTCAGATAGTCCGACGCGATGACGACCTGTCCTGTCACCAACTCGCCTCGACCGGCTGACATGCCGGCTGGCAGCAGCGAGATGTCAATCACCGGAAAACCGTGGTGTAGTTTCTCGCGTCTGGCGATGTCTTCAAAGTGGTTTTTCTCCCGGACCCGACCCACGACGATGAACACGATCGGTGCCCCGATAACGATAAGAAGCCAGAAGAGGCCGAATACGATCCCTGCCGCGTCCTCCACAATCAGGCGACGGGTTCGACGGTGACGGCGGTTCCATATGCATACAACTCTGCCGCACCCGCTGCCACCGATGAAGTGGTGAATCTGACGTTGACTACGGCGTTGGCACCGAGCTGCTGTGCCTGGGCCATCATTCGCTCCATGGCCTGACGGCGCGACTCAGTGAGGAGCTCGGTGTAGCCGGTCAACTCACCTCCGACGAGGTTCTTCAACCCAGCGCCTATATCGCGACCAAGGTGTTTCGCCCGGATGGTGTTGCCTTGCACAAGGCCTTTCAGCGCCACGATGCGGTGGCCTGGCACTGACTCGATATTAACGACGATCATGTGATTCCCTCGGTTCGCTTATCGCCCAAACTCGCTACCGACCGGGCTGGTTCCCCATAAGAGTACGATCTGGCCGAGCCGAAAACGAGGACACAGGTGTGATTGAGCGCTACAGCCTGCCAGACATGCGCCAGGTTTGGTCAGAAGAACACAAGTACGCATTGTGGAAAGAAGTCGAAACTCTCGTGGTCGAAGCATGGGTTGAACTCGGCGTCGCTCCCCTCGCCGCCGCCTCAGCAGTCCGAGCCGCTCCCGATGTGACTCCCGACCAGGTGGCCGAGCGAGAGGCAGTCACAAATCACGACGTCGCTGCATTCGTCGACGTGCTCGCTGCCTCAGCCGGGCAGGGAGGAGAGTGGGTTCACTATGGCTTGACCTCGTCAGACGTCCTCGACACCGCCGGAGGTGTTCGCCTGCGAGAAGCAGCCGATCTCTTGCTGAACAAGATCGAGAACCTGCACGCCACCGTCAAGGCAAAAGCGATCGAACATCGTGCCACGCCGATGATTGGCAGAACACACGGAATCTGGGCTGAGCCGACCACCTTCGGTCTCAAGCTGGCGAACTGGGTATTCGAATTGGAACGAGACCATCGTCGGATGACGGCAGCCAGGCAAGCGGTGGCTGTCGGCAAGATATCGGGAGCCGTCGGTACGTATGCCCACACCCCACCCGCTGTCGAGGAATTTGTTTGCGCCAGGCTCTCGATCGGCATTGAACCGGCCAGTAGCCAGATCACTATGCGCGACCGCCACGCCGAATTCTTACAGGCTATTGCGCTGACTGGGGCAACAATCGAGCGGTTCGCTACCGAAATTCGGCACCTACAACGATCCGAAGTCGCCGAAGCCGGGGAAGCCTTCCGGGCTGGCCAGAAGGGGTCGTCAGCAATGCCTCACAAACGGAATCCGATCATGTCGGAACGAATGACCGGGATGGCTCGCCTGTTGCGCGGTTACGCCCAGGTTGGACTTGAAAATGTCGCCCTGTGGCACGAACGTGACATCAGCCACTCGTCGGCCGAACGAGTTGCGATTCCGGACGCATGCGGAACCCTGAACTACATGCTGGAGAAGTTCAACGGTCTGATCGGCAACCTACGGGTAGACACCGAACGGATGCAGGCGAACCTCGACCAGACTCGGGGTCTGATCTTCTCCCAGGCAGTGCTGCTCGAATTGATCGACGGCGGGTTGACCCGTGACGAGGCCTACCGCATCGTTCAAAGGAACGCCATGGCCACGTGGGAAGAGGGCGGCCACCTACATGATCGACTGCGCGCCGATCCTGACGTGAAACTGAGCAGCGAAGTACTCGAAACGTGTTTCACGGTGGGACGATTCTTGCGCAACTCAGACGTCGTTTTCGATCGCTTGGCCGCATCGGGTCTCTCCGACTAGGAGCCGGCGACGGCATTATCGAGAAAGACTCCTAGCGGGCGGCTGGCAGGTACACGCTGGCCAATGCTTCGTTAAACGACTCGGTTGGAGCCAGGACCAACGCACCCTGCGGAGTGCGGTAATTCTCATAGTCCAGCGAAATCCGATTGACTTGCGACTTGCCGAGTCCCCGATACTGCCAAGCCAGACCCAACGCATTGGTGAACGACAGACTCGAATCGAGACGAACCGCATTCGAAAGCGAACTGGCTACCCCCTGAAAAGACGCCAACGACGAAAACGACGTCAGCTTCTGCGCCACGAGAAACATCACGTCCTGTTCCTTACGCTGACGGGTGAAGTCGGACGCACCAATAGCCACCCACGCCTCGTTGATGAACTGCTCGGTGCGGCGCGATCGGACCCAGGCCAAGGTTGTTGTACCGTCGGCCCGGATACAGCCTGCTCCGACCTCAAGCTTGGACTTGGCATCGCGAGTCGGATAGTCGAAGCAAAGATCAACTCCCCCCAACACGTCGATTACCTTTGCAAACCCTTCGAAGTTCACCACCGCGAAGTGATCGATCGTGATTCCGGTGAAATCGGCCACCGTCAGCGAAAGCAACGTTGGACCATTGGCGACTCCCTTACATCCGCCGAGGTTGGCGTTGATCCGTGAGTACTTGCCCGTGCAGGCGTTCGGTACGTAGAGATCGCGCGGCAACGACATCATGATCGGGGCGGCGCCATCGGTGGGCTGGAGCATCAGGATGATCACGTCGGCGAGATAGCCGGAGGCGTCCGCCCCGATGATCAGGTAGGAATTGAACATCTCGTCTGGCAACGGAGGATTGTTGGCAAAAGGGTTCTTGTATTTCGACGACTCCACGAGCCGAGCCTGAGCAGCTGCCGCTTCCAGTATGTCGTCCTGGAGTTGCTCATCGAGCCTGGCCAACTCTTCGGC
>CBDTUI010000045.1:0-19745 GCA_965363765.1 uncultured Acidimicrobiia bacterium
GGTGCAGCCGTTGGGATCCCGGCGGCCGCTAACCCTCCACCGTCTCCCGCCGCTGTGCCCGCCTCTGTGCCCGCCTCTGGCGCCTCCGCTGGCCCCTCCTATGTGGCTGCCTCTTCACCCGCCCCGGCCAAACCCGCCAGCTCGACCCACAGCCGTCCCGCCGAGCCAGCTCGCCCAGCGCCGCGGCCTATCCCCGTCACTGGCCCTCTCGCTGGCAACATCGCCAATCCTGTTGCTCCGCCGCCCAGCCTTGCTCCTCCCCCGGCCGCGCCTCGTCAGGACACGGTCACCAACGATAAGCCTCACCATGAAATACCTCATCAAGAGACAGGGGCAACCATTCACATGACCACCGACGTACGCCCGGTCACACAACCCGCTCCAGCCACCCCAACTGCCCAGGTCGCCCCGGTCGTCCCGGTCGCCCCAATAGAGGTATCTCCCCGCCCAGGCGCAGTACCGCGTGATGCGGCCACTCCCCACCTTCCGGACCTGGCCGGGCTCCTTGCCCGACTCGACACTGCCCTGCGTGACCTTCAGGAGGGGCGGATGGAACCCGATCGGGGACGGGCGATGGCCGAGGTTGTGAGGGCCATGTGTCGGGCGATTGAAGTTTCCGGCGGCGGCGCTAATGATTTAACCTCGATCGCCGATAAGCTTGATAGTGGCGACGGGCTGGGCAACAACACAATCGAGGACAGAGTATGAGACACCGCGGCACCCTTTTTGCATCCGACGACGCAGAAGGAATTATCGCCGTCTTCGTACTCGATAACGACCGGTTCTCCCTCGAAGTCAGCCGCGAGGAATGGGCTGGCTGGCATGTGTCGCTCATTTCGCTGGCTGAGATCGGCGTCAACGAGTACCAGTTCGATCTGAACGGAGACAAGGTACGTTTCGTGCCGGACAGTCGCCTTGACTTCGCCTACGGTGCCGTCCCCGGGCTCGCCAAAGCGCAGGAAGAAGCCACCAAGACGTACCGAGCTCGCCGGAAGACAAAAAAGGCTACGCGTAGCTCAAGCAACGGGCTCCACCCGAAGATCGCTGTCGCCGAACCGGTCGTTCTCGCTCCGCCCGCTCCTGCGACGAACACCACAGAGATCGCCCGACCCGCCCGAAAAGCACCAGCCAAGGCCAAACCAGCTGCGGCCAAGATCGCCTCCCCAGTCACAGAACCCGCTCGGGAAGCGACTCTCGAGGTCGAACCAGTTGCGGTCGCCCAGATCACTCCAGAACCTGCCGCCACCGAAAGGGAGCCACTCCCCCGGACCGAACCAGTTGTTGTTGCAGCGGCGAAAGCGGCTGATCCATTTTCGACCGATCAACCCGTCGCCGCCGAACCAGAGCCGGCTGTACCATCCACTCCCAACGGCCAGATGGTCATCGACCTCCGGACTACCGACGGCCAGCCTGAGAAGCCGGCTCCGCCGGTCAAAGCCCCCGCCTCGACCAACGGGCACCATCCTGCTCACGCCGCCAAGCCAGACGCGAAAGGTGGCCTTCGTCTTCTCGACAGGGTTCGTCAGTCACGAGCTGAACACGTGCATGACTACCAGGTCAGCTCAAGCGGCGTGATGGTCCGTCGAGTGTGTTCAACCTGCAACCACGTTTCGATCGGCACCGCCGATTGATCATTACGACAACCCCCAACCTCGAAACCCATCTCACTGAGGAATATCTCGGTCTGGTTACCGGGGCTGCGATTCTCGGCGCAAACGTCTTCAAGGACTTCTTCGCCGGGATCACGGACGTCATCGGTGGTCGGTCCGCTAATTACGAGCGGGAACTTCTCAAAGCGAAAAACCTTGCCATTGATGAGATGACTTCCGAAGCTGCCGGCCTGGGTGCCAACGCAGTCGTAGCCGTCGACCTTGACTACGAGACCATCGGAGCAAACGGGTCCATGCTCATGGTGACTGCATCAGGCACCGCAGTGCGGGTCCGACCACTGGACACCGTCTCCACCGACTAGGAGTCTGATGGCTGGCCGTCAGGACAGGTACTCGTTCAACCGGCTCCTAGGCAAGACCGGTGATGCCACCGTCGACCGCCAGAACCTGGCCGGTCATGTACCGCGATGCGCGGGACGAAAGGTAAATGGCCGTCCCAGCCATATCCTCAGGAGTGCCGGCCCGGCGTTGGGGAATCGCCCCGAGCACCGCCTCATTGTCCATGATCGACTCGGTCATCTTGGAAGGAAACAGTCCGGGAGCGATCGCGTTGACGTTGATGTTGTCACCAACCAAGCGCTTGGCCAGGTGCCTGGTCAAATGGATGACGCCAGCCTTGCTCGCCGAGTATGAGTACGTTTCAAACGCGGGCGCTCGAAGCCCGTCGATCGATGCAATATTGACGATCCGGGCCGGATCAGCGGCCGTAGCGCTAGACCTGAGGAATGGCAACGTCTGTTGAGTCAAAAAGAAGAGGCTCTTAAGGTTGACGTCCATTACGCGGTCCCAACCCTCCTCGGAGAACGTTTCGAGCGGCTCACCCCACACGGCGCCAGCATTGTTGACGAGGACGTCCAGCCCTCCCCAGAGCTCACCAACGGCGGTGGCAAGCGATGTCGCACCGGCGACGGTCGAAATGTCCGCCCCGATGCCCACGCAGCTTCCCAGGCTCGATAGGTCTGCGGCTACCTGCTGGCAGATCTCTGCTTTCCGACTGGCAATCACCACTGACGCTCCGGCCGCTACAAAACCTGTCGCGATCATGCGCCCGATACCGCGCGATCCGCCCGTCACGAGCACCCGCTTGCCCTGCACGTCAAAAAGCGGTTCCACTGGCCCTCCTACATCCCGTCAAGTGCTGGCTAGCCTAAGCGAACAGGAGGCAAACTTGGATTTCGACTACCCACCTCAGACCGAAACCACTCGCCAGCGGGTACGGGAGTTCCTCGCCAAAGAACTATCTGGCGACTGGAAGGGCTTGGGCGCCCTCGAGGGCGCTGAATATGAGGCGTTCGTCGAGAATTGGCGCGCCACCCTGTACAAGCACGGATGGCTGGCCGTGACCTGGCCAACTGCCTATGGAGGCGCCGGCCTCTCCGAAATGGACGAGGTGGTGGTAGCCGAGGAGTTCGCCCGAGCCGGGGTCCCGACCGGCGGTCCGAACGACGCGTTCGGGATCGGCATGCTTGGCAACACCATCTTGCACCTCGGAACCGAGGAGCAGCGCCGACACTTCTTACCCCGCATCCTGTCCGGAGAAGACCGTTGGTGTCAGGGCTATTCCGAACCAAATGCTGGCTCAGACCTGGCCGCCGTTGGCGCCAAGGCAATTCTCGACGGCGACGAGTGGATCCTCAACGGTCAGAAAATCTGGACGTCGGCGGGCCATCTCGCCAACTGGATATTCGTGCTGTGCCGAACAGACTCGGATGCCCCAAAACACCGGGGCATCACCTTCATCTTGTGCCCGATGGATCAGCCCGGCGTCGAAGTACGGCCGATCGACATGATCTCGGGTGCCTCGGAATTCAACGAAGTCTTCTTCTCAGACGCACGGGCACCCCGCCACCACATCGTCGGTGAGCCCAACGACGGATGGCGTGTCGCCATGGCCCTACTCGGGTTCGAGCGTGGAAAAACTGCGGCAGTGGCCCCGATCGCCTTTCGGGAGGAGCTCAACCGTCTCATCGACTACGCCGGGGAACTAGGACAACTACAGAACCCACTCATCCGTGATCGTTTGGCGCGCTGTTACGCCAAGGTCGAGATCATGCGGTTCTCGGGATACCGAGCTCTGACAAATTTCGAAAGGGGCATCCCTCCCGGCCCTGACGCTGCCCTCACCAAGATCTTCTGGTCTGAGTACCACCGGGAGGTCAGCGAACTTGCCATGGACATCATGGGAACGCCCGGGCTCGTTCCGATCGGTCGTCCCCCAGCGAGTGCGTTCACAACCGATGACCCAGGTGCCGCCAACTCGTCGGCATCGTGGCAGACCGTGTTCTTGAATGCGCGAGCCGGCACGATTTACGCAGGTACCTCAGAAATTCAACGAAACATCGCCGGGGAAATGATCCTCGGCCTACCTAAGGAACCCCGCTAGATGGACCTCGCCTTAATGACCGAACCACAATTCGGGGGAACCTATGACGAGCTGCTCACCGCGGCGCGATGGGCAGAAACCAACGGCCTCGTCTCATTCGCCCGATCTGACCACTATTACGGATGGGGGCGGGAACCAACCCCCGATGCCACCGACGCTTTCGCAACATTGGCAGGTATGGCGAGAGATACGACTTCCATCGAACTGGCCGTACTCGTCGCTCCGTTCACCTTCCGACATCCGGCCGTCGTCGTCAAAAACGCCACCACCATCGATCAGATGTCGGGCGGGCGGTTGGCGCTCGGGGTAGGAACTGGTTGGAACGAAGAAGAGCACACGAGGCTCGGCCTCCCGTTTCCCCCATGGGCGGAACGATTCGCCCGCCTCGAAGAGGGGCTCGGCTACCTCAAGGCAAGCTTCGTAGGCGGACAGTTCAGTGGCGATTTCTATCAGCTCGACGCTCAGGTTCAGCCGAAGAAGACCGGACCATTGCCCATAATCATTGGCGGATCAGGACCGAAGCGGACGCCGGAACTAGCGGGTCGCTACGCCGACGAGTACAACGTGTTCGTTTCGGACCCCGTCTCAATCGCTGCCCGAGTCGAGGTGGTCCGCCGTTCAGCGGAGTCGGCCGGCCGAGATCCCGACGCAATCCGTATCTCGGTGATGGGACCGATTACTGCCAGGCAGACCCGGTCTGAGTTCAAGGAACTCTTGGCAGAACGGGCCAGTCAGCGTGACATCGATCCCGCCGACCTCGAGGCGCGCTGGAAAGCCGCTTTTGTCCCAACGGGGACCACTGACCAGGTGGCGGAGACCTTGGCCGGATACGAGTCAGCGGGCGTGAGCCGATATTACGTACAGTTCGTAAACCTCCCGTCACCGACCGATCTCGACGTAGCTTTTGAGGCAATTCCCCACTGAACGGACAACCACAGACCTCGACTACCATTGCCCCCCATGTCAGACCTCCTCGCAATCGAAAACTTGCACGCGTCAGTCGACGGGGTGCCGATTCTCAAGGGTGTGGAACTTACCGTCCGCGCTGGTGAGATCCATGCGCTCATGGGGCCGAACGGGTCCGGAAAGTCAACGCTGTCGAAAGTCCTCATGGGACACCCGTCCTACCTGGTTACCGACGGGACGATTCTTTTCAAAGGCACCGACGTGACCGCATTGTCTCCCAACGATCGGGCGAATCTCGGTATGTTTATGGCCTTTCAGCACCCAGAAGCCATTCCAGGCGTGTCCGTCGTTCAGTTCCTGCGTCAAGCACTGACCAACAGAACGGGCATCGACTACACCATTCTCGAACTGCGACTCAAAGTTATGGACGCCATGCGTGACCTCGGCATGGATGCAGCATTTGCGGATCGCTATCTCAACGAGGGCTTCTCCGGGGGGGAACGTAAACGCAACGAAATCCTCCAGATGGCGATCCTCGAACCGGAGGTTGCTGTACTCGACGAAACCGACTCAGGGCTCGACATTGACGCCCTCAAGACCGTAGCTGACGGGGTCAACCGTCTGACAAGCGACGAGCGCGGATTCCTCATCATCACCCACTACCAGCGCCTGCTCGATTTTGTGAAACCCCACCACGTCCATGTGTTCGTTGACGGGGCAATCCTGGAGTCCGGGGGTTCAGAGCTGGCAGAACGTCTCGAAGCCGACGGTTACGAGTCGTTCCGATCTAGCTGATGGACCTTCGAAAAGACTTTCCGATCCTGGCCGGGAACGACCTGGCGTTCCTAGATTCGGCGGCGAGTTCCCAAAAGCCGGCTGCGGTCATCGAGGCCATGGACACGATGCTCCGGTCTGGCTACGCCAACGTCCATCGAGGTGCCTATCGATTGTCGGCAGACGCCACCGACGCATACGAATCGGCCCGAGTTCGAGTAGCCCGATTTATTGGTGCCGGGTCACCTCGCGAAGTTATCTTTACCCGCGGCACGACCACGTCCCTCAACATGCTGGCGGCCCGGTGGGGAGGCGATCGCCTGACGCCAGGCGACAACGTCGTCCTGTCCGTCATGGAGCATCACGCCAATCTCGTGCCGTGGCAGTTCCTCAAGGGGATCGAACTCCGATTCGCTGGCTTGACCGAAGACTATGCCCTCGACATCGCGAGCCTTGGCGCCCTGATCGACGAACGCACCAGAATCATATCGATCACCGGAATGTCGAACGTGCTCGGAACCATCACGCCGGTCGATCAGATTCGGGCACTGGCCGACCGTGTGGGGGCAACGGTCATCATCGACGGTGCTCAGCTCGTCCCGCACCTGCCTGTAAACGTGCAGGAACTGGGCGCCGATTTCCTAGCGTTCTCAGCCCATAAGATGCTTGGCCCGACCGGGATCGGGGTCCTTTGGGGTCGGCTACCCCTTCTCGAAGAGATGGAACCGTTCGAAGGGGGCGGTGAGATGATCGACGAAGTTGGCCTGTTCGAATCAACCTGGGCTCCCGTGCCACACAAATTCGAAGCCGGCACCCCACCGATTGTTGAAGCGATCGGTCTGGGAGCGGCAGTCGACTACCTCACGGCCATCGGCATGGACGCCGTACGCAAGCATGACGCTGAGCTCACCGGGTACGCCCTCGAGCAACTCGCAACGATGCCAGCGGTGACCGTCTACGGGCCTACCGAGTTGGCAATACGGGGTGGGGCCATTTCATTCACGCTCGGCGACGTGCACCCTCACGATCTTTCGACGATCCTCGACGACAACGGCATCGCCGTTCGAGCGGGTCATCACTGCGCTCGTCCGCTGATGGACCACCTGGGAATTCCCGCCACGGCCCGAGCGTCGTTCTCTGTGTATTCCTCCGCCGACGAAGTCGACCGTCTGGTTGCCGGACTAAAAGTGGCCGCCAAACTATTCGACATTGAGAACTAGGGTTAACCCGGTGGGACTCGACAGCCTCTACAAAGAAGTGATCCTCGACCACTATCGCAACCCGCGCAACCGGGCCGAATTAGGGAGCGTCGACCGTCACGCCGACGGCAACAACCCCCTCTGCGGCGACAAAGTCTCAGTCGACCTGACCCTGGACGGCGACACGGTGACTGAGATCGCCATCACCGGGCAAGGCTGCTCGATTTCCCAAGCATCAGGATCGCTCATGTCTGAAGCGATCAAGGGAAAAACGATCGATGAGATCGCCCGTTTGAGGGAACTCTTCACGACGATGATGACGAGCGAAGATCAGTTCGTCGATCCGGATCGACCTGGAGCCACCCTCGGGGAACTCGAGGCACTATCGGGCGTCAAGGCGTTTCCGGTACGTATCAAGTGTGCCAGCCTCCCGTGGGCCACGCTTGACGTTGCCATATCGGGAGCGGCCGATCGGGTAACAACCGACTGATGCTCCGGCGAGCCGGCTAGCTGGCCTTACTGAGCCACCCGACTAGATCCACCTCTTCAGCTGCGCCACGAGCAGCCACCCACCGCCGGCGAAGTCGCCGCCGGTCATTCTCGTCGGTCCCACCCCAGATACCGAACCTCTGCCCGGTCGACACTGCGTAGAAGAGACACTCCAACTCGACTGGACAATCTTGACAGATCTCCTTGGCTCTGGAGATCACTCGGGCAGCTTCGCCCGTCTCTCCGGCAGGGAAGAAAAGGCCAGAATCATGACTACGGCAGGAAGCCTCCTGCCTCCAAGGCACCTCACCCAATTCGAGAGTATTGAACATAGCAAGAGGCTAGCACAGTTTTAGTGCTAAAACAACCAACTAGCCGATAATGCCGCCTTCTGTCATCTGCTTGAGATCGAGAGCGGCGTCGAGTTCCTCTTCCGTCATCACACCTCGTTCGAGGGCAACATCTCTCACATTGCGACCTGACACGAACGCTTCCTTTGCAATCTCAGCACCCTTGTCGTAGCCGATATGGGGGTTGAGCGACGTGATGACAATGATGTTCTTCTCCACCAGTTCTCGAGCCCGTTCGGCGTTGGCTTCGATGCCAGCTACGCAGCGCTCCTGAAGCGTCCGAGCCGCCGACGACAAGATCGCAATCGACTCGTCGAGATTCGACGACATGACGGGCATCATGACGTTGAGTTCGAAGTTGCCATTGGCGCCAGCCCACGTGATTGCCGCGTCATTCCCGATGACCTGAGCGGCCACCTGCATCATCATTTCGGGCATGACTGGATTGACTTTTCCTGGCATGATCGATGACCCGGGTTGGAGCGAAGGAAGACGTATCTCCGCAATGGCAGTTCGCGGCCCTGATGAAAGCCAGCGGAGGTCGTTGGCAATCTTGAACAGCGACACGGCAACCGTCTTCAGCACACCCGACACTGCCACTGCCCCGTCTTTGGCCGACTGGGCCTCGAAGTGATTGGTGGCCTCGCGAAATGGAATCCCGGTCCGTCGGGCGATCTCGGCGATCGTCTCGGCGGCGAAACCCTCCGGGGCATTGAGGCCGGTTCCGACTGCCGTGCCACCCAGTGCCAGTTCTTCGACTTCGAGCACAACGTTCGTGAGCCGCGCAACCCCGTGTTCGACCTGTGACGCATATCCGGAAAACTCTTGACCGAGCGTGACCGGAGTGGCGTCCATGAGATGAGTTCGGCCGGACTTGACGACATCAACAAACTCGTCCGCTTTGGCCTCAAGTCCGGCTTGAAGCGAAGTCAGCGCCGGAATCAGCTCTTCGTGAATCGCAGCTGCGGCGGCCACGTAGATGGCCGTCGGGATTACGTCGTTTGAAGATTGACCGAAATTGACATGATCGTTCGGGTGAACCCACCCATCATCGGCGCCGTCGGTGAGCGCCACCGCTCGGTGAGCAATCACCTCATTGGCGTTGGTGTTCGTCGAAGTACCGGACCCAGTCTGGAAGATATCTAATACGAATTGAGCGTCCAGCGAACCGTCGATCACTTCCTTGGCAGCCCGGTCGATCGCCTCTGCCCTGGCGGCTTCGACGTAACCGTGACGACCAGCAACGACGGCTGCCGAAGCCTTCACCAGTCCGAGCGCCCAGATGAAACGCCGGCCGAAGCGCCGGCCCGAAATCGGAAAGTTCTCAAACGCCCGTTGTGTCGAGGCCCCGTACAGCGCATCGGCTGGTACCTGCACCTCGCCCATCGAGTCTCGTTCAATCCGGTAATCCACAGTGTCTCCTTCAAGGTCTGAACGCCAAGACTAGGCCGCCTGTCAGACCATCAGGTCTGCCTGGGATACCGATATATCAGGGGTCGTGTACCGTGGACGGCCATGGATCTGACCGAGTTCGTTTCGAGTACCGGATCGCGCCTGGCCGCCATGGTATGGCCAGGTGACAACGACCGGCCCATCGTGCTCGTGCACGGTCTGGCTTCGAATGCCCGCACGTGGACGCAGGTCGCCGAAATGCTCAACAACCGCGGCGCCCATGTCGTTGCTTACGATCAACGCTCGCACGGGCAGTCTGACCGCGTCGACTCCGGCTTCGACTTTGTTACGTATGCAGATGACCTTCAATCGGTCGTATCAGCGACCGGTACGGTGCCGCCCGTAACCGTCGGCCAATCCTGGGGAGGCAACGTAGTCATGGAACACGCCGCCCGATACCCCACGAAGGCCGCGATCGGAATTGACGGAGGTTTCATCGACCTGCAGCGCCGGTTCGCCACTTGGGACGAATGTGCAGGACTTCTGGCGCCGCCACGCTTTGAAGGGGCAACCAGACAGGCTGTGGAAGGCTATATACGAGCGTCACATCCCGATTGGTCGGACGAAGCGGTCGCCGGAACGCTGGCCAATTTTGCGGCCGACCCAGATGGGCAGTTGCGCCCGTACCTGAAGTATGAGGACCACATGCGTATCCTGAAATCGCTGTGGGATCATGAGCCCATGAAGGTCGTTCCGACGATACCGTCGCCTACCTGCGCGGTATTGGCACGTCCGGGGATGGCGTCTGAAGAGGCAGTGCGGCAACTCGGCTTCGACACCGTTGCTCTGGTCGATGGAGACCATGATCTCCACCTCCAGCATCCGGCCGTGGTGGCCAAGCTTATCTGGGAGGTCGCAGCATGGGACCACTGACCCTGATCGGGTCCGCCGAAACCAGCCCTGGCATGGTGCGGGTTCACCGAGAGATCCTCTCGGGACTTCCTTCCGATCCGCGAGTCGTGTACGTCGACACTCCCCACGGGTTCCAGGAGAACGCCGCGCTCATTACCGAGAAGGTTCAGGAGTACTTCGATCGGTCACTCAGTCAGGCCGTCGAGGTTGCCTCCCTCACAGACGCCGCACGGGCATCCGAGGCAACGATCGAAGCCTTTCGTATCGCCGTCGAAGGCGCTGACTACGTGTTCGCCGGTCCGGGCAGCCCCTCCTACGCTCTGAGGCAATGGCACGCAGTTCAGGCGGCCGACAGTCTGACACGAGCTTCCGCTTCGGGTTCGGCGATCACCCTCGCGTCCGCAGCTGCGGTGACCGCCGGGCGCTGGGCGATACCCGTGTACGAGATCTACAAGGTTGGGGCAGAGCCCTTCTGGCTCGATGGGCTCGGCTTGCTGTCGAGGCTGACCGGCGTGGCCGCCATCGTCGTCCCGCACTGGGACAATCAGGACGGCGAGCATCACGACACCCGTCACTGCTATATCGGCAGGCGACGCCTCGACCAACTCATTGACCAACTCGCCGAGCCTATTCCGATCATCGGGATCGACGAACACACTGCCGCGACATTCTTCGACGGGCAGATATCTATTGTCGGACGGGGCGGTTTGACGGTTCTGAACGGCCCGGATGAACAGATCATTCAATCGGGCGATACGGTAACCATTGCGAGCCTGTTCGCAGTTCGACCGTCGGCGCGATCGCCGATCGACCCCGCAACCGAACCGAAACTCCGGGAGATGGTGGCGACGGACGCTTTGGCGGCCGCCGACCTCGTCTTGAGCAGCCTGACCGACGATGCTGACGATGAGACGAGGCGACTAATCGTCGAACTTGCCCTCGCCGTTCCCGACTCTCAGCCGGACCTCCAGCAGCAGATCGCCCCCTTCGTCGATCAGCTCATCGAAGCTCGCAGTCGGGCCAGGGATCGCCAGGACTTCGACGAGGCTGACCGAATCCGGTTGGCGTTGACCGAGTCAGGAGTGGAAGTCCACGACGAGCCGGAACACAGCAGCTGGACCCTTAGGGGCCAAGCAAGTCTTGATAGCTGAGATAGTGCTCGTCGAGCTTCGGACGGAGACCGTCGGCGCCTGACTCAATATGGGCGATCGAGCGAACCAGCAATGCGACGAGGCCACGATAGTCCTCAATCGAGATCACCTCAGGGCGCAGTTGAGCCCGGCTAGTGCCTGCCTCAACACCCGCCAGGTCACCCATATTGTGATAGTTGCCGAGCGGCAGGCAGAGGCATGTGGATTCGAATCCGTAAGCGGAAAATGCCGTGGCTTCGCATGAACCTCCCGGCATGAGTTTGCGCTGATAACGAAACCGGGAGTTGCGTAGCGCCAGGTCTTGACCAGCTGACGCCATCACCCCGGTCAACCAGGGACTGAAGACCGACGAGGCATCACCAACCCGAACCACGGGACCTCCTCCGATTGGTGAGTCGGCATAGCTTCTCGACATCTCGACGCACACGAGCCGAGTGTCTTGCGTGATCGTGCCGTTTTTGGCGGCGGCGATCGCTCCTATGAAGCCCACCTCCTCGGCTCGCGTCAGCAGTACACCAACATGACCGGCGTGACGTGTCGTACGAAGGCGGTCCAAAGCTGTGAGGGTCGCAGCAACCCCGGCCAGGTCATCACAGGCGGGTGCGTGGAGTTGGCCGGCTCGGATACCGATCTGCCTATCGGTGAATGCCCATCGCCCAATGTCCCCAGGACGCACCGGCGGACCCGAACGCGATAGGCGCAGCACACCGGTCCGATCTCGGCCTGAACGTTCGGTGGTTTCAACCCGTCCGGTTCGTCGGCCTGACGCTCCGAAAACGTGCACAGACGCTTCATCAAAGTACGCATCAAGCACCCCTCCGCGGAATTCGTATCGGAAAAGGTCTCGATCGAGTTCTTCACCGATGATGAATCCAGGATGGTCCATGTGAGCTGTCATCCAAACAGGAGCCTGTCGGGACCGACGCCGTTGCGTGATCACCAGGTTTCCGCTGCGGTCGGCCACGAGCCGCAGATCGGGGCGTCGGGCGACCCAGCGACGAACCCAGTCCACGACCGCTCCTTCCTCGCCAGCGACGGTCGGGAGAGAAGTCAGTTGTTCAAGCCAGCTGATCATGCCACGAACTCCAGGAGCTCAGTCATGAGCGGCTCAAACTCATCGCGATGGATCGAGTGGCTGCTTGCGGGGATCCATATAAAACGAATATGAGGATTAAGTTCGGCCAGTCCCTCGCCGAGGGCGGTCGGGACCAGCGAAGACACCGACGGGTCGGACCCGACCAATAGCGTGGGAACGGTCAGTCGGCTGGCTTGCGCAACAACATTCCAGCCGGGATTGTCAAGCACGGTTTGGGTTGATACCGAACGTGAAGACTGACGCAAGGCTTCAGCCTTGATGCGGGCATCTTCGGCGTGCCAGGTCGGATTGTCGATCTGAAGCTGGCTAGCCGTCAGGGGTGACTCATACGCAGCGCTCAGCACATCGACCGCGACATCCGGCTCTGGCAAAACCAACGCGGGATCGAGCAGTACCAGTCGTCTCCCGAATTGAGGATCTCGATCGAAGAGGGTCAAAGCAATCGACCCGCCCAAGGAGTGAGCGATTACAACGTCCCAATTATCACCGAGGGACGCTACGTCTTCGGCATAGGCGTCGAACGAATACTCGGTGGCGTGATCACTAGCTCCGTGCCCGCGCAAGTCGGGCGCAGTGACGGCAAATCCGGCCTCGGCCAGCACCGGGCCAACTCGCCACCAGCCTTCTGAGTTCGAACCGAGGCCGTGAATGAGAAGAAGTTGGCGGCCTGACTCCCCGTAAGTGCGGACGGCCAGTGCCACCATGACGCTAGGTGCGCGCTCGGAACGCTTCGTAACCGCCTGCCTCAAGCTGGGCAGCAAGTTCCGGCCCACCCGACTCAACGATTCGACCATCCATCATCACGTGGATACGGTCGGTGGTGAGGTAACGCAGGATCCGGCTGTAATGCGTGATCAGGAGAATCCCGACCTCGGGGCTTCGCATTGCTTCGACCGCTTCGGCGACTTCGCGTACGGCGTCGATGTCGAGACCCGAATCAATCTCGTCAAGAATGGCCACTTTCGGCCGGAGGACCGCCATTTGAAAGATCTCTGATCGTTTCTTCTCGCCGCCTGACAGATCCTGGTTGACGGACCTCGTCAAGAAGCGGGTCATATCAAACTGGTCTCCGGCCGACGCAATCCGCTCTGCGACCTCAGATTCGTCGATGCCGGCCTCGTCGGCCGCTTCTCTGAGGAAGTCGACCAGTTTCACGCCGCGGATCTCGACCGGATACTGAAAGCCCTGCATGAGACCCATCCGGGCTCGGACGTCGGTCGGCTCGGCAAGCAGGTCTTGGCCGTCGAGACGGGCGACTCCCGACACGGTGTAGGCAGCCTTTCCGGCCAATACGTGACACAGGGTCGACTTGCCAGATCCATTCGGGCCCATGATGGCGTGAATCTGCCCGAAAGGAACCTCAAGGGACAAGCCCTTCAGGATCTCAACGTCCCCGACCGAGGCCCGTAAATCAACTATCTCCAATGCCGGATTCATACGGGGTCCTTCAATCGAGCTTCGATCACACCGTCGGAGATGCGAACTTCGTAAACGGGAACGGGGGTCGTAGCAGGGAGGGAATGAGGCACGCCTGTGGTGACATCAAACGACGAACCGTGGCGAGGGCACTCGACTTCGTTGTCAAAAACCTCTCCTTCGGACAGTGAGGCTTCCGCGTGCGAGCACAGGTCACCGATCGCATAAACATCATTACCGATGAGAAAGACGGCGATTCGCTCATCACCGACGTCGTACCGCTTGCCGACCTCATTCTCAAGCTCGGCCAGAGGGCCGAGTGTTGTCCATTCGATCATCCGAGCCTCCCGGCTGCCTGGGCGGCAACAAACTTCCGCTCGACCTCGTCCCTGACCGGCGCCGCAACTCCCTGGGCGGGAAGTTTGTCGATCACTTCGTCGAAGAACCCCTTGACGAGCACACGCTCGGCTCGCTCTCGCCCAATCCCCCGGCTAGCGAGGTAATACAGATGCTCCTCTTCAAGCGGCCCGACGGTTGAGCCGTGACCACACACGACATCATCGCAGAGGATCTCCAAATTTGGTACGGACTGCGCCTTGGCCCCGGCAGACAAGACCAGATTCCGGTTGCTTTCGAAGGCCGAGGTATTGGTGGCGTTCTCTTCGATACGCAAAAGACCTATGAAAATCGATTCGGCATCGTCCTCAACTGCCCCCTTGAGAAGAACATTCGACGAGGTGTTACGGCCGCGGTGATTGAGAACCATCCGGTAGTCAAGAACTTGCTCACCGTCACCAAACGACAGCCCGTTGAGGATGTAGGAGGAGCCATCTCCGTCGAGATCAACCGATAGGTCGAGTCGGCCCAAGGAGCCGCCGAGTCCGACCTCTCCCATTTTCATGGCACTATCTCGGCCCAAACGAACTCGCTGATAACCTAACCCCCGAGTCGCTTTACCCCACGTTTGTACCGAAGTCATGGAGAGCCGTGCTGCATTGGCGAGCGTGGACTCGACCACCGGGGCGACGACGACCGACTCCTCCGATGAACGGAACATGAGAACTACCGACGCCTCGGCATTTTCGCCAAGTGCGATCGCCACGTGCGGGAAAGAAATCGTGCCACCCGTGACCGACTGGAGGTCGATCACGATGGGCTCGGAGACGACCGTGTTGCGGGGAACATGGACGAAAAGTCCATCCCCGGCAAAGGCGGCATTCCCAGCCAGGAAAATGTCATCCGACCGATCAGCCACTGCCGATGAAAACAGAGCGGCGTCGGATGCGGCGAGATCAGCAAAGGTGCTTATCGAAACCCCATTCGGCACATCAGCGGCCACCGTCACGAACCCGTCGACAATGGTCGCCGATACTCTGGTCACCCCGATCGGATCGGCCATCGCTAGTCCGGGACCCTCAGGTAAATGCTGGTCCGCAACGACGAAATCAAGGTCCACGTATTTCCAGTGTTCGGTCGCGGCGGTGGGCATCTCGGCGGCGTCGTATTTGGCGAGCCCCTGACGGCGGCGCTCCGCAAGCACAGGTGGCTCGCTCGTAAGGCGACTTTCGGCGATAGATCGGTCGAGCACGTGACTCCTGGAAGGCGTATCGGGAAAGCCATATCGTAGGGCACCAGGCGAAGCTCTGCGAAACCGCCCGATGACCTGGAGCGGCTATATCTCCGCAGATACGGCGTCGTCTACCAGTCGCCGAGCGGCGGCGAACACGTCCAGCAACATTCCCTCGGTCAGCCGACCTGTGAAGGTGTTCAGCTGGGACGGGTGGTAGGAGGCCAGAATCGTCGTCGAAGCGAGCGATACCTGGACACCGTGACCAAACCTGGGTCGCGGTTTAGGAATGAGTTCCCCTCGATCGGCCAGGGCCCGCAATGTATCTCCATGGGCCAGTCCGCCGAGAGCGACAATTACGGGAGGGTGGAAGTCGAGTTCAGTGTCGAGCCAAACACGACAATTCCTTCGCTCTGGAGTGCTGGGCCGATTGTCAGGCGGGGCACACTTAACAACGGACGTCACATACGCACCCGTGAGGACGAGGCCATCATCAATGGCAGTCGATGTCGGTTGGTTAGCAAATCCAGTCTGATACATCGCCCGTATCAACCAATCGCCCGATCGATCACCCGTGAACATACGACCGGTGCGATTGGCGCCGTGGGCGGCGGGCGCCAAACCAATCACATGCAGCGGGGCCATTGGATCTCCAATTCCTGCCACAGGTCGACGCCAATAGGGTTGGTCAGCGAAGGCCGCCCGCTTCGGAACACACTCGCGCCATTCAACCAATCGTTCGCAGCGGCGACAATCCGGCAAGTCTATGAAATCCATCCTTCGGACGCTACCAAAGGGCCGAAATTCCGTTGCGCTGGCACCCCAGCCCTGATAGCGTGGCCGAGCGGGTAATTAGATAAGGGGATATAGGTTTGGCATCACGGAACCGGGATTCGATATCGGTGTCTGACACGGTCGGGATGTACCTTGAACGTGTTTCAAGTCACCAGCTGTTGACAGCCGAAGATGAAGTCGCCCTGGCGAGAGCCATGGAAGCGGGCCGCAAAGCACAGGCACAGCTCGACACGGGCGAGAAATTCGCGCCCGCTGACCGCGCCAAATTGTACAGACTCGTGCACAACGGTGAAGAAGCAAAGATGGCCTTCATCAGGTCAAATCTGCGGCTCGTCATTTCGATAGCCAAACGATACGCCGGCCGGGGACTCGACCTTCTCGATCTCATTCAGGAAGGCAATCTCGGACTCATCCGAGCGGTCGAAAAATTTGATTGGCGCAAGGGTTTCAAGTTCTCGACATATGCAACCTGGTGGATTCGCCAAGCCATCACCAGGGGCCTCGGGAATCAAGCCCGCACCATCCGGTTGCCGGTTCACATGGTCGATGTGGTTCGAACGGTGCAAGAGACCGAACAGCTACTAACCGAAGAACTCCGCCGTCCTCCGACTCGAGCCGAAATCGCCGAGTCGTCTGGCCTCGACCTTGAGCGGGTCAACGCTGCGCTGGCCGCACCCTCGGACACGGTTTCACTCGATCGGCCAGTCGGTGACGAAGGCGACGCCGCCCTGCAGGATTTCATCGAGGACGACCGCATGCCAGATCCGTTCAGTCACGCCGCCGAAGTCATGCGGCGCCGCCACCTCATCGAGGCCCTCAGTGTCTTAGAACCAGTCGAGCAGAAGATCCTCTATTTGCGATTCGGTCTCGACGGTGGAGAGTCTCGTACTCTGAGCGACGTGGGAAAAGTGTTTAATCTGACCAGGGAACGAGTACGCCAGATCGAAGGACGTGCACTCGCTAAGCTACGGCACCCGTCCTCTCTCGTCGATCTGGAGTCTCTGCTTTAGCCATGGATCTTGTAATCGAGTTTTTCAGCGACATTTCGTTTGTCTACGTCTTCATCCTGGCGGCGGCCGGTGGCCTCATGGGGGGCATCCTGGCCGGCAGGAACGCGTCTGCGGCGACGTCGATAATCGTCGGCTCCGTCTTCGGCGCGATCACCTCGATTGTCGCGGCGTTTTTCGGAGCGCCAACCGCGTTTGATGTTGGCGGTTTCCCGCTTCTCTGGGCGGCGGGAGGAGGCCTGGTGGCCTCTTACGTGATCACCCGATCGAGCGGCTAACCCGCTCGCTCTCTGGTGGCTAGCCGACCGCTCCGGCTTCCATCATGTTCAGCTCGATAAGCCGGTTCATCTCCACCGCATATTCCATCGGTAGTTCCTTGATGATTGGCTCGATAAACCCGGCAACGACCATCGACGTGGCCTGTTCTTCGGTGAGGCCCCGCGACATCAGATAGAAGAGCTGCTCTTCGCCGACCTTCGAAACCGAGGCTTCGTGACCGATCTCGGCGTCATTCTCTTCGATCTCCATCGACGGATACGTGTCCGATCGGGAAGCATCATCAAGGATCAAGGCGTCACAACGCACGAACGACTTGACGTTCTTGGCTCCTGGCTCGACCCGAACCAGGCCGCGATATCCGGCGCGTCCTCCGCCTTTGGAGATCGACTTGGAGATAATCGTTGACGTGGTGTCAGACGCGGCGTGGACCATTTTGGCGCCAGCGTCTTGATGCTGGCCTTCACCGGCAAATGCGATTGAGAGGACTTCGCCATGGGCACCGGGCTCGAGCATCCACACGGCCGGGTACTTCATGGTGAGTTTGGATCCCAAGTTTCCATCGATCCACTCCATCGTCCCGTTGGCGTAAACCGCCGCCCGCTTTGTGACGAGGTTGTAGACATTGTTCGACCAGTTCTGAATGGTCGAGTAGCGACAGCGGCCACCCTTCTTGACCACGATCTCAACCACTGCCGAGTGCAGGGAGTCTGACGACCAAACCGGCGCCGAACAGCCCTCTACGTAATGAACGTAGGCGTTCTCATCAACAATGATTAGCGTCCGCTCGAACTGGCCCATGTTCTGGGAGTTGATCCGGAAATAGGCCTGAAGCGGCTGATCGACATGTACGCCAGGCGGAACATAGATGAACGATCCACCAGACCACACGGACGAATTCAGCGCCGCGAACTTGTTGTCATTGGGCGGAATGATCGTCCCGAAGTATTCCTGGACAAGCTCCGGATAGTCACGCACCGCGGTGTCCATATCGCAGAAGAGGACGCCGAGGGCTTCAAGATCGTCGCGGTTGCGGTGATATACGACTTCTGACTCGTACTGGGCAGTCACCCCGGCCAGGTACTTACGTTCCGCCTCGGGAATGCCGAGCTTTTCGTACGTTTCTTTGATCTCGTCGGGGACCATGTCCCAGTCTTTGGCCTGGCCCTCGGTCGGTTTGACGTAGTAGTAGATGTCGTCGAAATCGATATCGTTAAGCGATCCGCCACCACCCCACTGCGGCATTGGCTTGCGGAGGAACCGTTTGTACGCCTTGAGGCGGAAGTCGAGCATCCATTGCGGCTCGCCCTTCATCTCCGACATCTGCCGAATAATCTCTTCGTTGAGACCCTTTTGCGGTTTGAAGACGTAATCGTCTTCAGAGTCATGCCAACCTAATTTGTATGCACCAAGATCAATGTCAACTGTGGCCATGGGCCTCACCTCAATAGTTATCCCTTTAGGATACCAGGGCTTGTCAGTACCTGTAATGTTGGAGTTACGAGCACGCCTGGCCGCTGCAGTGTTTGAGCTAGATGCTCGCCACGGCGAGGGTGGTTAAAAGCTTGTGGCTGCGGGTGCTCCCGGCAGCCAACACCCAGAAGCGGGCCACATGACGGTCCCAGTCTCCCAGGAGACGCCCGGCGATCGGGCTGCCCGTCGCCTCCTCGTATTCAGAAATGAGGTCGAACAGCTCAAGGGCGTCCGATTCAGATGGTCTCCGCATCGAAGGCGCCGAATCGGAGAGAACCGCGTTGAGCCGGAGATCAGGATCCCACACGTACGCTTTTCCGCCGGTCATCCCTGCGCCAAAGTTCCGCCCAACCGGTCCGAGTACCACCACGGCCCCGCCAGTCATGTATTCACAACCATGATCGGAAACACCTTCAACCACCGCCCTGGCTCCGGAGTTGCGAACCGCGAACCGTTGGCCGACTGTGCCTGCCAAAAACACCGTGCCGGCGGTGGCTCCATACAGAACCGCGTTGCCCCCGGCGTGTGGAACCCGGTCAGGGTCAGGTCGAGCCGGGACGACAACAACCGTCCCTCCCCCGAGACCTTTGGCAACGAAGTCGTTGGCGGTGCCATCAAGCCGGATTTCTACGCCAGCTGAAAGAAACGCACCCAAACTTTGGCCGGCAGATCCGGCTAGTCGGATGGCGATGGTCCTGGCTGGCAAACCAGTGTCACCGTGGTGTGCAGCGATCAGCCCCGATAGGGACGCGCCGATGGTTCGGTCACGGTTCGTGATCGGATAAAACAACTCGATCGGCGTGCCATCCACCACTGCAGAATGGCAGTTGTCGAGAATGGTGTGGTCGAGTCGAGTTCGTTCAATCTTGATGAAACCCGGGTGACGCCG
>CBDTUI010000046.1:0-19403 GCA_965363765.1 uncultured Acidimicrobiia bacterium
TTTTAGTACCTTCGTCGAAGCATCATCCGCTAGGTTCGAAAAAAGTGAGTCTCGACGACTCACGTGACACCTAGGCGACCACTGAGGATCGGGCCTGGCAAAGGTGGCTTCACAATCGGGGAGGCGAGATTGAAATGAGTTCGAAAGGTTCGCGATCGAAGCTGGTGATGGCGATCATGCTGATGATCGTTACTGCCTGCAGTGGGGGTGGTGAGTCGTCATCGACGATTGTGGCCTCGTCGGGTGACGACCAGGCCAGTGGAACCACCGCAGACCGCGACCAGGACCCCGCTCCTGAACAAGCAGAAGTCGACGACCAGAGAGGCCAGGGGCTGCCGGCTGGCGGCGCAGAAGGGTCATTTACTGTCGACGGTGAGACTTTTGAGGCGAGTGTATACCGGTGCGAGCCGTTCTCAGCCAGTGGACCCGCCAATCCCGAAGATCTCGATCTCCGTGCCTTTTTTAGCCTGAGCCATGGGGTCGAGCTGGAGATCGCTCACAGCACCAGGCCAGGATCGTCGGGCCGAGCGTTCGAAGCGACGATCCTTTTTGTGTTCTACAGCCGTCCAAGTGCCGATGGCCCAGTGCAGTTCGAGGGGGCTGCGAGCACAGACGCTGATGGTGTCTGGTATCCCGGCAACCTGATCGACCTTGCTACGGCCACTCCGTTAGAGCAGCCCGCGTTCGAGATCTCAGGAGACCGTATCAAGGGCGGGCTGACGAACGTGGAGCAGAGTTGGCCAGAAGGAGGCGGGGCCACAGTGGATATCACGTTCGACCTCGAAGTTCCAAACGATTTCCTGGATGGCTGCTGAGATTTTCACAGAACCTGCAGTGTGAGCGCCAGAAGAGGAGGCAATGGGCAGTTTGAGGAATCGGTACTATTCAGAGCGGTGGCGTCAAATTGCTCGGTCGCCAAGCCGGGTGAGGGGTTGACCCGTCTGCTCCGATCGGTTTGTGAGTCTCGAATCGCCCGTTTTAAAGCGCCGGACGTCATCGAAGTTGTCGATCAACTACCGAAGACTTCGACCGGGAAGATCCAAAAGTACGTCCTGCGTGACAAGGAGTGGGGCAGCCAGGATCGCAGAATCAACTGGTTGTTTGGGCGGGCGTTCTTTGGTGCTACGCTGACATTCCGTGACCAAATATATCTTTGTGACTGGCGGCGTTGTCTCCAGCTTGGGTAAAGGAATCACGGCAGCTTCCCTCGGGCGCCTGCTGAAAGAACGCGGCCTCAAGGTCGTGCTTCAGAAGCTCGATCCGTATATCAACGTTGACCCAGGGACCATGAATCCGTTCCAGCATGGGGAAGTGTTCGTGACCGATGACGGTGGCGAGACTGATCTCGATCTCGGCCATTACGAACGATTCACCGGCGTGAACCTCCGACGCGACGCCTCTATCTCGGCCGGTGCCGTTTACCTGTCTGTCATTCAGAAGGAACGGCGAGGCGACTACCTCGGTGGGACCGTTCAAGTGATCCCCCATATCACCAACGAGATCAAGGCCCGGATCAAACGGATGGGCGATAACGATGACGTCGATGTTGTCATCTCCGAGGTCGGCGGAACCGTGGGCGACATCGAGGGCCTGCCATTTCTTGAAGCAATCCGACAATTTGCCAAGGATGTCGGCCGAGAGAATGTCGCCTATATTCACGTCACGCTGGTGCCGTACATCCCAGCCTCGGAAGAGCTTAAGTCCAAGCCCACCCAGCATTCGGTGGCCGAACTGCGCAGCCGCGGTATCCACCCCGACGTGATTGTGGTTCGGTCTGACCGACCGATCGACGATGCGGTCCGACGAAAGATCAGCCTCTTCTGCGACGTGGACCCCGAAGCTGTCATCAACGCCCTCGATGCCCCGGACATCTATGAGGTGCCGCTGGCGCTGCACGAAGACGGTCTCGATCGGGTCATCCTCAAACGTCTCCACATCGAAGCACCCGAACCGGACCTGGCGAACTGGGCGCGCATGGTTGACCGGGCCAGGAACGCCACAGAGACTGTGACGGTTGGATTGGTCGGTAAGTACGTCGATCTGCCTGACGCTTATCTGTCAGTCGTCGAAGCCCTTCGACACGGTGGCCTCGCCAACGATGTGAAAGTTGAGCTGCGTTGGATTCCTGCCGAAGACATGACCGGCCTCTATGCGTCCAGTCACATGGAGGGCCTCGACGGGATTCTCATCCCCGGCGGGTTTGGCCCACGAGGTATTGAAGGCAAGATTGAGGCGATCCGCTTTGCGAGAGAGCAGCGAATTCCGTTTCTGGGATTGTGTCTCGGACTGCAATGCGCTGTGATCGAATACGCCCGCAACGTTGCCGGTCTCGCCAACGCCCATTCCGCCGAGTTCGAGCCGATGGCTCCCTATCGGGTGATCGATCTTATGGAGAGCCAGCAGGACGTTTCCGAAAAAGGCGGCACCATGCGTCTCGGACTGTATGCAGCCAAACTGGCTGAAGGGTCCCTGGTCGAGTCGTTGTACAAGGACGAAGTGATCTACGAACGGCACCGGCATCGATACGAAGTGAACAACAAGTATCGTGCTCAGCTCGAAACAGCCGGCCTTCGCCTGTCCGGCGTATCTCCTGATGATCGGCTGGTCGAGGTCATTGAACTACCAGGGCATCCGTTCTTCGTTGCGAGTCAGTTCCACCCGGAGTTCAAATCGAGACCCGATCAACCCCACCCGCTCTTTGAGGGGTTTGTGCGAGCCTCGAAGGAACGGTTGCGGCAACCCGACGAAGTCGGACTCTCAACCGGCGTGGTTACCGAGACGATTTAGTGCCCTTCCGCAGGGTCAGCACACAGGTTCTTGCCACCGGCGCCTTTTTGTCGTTCGACCAGATTGAGATCGAAAGTCCTGACGGACAGCGCGCCACACGGTTCATGTTGTCGCATCCCGGAGCAGTCGCTTTCTTGCCGGTCGATGGTTCTGATGCCGTGCTGGTACGCCAGTATCGAGGCCCGGTCGACCAGGAGCTGCTTGAGGTTCCCGCCGGGAAGCTAGAGCCCGGTGAGTCTGATCTACATGCGGCGGTCATTCGGGAGTGTGTTGAAGAGGTAGGGATGTACCCGGCCACGATCACGCCGCTCGGGCATATGTTCACGAGCGGCGGAATCACCGATGAACGGATCGACTTGTTCTTGGTCACGGACCTCAAGCCCGTGGAGACGCAACCAGACGGGATCGAGGAGGAACACGCCACGGTCGTGAGGGTGCCAGTTGTTGATCTGGCCCGGCTGGCGGCTTCGGGGGAGCTAACCGACGGCAAGTCCATCGCCACAATCACAAGATTCCTGCTGCGCGATGGTGCTTGAGCGGGCGATCGACGACTACCTCTCGTTCCTGGCGATCGAGCGGGGCTTGGCCACGAACACGGTGGCGGCGTATCGGCGGGATCTTCGCCAATACCACCTCTCTGCGGGCGATAACCCGCAACTCGCCGATATCGAAGGTTTCCTGGACACCCTGGCCGAACTGGAACTAGCCCCATCAAGCATTGCCCGGAAGGTAGCGGCGGTGCGCGGCCTCCACCGGTTCATGGTGGCTGAGGGAATTCGCGACGATGATCCATCGACTCTCATCGAGGCGCCGTCTCCGCCTGACTCGCTACCAAAGGCCCTCGACGTTGATCAGATGATCGCCCTGTTGGAAGCAACCTCGACGCCCGATGTAGCAAGCTCACGCAATCGGGCGCTCGTCGAGTTTATGTACGGGTGCGGTGCCCGCGTAAGCGAAGCAGTCGGTCTTGATGTCCATGACCTTGATCTGGTCGACCGCACCGCGCTTATCACCGGTAAGGGCGACAAACAGCGAATGGTCCCGATGGGGTCGTACGCGGTTGAACACCTCGAACGGTGGCTCTACGACCGCCTGCAGTGGGTCGGACCTGACCAGCCAGCGGTCTTCATCAACAGGCGGGGTGGACGGCTTTCTCGTCAGAGCATCTTTTCGGTTGTCCGGCAAGCCGGTGAACGCGCCGGACTTGGATCCTCGGTGTCGCCCCACACGCTTCGCCACTCGGCCGCCACTCACATGGTTGAGGGAGGAGCGGACCTCAGGAGCGTCCAGGAGATGCTCGGGCACGCCAGCATCTCGACTACCCAGATCTATACGAGAGTTTCCCCGGACCATTTACGGGAGATCTACATCGAAGCTCACCCACGGAGTCGGCTACGAAACTCCTGACCGTTGGGGGATTGTCGGGCTAGGCTGGGTTAAGGCCGCGATCTGCGGTGGGGTAGAACGTTCCGATTGGTGGTGCATGTTGAATTTCGATGAAGCGCGGGTTGCATTGGCTCAGGAGCGGGCCAAAACCGTGCACCAACTCGAAGAATTAGGAGCCACCGAAACCGGCGAGTTGCGGTCAGATCTTAACCTTGGTGAGGGTTTCGCCGATGCCGGAGCTATCACTGCTGAACGTACCGAACTGCTTGGGCTCGCCGATGCGCTCGCCAAACAGGTTGCCGAGATCGACTCGGCCGTAGAGGCCATCGACGACGGCACGTACGGCGTCTGCGAATCATGCGGTCAGGATATCCCCGCAGCTCGACTCGAAGCGCGTCCTTCCTCCACCCTCTGTGTGACGTGTAAGTCGAAGCGCTGAGGTTGGAGCTTCTCCACCTGGGCCGGAGGTTCTTTTCTTTCGGTCGGGCTGTTCCATTGACGAGCCACGAGCTGGATACAGCCCGCGGTTGGCTCGAAAACGATGACTGTGTCGACCTCTTCCTCTCTCAACCGCCAGCCGACCAGCGCCACGGCTTCGATGCGGGGGCCTGGCTCGACGGGCGCGGATGTCCTGGATGGATGGTGCAGGCCGGGATGTTGCATGATGTCGGGAAACGGTACGCCAATCTGGGGCGATGGGGGAGAGCGCTGACGACATCGCTTGGGTGGGTCAGGGTCGTTCCGCCCGGACGTATGTCCCTCTACACTGCCCACGGTTCAACCGGTGCCAACGAACTGGCGCTGTTAGGCGTCGACGATCGAGTAGTTGCCTACACAGCCCACCATCATGGGCGCCGCCCTGTCGAACTTACCCATGACGAATGGGCACAGCTCGGCGAGGCGGACCGGCGAAACTGAAGCGGAGCAGAGAATTATGATGCTTGAGGACGTAAAATCGTGACGTACGAGGTGAAGACAGCCGTATTCGAGGGTCCGCTCGATTTGCTCCTTCAACTCATCACCCGACACCAGGTTGACATCACCCAGGTCAGCCTTGCATCCATCGTGACGGAGTACCTCTCCTACCTGGATGAGATTCGTGGAATGGACCTCGAAGTCACATCCGAGTTCCTCCTCATTGCTGCGACGTTGGTGCAACTCAAAGCACGCCACCTCCTCCCAGACGACGGCCCGATTGATCTCGATGAGGAACTGGCGCTCATGGAAGAACGTGACCGCCTTCTCGCCAGGCTGCTGGCTTGTGTGACCTTCAAGGATGTCGCAGCGGTGCTCCGCTATCGCCTTCTGGATGGCAATAGGTATGTCGGTCGGGCCGGTGGGTTGCCGCCCGAAATTAAGATTCCACAGCCGGACATTCGAATTCCGGTCGATGCGAGCGGCCTGGCGGCTATCGCTCAGACAGTGTTCACACGCCTGCCCCCCGAACCGGACCTCGATCATTTGGAGCTTGATCTGCCTTCTGTGCAAGACGCCATGCACGATCTTCGGGCCAGGGTCGAACTTCTCGCCGAAGTCACTTTTGAGGACCTGGTGGAACACTGTTCCCGAAAGGTCGAGGTGGTGGCGTATTTCCTGGCACTCCTGGAGTTGGCTCGATGGGGGATGGTGGAAATTGCCCAGTCGGACTGGCTAGATGAGATCCAGGTGAAGCACATCGGGAACGTTGCTCCTATGACGAGCGAATGGGGCGGATAGTGGAAACGAAAGCGCTTTTGGAAGCCATTCTGTTTGTGGCAGAGAACCCGGTCCCCACGACCGAACTAGCCGAAGTCACTGAGGAGACTCAGGTTCGAATCGTTGAGCTCCTCAATGAACTGGCTTCTGAGCTCTCCGATGGTCAGCGCGGCATCACGCTTCGGGAGGTCGGAGGAGGTTGGCGACTCTACGCCCATCCGGATTCGTTTGCTTATCTGGAGCGTTACGCGGCGTCACCAACCGCGTCGAAACTGTCGGGGGCGGCCCTCGAAACCCTGGCCGTCGTTGCGTATCGTCAGCCGGTGTCTCGTGGGCAGATCGCAGAGATCCGGGGCGTGGATTCCGATTCCGCACTACGCACGCTGGAACGGCGAGGTCTGGTCCGTGAGGTGGACCGACTGCCTCTTCCGGGGAACCCGGCCACCTACGGAACGAGTGAACTCTTTCTCGAAAAGCTCGGATTGCGCAGCCTGGCCGATCTCCCACCGCTCGCCGATCATGTTCCTCCACGTGAAATCGTTGAGACTCTTGAAGAAACCTTTCGCCCCGACAGTGTCTGAACCCGGACAGCCCGACACGGGAGATCGTGAGCGCCCACCTTCCGCTAGCGGTGAGTCTGACACCGAAAAGCTTCAGAAAGTAATCGCTCGATCAGGTGTCGCGTCGCGGCGGCGGGCCGAAATCCTTATCGCAGATCGACGGGTGAAAGTTGACGGTGTTGTCGCCCACGTTGGGATGCGGGTGGATCCGTCGGTGGCTACGGTTGAGGTTGACGGGGCCACAATCCCGGTCGACCCAACGTTCGTGTACTACCTGCTCAACAAACCGATCGGGGTTGTGTCGACGGCATCCGACCCACAGGGTCGGGAGACGGTCGTGAACCTGATTCCAACCGATGTTCGGGTGTATCCGGTCGGGCGCCTCGATCAGGACTCGGCTGGACTTCTCCTTCTCACGAACGACGGGGCGCTCACCGCCCGACTCACCCACCCCCGTTACAACGTTGAGAAGGTCTACAACGTGCTGGTCGAAGGCTCGATCTCGAGTGCCACCCTCAAACAACTCACCTCAGGTATCGACCTAGAGGACGGAGTCGCCACAGCACAGTCGGCTCGCGTCATCGATCGATCTGAAGGCCAGACAATGATCGAACTCGTCTTGACCGAGGGACGCAATCGTGAGGTCCGAAGGATGGCCGATGCGGTCGGACACCCGGTGATCTCGCTGTTTCGGATCGCGATTGGCCCAATTCGCGACGGAGGGTTACGGTCGGGGATGTGGCGGGTACTGACCTCGGATGAAGTGCGATCCCTATATGACGCAACCGATGACTGAAACCCGGTCGATTCGTCCGGGTGGGCCGGTAGCAATCCGGGTCCGTCCGCCTGGATCCAAGAGCATTACCAACCGGGCACTCGTGATAGCCGCGCTTGCGAGCGGCGAAAGCCGGATTGTTCGCCCGCTCCTCTCCGATGACACTGCCGCGATGCGGTCTAGCCTCGGCCAACTTGGAATTCATTCCACCGACTTTGACGGAGATCTAGTTGTACATGGAGGGCAGTTGCACGGGTCCACCGGTGCGCTCGATGTCAACCTTTCCGGTACCGCCCTCCGTTTCCTCGTCGCCGCTGCCACCCTGGTCCCGGGAGAGACGATCATCGATGGTCGTCCCCGAATCCGAGAGAGGCCGATCGCCGCGCTCACCGATGCCCTAGGAGCGCTTGGCGTAGACGTGTCGACGGACCCGTCAACGGGTGGTGCCCCGGTCCGAGTTATCGGCGGCCGACTGCGAGGTGGGCTCGTGCGGATGGATGCTTCGCTCAGCTCCCAGCCGATTTCGGCCCTGATGATGGTCGCCCCCTATGCGGATGCACCGTTGACTATCGAATTCGATGGTGGCGCCAGCATTTCGGCATCGTATCTGCAGACCACAGCTGAGGTCATGGCCGGGTTTGGTATTGATCCAGCGCTGACCCCCGATCGGGTGACCGTCCCGACCGGCCAGTACCGACCTGCGGTATTTGTGGTGGAAGCCGATGCTTCGGCGGCAGTGTATCCGTGGTGTGCGGCGGCGATCACCGGGGGATCGGCATCGGTACTCGGTATAGCGCCGGACTCGACCCAATCTGACATGGGAGTTCTCGGTGCCCTGGAGTCAATGGGCTGTCAGGTTGAGCGGTCGGCCAACGGCATCACGGTTCGCGGTCCCGGTCGGCTAGCCGGTGTCACAATGGACCTCGGGCATTGTCCTGACGGCGCCATGGCCGTTGCCGTGTGTGCCGCGTTCGCGAACAGCCCATCGACACTCACCGGGCTGTCGTCGTGGTCGGTGAAAGAGACCGATCGTCTGGCGGCGGTAGCCGCTGAGCTGTCAAAGCTGGGCGTAGCGGTTCAAACCACCAGCGATTCCCTATCGATCGACCCGCCGCATGTCCTGAATTCGGCGGCGGTCGCAACGTATGATGATCATCGAATGGCGATGGCTTTTTCGCTGGCCGGGCTCAGAGTCCCGGGCATACAGATACTCGACCCAGCCGTGGTGTCGAAGACGTGGCCGGACTACTGGGCTGAGATGGACCGATGGACATGATGGACTATGTGATTGCCATAGACGGCCCGGGCGGGAGTGGGAAAACGACCGTGGCCCGGTCGATTGCCATGCAGCTTGGGCTTCCGCACCTAGATACTGGTGCCTATTACCGCGCCGCCACCGTCGCTGCGCTCCGACACGAATTGGATCCACACGATGTGGCAGGGGTAGCGGCGGTGGTCGAGGGACTCAGCTTGGACTACCAACGTGGACGGATGACGCTGAGCGGCGAAGATGTAAGCGACGAGATCCGCACCGATGTCATCACCGCGGCGGTGTCGGCTGTTTCGGCAATTTCGGCCGTCCGAGACGCGTTGGTTCGATTACAGCGTCAATGGGTTGACGAACAGGGCGGGTCGGCGGTGGTTGAAGGTCGCGACATCGGCACAGTGGTGTTTCCCGATGCCAGATTTAAGTTCTACATCACAGCCCGGCCAGAGGTCAGGGCAGCCCGTCGAGCGGGGGAGGTGGCCGGAGACCGTCAGGCGATCGAAGCAGACCTGGCCAGGCGTGACACCTTTGACTCTTCGCGTACGGTCGCTCCGCTGCAGCGGGCCGGTGACGCGGTCGAGATCGACACGAGTGATCTGTCTATCGATGAGGTCATCGCAGCGGTTCTACGACTGGTTTCGACCGACGGTGATCGTCCTTAGGTCTGGGCGATGAGGTCGAGTGCTTCGGTGGCCGTCCAGGCACGGTCGTTCTCAAGGAGGCCTTTCTCGCCTCGATCGGCAGCGCTGAAACCGGCTTCGACGGTGGCCTGAAGCGCAGTGAGAAATCCTCGCAGTTGGGGCGGGAGCGGGAAGTACTCGCCTTCTTTGGTGACCTGGACGAGTTCGACGCCCTGGCGGGGATTCAGGCGGTCGATTACTTCTGACACCAGATGATCGGGGGCCGAAGCACCTGCAGTTACGCCGACTGTGTCGATGCCCTCCAACCACTCGGCTTTTATGGCAGCCGCGCTATCGATGCGATGGGCCGGTATCCCGGCCTGATGGGCAACCCGGACGAGGGCCCGGGTATTGGACGACGAGTCGCTGCCCACAACCAGGATGAGGTCGGCCGTCTCAGAGAGTCTCTGAACCGCCTCCTGGCGATTGGTGGTGGCGTAGCAAAGGTCTGATTTGCGAGCCGTCTTCAGCTCCGGATAGGCCGCCTGGGACTGTTCGAGCACATCTTCCCATTCGAACAACCCGAGCGTGGTCTGGGCAAGGAGCGCAACTTTGGACGGATCTTTCGCAGTGAAGGACTCGAGACCGCGCTCTGGTTCGATGAGCGTGATGTGGCCGGGCGCTTCTGCGACAGTGCCGGTGGCTTCGTCGTGCCCTTCATGTCCGATATAGAGGATTTCAAAGCCCTTGTCGGACAGGTTCTTCACCTCATGATGGACTTTGGTGACGAGGGGACATACCGCATCGACGACGACTCCAGCAGTTGCCTGGGCGGCCGCCACCACTTCCGGAGCCGATCCGTGGGCAGAGAGCATCACCGGGGCACCGGGAGGCACTTCGTCCATCGAATCGACGAATATCACGCCTACACGTTCAAACGCATCGACCACCCAGCGGTTGTGAACGATTTCGTGATAGCAGTACACGGGTGCTTCAAAGACCCGAACCATCCAGGTCAACGCCTTGATGGCCATCTCGACACCGGCGCAGAAACCGCGCGGCTCGGCAAGTTGAACACGTTCGACCATGGCGCCATGCTAGGCCCGAGTATCGGGTACTTCGATTCCAGGCGATCCTTGATGCGCCCTAGAGTTCAGCGCATGCGCAAGCTCCCCATCATCGCGGTCGTCGGCCGACCCAATATCGGCAAATCAACTTTGGTTAACCGTGTCATCGGGAAACGTGAAGCGGTCGTCGAGGAGCAGCCGGGCGTCACCCGCGATCGTCGCGAGTTCGTCGCGGATTGGGCTGGGCGCCAGTTTCTCCTGATAGATACGGGTGGATGGCAGGTGGATGAGCTAGAGCATCTCGCCGCCGATATTTCCGCCCAGGCCGAAGCGGCTGTTGCCGTCGCGGACGTGGTCCTGTTCGTCGTTGATGCAACCACTTCGTTAACCGACGATGACCTCGGAATCGCCAAGCTGGTGCGAGGGGCACGCAACGTCGTCCTGGCCGCCAACAAGGTCGACTCGACCAACCAGCTTGATATGGTTCCGGACCTGTGGGGTTTGGGGTTAGGCGAGCCGTCCCCGGTAAGTGCGTTGCACGGCAGGGGAGTGGGTGACCTACTCGACCGCCTCGTCGACTATCTCCCGGACTCCACGGACGAACTCGTCGAGGATGAGGTGCCGAAGCTGGCCATTATCGGTCGTCCCAATGTTGGCAAGTCCACACTGCTTAATCACTTGGCCGGGGAGCAACGAGTTTTGGTTTCTCCCGTTCCAGGAACCACTCGTGACCCGATCGATGTGCGGGTCACCCTGGAAGGACAGGAATACCTTGTTATCGACACGGCGGGGATGCGGCGCCAACCCAAGATCAAAGAGAGCGCTGATTTCTATTCGGTCCAGCGCGCCAAGCGGGTCGCGGCCGAGGCAGATGTTGCCCTGCTCGTCGTTGACGCGGTGGATGGTGTCACTGCCCAAGATCAGCGGATAGCCGAAGAAGTCAGGCTGTCAGGGACCGGCATGATCATCGTGGCCAACAAGTGGGATGTAGCCGACACCGACGAACGAGAAGTCACCGAAGACGGCATCGCCGATCGGCTCGGGTTCTGCTCGTGGGCTCCAGTACTGCGTATGTCTGCCAAGACCGGCGCTCGCACCCACCGACTCCCCAAAACGATCGTCCAAGTGCTCGATTCGAGTCAGCGTCGCTTGTCGACCGGGAAACTGAACCGCCTGATCACCGAGTGGACCCAAGCCCACCCGCCACCAGTTCGCAAGGGGCGCCGCCCCAAAGTCCTCTACGCCGTTCAGGCGGGCACCCGACCCCCGACGTTCATCCTGTTCGTTGCCGGTGGTGAACTGGGCGACGACTACTTGCGATTTATCGAAAACCGGCTTCGCGAAGCGATCGACTTTACGGGCACGCCAGTTCATGTGGTCGCTCGCAAGCGAGCCACCCGTGAGCGTTGAACCAGGAGACGAGACACCACCTCCGGTGCCCTGGCACTTCAAACTGATGGTCGTCCTTGCCGCCCTCTATGTGGGGTGGCGGATCGTGCAAATGATCGGTTGGCTGATCGATCGGATCGCCACATGACCGAAGCTGGCGTGCTGCCTACCCCTTGGGGTTGGCCCGGAACCAGGCAACGGTGGCCGGGATGGCGTCGTCGAGATTCGTAGCCGAGTCGCCGAACGTCGTGTTGTAAGCGGCTGAGTCCACAACGAACGGCTCTTCGAACTCGAACAACGTCTCCTTGAGCTCGCGAACGGTGCCGTTGAACAACCCGATGAGATTGACCATCTGCCGGGACATGGCCGAAACGCCGCCTTCGGTGCCGGCGGCCCCGTAGATCTTCGTAATGAACTGCCGGGTCGTGACCGTTGGCGCGTTCGGCAAGTGCCAGGCCTTCCCATCAGCGCGATCGTCGGCACCCAAGGTGGCTAGGCCTGCAGCGATATCGGGGATGTAACTGAAGGTGTGGAGCTGGTCAGGGTCGCCCATCACCTGCGCCTTCTTGCCAGCGATCACTGGATAGAACACCCGCTCTCCCATGTGGCTCGTGACCCCACGCGGGCCGAAGTAGTCGGCTGCTCGCCCCATCGCCACCCGGACGTGCCCAGCGGCGTGTGCGTCGAGGAGTTCCTGAGTCATATCCGCACGGACTTTTCCTTTGCGGCCGGTAGCCGAGAGTGGAAGGTCTTCGGTGAGAACAGCACCGCTGGTTGGCCCATACCCATACAGGTTCTCAAGCGACACGAGCTTGGCGCCGGTCTGCTTCGCTGACTGGAGCACCGAAGCCGCCAGGGTTGGGAACAGCTCCGGCCATTTTGTGTAGGGCGGATTGAGGCACTGGTAGGTCACTGTGGCACCGGTGGCCACTGATACGGCGAACTCCGGATCAGAGGCGTCGCCGGCCACGACCTGGACGCTCCCACTCGTGGCCGCCTGGCCGGAGCGATTCACCGCCACTACCTGCTCGCCACGACTGGCAAGCAGGTCGGCAAGAGCCGTGCCTATGGGTCCCGTTCCGAATACGACGTGTTTCATAGATGTCCTTCCACACACTGCCTGACAGTCTTGTCGCTACAGCAACTGACCTCGGTCGTCCTTGGTGGACGACGGCCCGAAATCTGTGCGCGATGGTAGAACCAGAATAATGCACAGTGACCCGTATCCGGGACCCGGTTTCGAGAGGTATCCGTTTCGAACGTGCATGAGCCCTCTCGTTGAAGCGCGGAGACCCCTGTAAAAGATAGGGGTTTCCGGTGGTCGGGCTGGGGAGACTTGAACTCACGATCTCTTGTCCCCCAGAGAGGATCAACGGGTTTCCGCCGCTTTCGGTTTGCTCGACGACTACCTGCTTTTCTCAAGCCTGGACTGAGGAAACTTAGTTTCATTAGTTAGAGTCTGATCCGAGATGACACCAGATTAGGAACCCCATGAGTGCCGAATGAAGGGGCGCCTTCGATCTTCGTGCGGTGTGGAGTCGGACGTTACGCGCACGCTCTGGCGTTAGTGCAACTTATCGCAGTGCTTTGCACTCCACGACCTCGCGAAGCGATCGCCGTAGGTTTTCAGATCGCTCTGGCAGGAACGCTCATTGAGCCGTCCGGAAGGGCTCTCAGGCGATGGATTTTTGCCGCTACCGCTTTTGTCGCTACCTATTGTACGGGTGTAGTCTTATGCAGCGTCCCTCCGATACGGCTGGGAGTGGTCTAGGTAAGAGCCTTCGGCTCCTACCTTCAACGCATGCCAAGGAAGTAATGAACTTTGGCGGTCAAGGTTTTGAATTTGCCGTATACGGAGTTGACTGAGTACAAAAGTGCGAATCCTGTTCACACGTTGTCATGTGGTTTTGTGACACTCAAGGAGGAACGAAAATGATGAGAATTAACAAAAGAAGGTTGGTCGCCCTGATTGCGGTTCTGGCGCTGGTAGCCGGAGCATGCGGATCAGACGGAGGCACCGACACGACCGACACGACCGATGCGCCGGTGGCAGGTGCCACAACCACGACGCCTACGGACACCCCTAACTCGACGATGCCAACGGGGTCTGTGAGTGGATCGGTGTCAACCTACATTGGTGAGCCGGAGAGCCTGGTTACGACCAATGACACGGAGTCCGAAGGGATCGCGGTTCTGCGCGCTCTCTACACCCCTTTGGTCGATCTCGACGCGAATAATGAGCCCGTTATGGCGGCTGCTGAGTCAGTCGACAGCACTGACGGAGGAACGACCTGGGTCGTGACCATCAAGGGTGGATGGCTGTTCCACGATGGAACAGCCATAACGGCCCAGAGCTACGCAGACGCATGGAACTATGGCGCGTACGGTCCCAATGCCCAGCAAAACTCCGGGTTCTTCTCCGGAATCGAAGGTTTTTCTGAGCTGCAGTGTGGTTTGGTCACCGAGAAGGATGCCGAAGGCAACGACGCAGAAGTCAGTGACTGCGAAAACCAGCCCCCGACGTCGGAGACGCTGTCCGGGGTGACGGTCGACAGCGACACGCAGTTCACGATCACCCTTGGTGCTCCCGAGTCGTTCTTCCCGATTCGGATGGTATATCCGGCCTACAGCCCGCTGCCTGAAGCGTTCTTCGGTGACCCTGACGGGTTCAACGAAATGCCGATCGGAAATGGCCCGTTTATGATGGCCGAGCCCTGGGATCACAATACGGCAATATTCACCACCGCATTCACCGACTACGCCGGTGACGATCCGGCTCATATCGAAAACCTGGAGTTCCGGATCTTCGATGACATCAATACTGCGGTGAACGAGTTGCTGGCAGGGAATCTGGACATCCACGATTCCGTGCCGCCAGAGCGCGCGTCTGAGGTTGAAGGGCAAGTGCCCAACTTCGACTCCGCGGCTACCTCGTCGATCACATACTTCGCCTTCCCGTGGTACGACTCCGCTCTTGGCGGTCCCGAGAACCGGGATCTGCGTGCGGCGTTGTCGATGGCGATCGACCGAGAAGCGATCACAACCGCCATCTTCGACGGGCGAAAGCCTCCGGCCTACAACCTGATCACACCGGTGATCCCGACCTACACCGACAAACTCTGCGACGCGTGGGGCTTCGATGCCGCTGCTGCCAAAGCACTGTACGACTCCACCGACGGCATCCCGGCCGACTTGACCTTCTACTTCAATGCGGGATCGGGTCACGAGGACTGGATCCAGGCAGTTATCAACCAATGGGGCCAGAACCTCGGCATCGATACAAGTGGGATCAAGTTCGAGGGGATCCAGCCATTCGGCGATTACCTGCAGCGCTTGGATGAGAAGAGCGTTGACGGACCATTCCGTCTCGGCTGGGGTATGGATTACCCGCACCCTCAGAACTACTGGCAGCTACTGCTTGATAGTCGGTTCTTCTCGGATGCGGGTGGGGCAAACTCGAGCTTCTATTCCAACCCGGCTTTCGATGCCAAGATCGATGAGGCCCTCGCCATCACCGACATCGCCGACGCACTGCCCGTATGGGTGGAGGTCGGAGAGATTGCCTGCAACGACGTTCCAGTGGTCCCGATTTACGGTGGACAGGTCGACTTCGCATGGAATGACACCGTTAGTGGAGTGTCGGTCGATTCGCAGAGCAATGTCGACTACTCAGCCCTGGTGTCCAACGGTTGATTCAGCGAACCCGATGAGAGACGAGAGCAATCGAATGGGGGGAGGCGAACTGATCGCCTTCCCCCTTCTCTCATCCTCACGAAAGACGTGGGCCAAGCATGTTTGTGTCGGACTAGTGTTATCTCATGGGTAGGTACCTGATACGACGCGTACTGCAGTTCATCCCAGTGTTCATTGGTGCAACCTTTCTGATCTTCGCTTTGGTGTTCATGATCCCAGGCGACCCGATCCGGGCGCTTTCCGGCGACAAGCCGCTTCCGCAGTCTGTGCAGGACACCCTCAGAAAGGAATACAACCTGGACAAGCCGCTCTGGCAGCAATACGGCCTTTACGTCGCGGGCGTGGTCCAGGGTGATTTTGGACAGGATTTCCGCGGTCGGGAGGTCAGCGAGATCATGGCTGAGCGAATCCCGGTCACCGCCAAGCTTGCCATCTATGCATTCGGGTTCGAGATGGTCATCGGAATCATCGCGGGAATCATGGCCGGATTGAACTTCGGCGGCTTCGTGGACAACCTAATTCGAATCTCCACATTGGTGGTGATATCGATACCGATATTCGTTTTAGGATTTATGGCGCAGCTGCTGATTGGGGTCCGGTTCAACCTTTTACCCGTTTCAGGTCTCCGCGACGGCTTTTCCAGCTATATCATGCCGGCGATTGTCCTCGGCGCGACATCACTGGCGTATATCGCCCGCCTCACCCGTACGAGTCTGGCCGAAAACATGAGGGCCGACTACGTACGGACGGCCACCTCCAAGGGTCTAACTCGACGGCGGGTTGTGGGTGTCCATGCCCTGCGCAACTCTATGATCCCGGTCATCACTTTTCTCGGTGTCGACCTCGGTGCCTTGATGGGTGGCGCTATCATCACCGAGGCCATCTTCAACCTGCCCGGGATCGGTAACGCGGTCTATCAGGCGACCCTAAGGCAGGAGGGCACTGTTGTGGTCGGCATCGTCACATTCCTTGTTCTGATTTTTATGATCTCCAACCTTTTCGTCGACGTGCTCTACGCCGTGCTCGACCCCAGGATCCGATATGAGTGACCCTCAGAACCACCCGACCCGGAGGCCCAGCACTGAGCTACCCGACGAAATGGCAGCGTTTGCAGGCAGCGCCGTTGATCCTGCCGCAGCATCGGCGACGAGTCTATGGTCGGACGCCTGGAAGGAACTCCGGGGAGACCCCGTATTCATTATCTCCCTCGGGATCATCGTCGTCATCGGCGTGATGGCGATCGTTCCTGGACTGTTCACCAACGTCGACCCGCGCGAGTGTTTTCTTTCCAATTCCTTGGTCAGACCAAGCTCAGAACATTGGTTCGGCTTCGATCTGCAGGGCTGCGATTACTACGCCCGCACCATTTATGGCGCTCGAGTTTCGGTATCGATTGGGCTAACCGTCACCCTGTTCGCCGCTCTCCTCGCAGTGATTATGGGAAGCCTCGCTGGCTATTACGGCGGGGCGATTGATGCAATCATTGCCCGACTGACCGATATTTGGTTTGCGATACCCACGATCTTGGGTGCGATTGTCATCCTCAGCCTTCTCGGCAATCGAGGGTTCTTCACGGTGTCCTTTGTCTTGGTTATTCTCGGCTGGCCCACCATGCTGAGGCTTTATCGTTCGTCGGTATTGTCAGCGAAGGAGCAGGACTACATCGAGGCGGCCCGCGCCCTCGGTGCCAGCGATTTCAGAATTATGTCGAAACATATCTTGCCGAACGCAATAGCACCGGTCCTGATCTATGCCGCCATCACGGTCGGGGTGATCATCTCAGCGGAAGCGGCGTTGTCGTTCCTGGGGGTGGGGCTTCAGCTTCCAGCCATTTCCTGGGGCTTAATGATTTCCGGAGCCCAGACCAGGATTCTTTCTGCACCCCATCTCCTCCTGTTCCCCGGCCTCTTTCTCAGTGTCACCGTGTTCGGGTTCATCCTCATGGGTGACTCGCTTCGCGACGCGTTGGATCCGAAATCGCGATGAGCGCGACGAATGAGGGTCGCGTAACGACCGGTGGGGTTTTCCCGGTCGATTATGATCTGACGGCCCCCCTCCTGGAGGTCGAGGACCTCCATGTCGAGTTCCGAATGCGGGATGGTGTGGTCCAGGCCAACAGCGGCATCAGCTATTCGCTACGAGAAAAAGAGACGCTAGCGATCGTTGGTGAGTCGGGCTCGGGAAAAACGGTCAGCGCCCAGGCGGTGATGGGGATCATCGACACGCCACCGGGATACATAACCGGTGGAGCGGCCCGCTTTCGCGGAGTGGATCTGTTCGGTCTCCCCGACGCAGAGCGTCGATCGATGCGAGGCGAGCGAATCGCCATGATCTTCCAAGACGCTCTTACCGCTCTTAACCCGGTTTTTCCTGTCGGATGGCAAATTGCAGAGATGTTTCGCACTCATCGGGGCACGTCGAAGGCCGAGGCGCACAAACTCGCCATTGAGCTCCTCGATCGGGTTCGCATACCGGGGGCCAAGGATCGAGTCAATGCATATCCTCACGAGTTCTCGGGAGGTATGCGGCAACGCGCCATGATCGCTATGGCACTGGCGCTCGACCCCGAAGTGCTCATCGCCGACGAACCGACGACGGCCCTAGATGTCACAGTTCAGGCTCAGATCATGAAGCTCCTTCAAGATCTGCAAGCTGAGACCGGGATGGGTCTAATTCTCATTACGCACGACCTGGCAGTGATCGCCGAGGTGGCAGATCGAGCCCTCGTCATGTATGCCGGCAAGGGTGTAGAGGAGGGCTCCATAAAGGAACTCTTCCGAAACCCTGCCCATCCATACACGCTCGGGCTCCTGCAATCGATCGCCCGTCCGGAGCAGAAGGGCAGTCGGCTGATTCCCATTGTTGGTTCCCCACCAGATCTGCGTCACATTCCATCCGGATGTTCGTTCCACCCCCGATGCCCGTTCAGAAAAGAGATCTGTTCCGAAGTTGAGCCACCCATGACCGCGATTCGCGATGGACGTGCCTCCGCCTGTCATTTCATCGAGGAGGTCCTGGCCAGTGACAAACGTTGACAACCAAGAGCCTCTCCTTCGGGTCGAGGGTTTGGTGAAGCATTTCCCGATAACTCGAGGGATCGTTCTCAAGAAGCAGGTCGGCACCATCAAAGCCGTTGATGGTGTGTCATTCGACCTCTATCCTCGCGAGACGCTAGGTCTTGTGGGTGAGTCCGGTTGCGGCAAGTCGACGGTGGCCAGAACCGTTTTGCGCCTCCATGAGCCGACTGAAGGCGCCGCCTACTTCAAGGGCCAGAACATCTTCGAGATGACCAAGCGCGAGCTACGCGAGCTACGTCGGGAGATCCAGATCATCTTCCAGGATCCGTACGCGTCTCTCAACCCACGTATGACAGTTGGCGATATCGTTTCCGAGCCCTGGGCTATCCATAAGGGCTTTGTCAAGAAGGCGGACCGCCGCCAGAGCGTCCAGGACCTCTTGGAACTCGTCGGCTTAAACCCCGACCACATCAATCGTTTCCCCCACCAATTCTCCGGCGGCCAACGTCAACGGATCGGTGTGGCCAGGGCACTTGCTCTGAATCCGTCGGTCTTGGTCTGTGACGAACCGGTCTCGGCGCTCGACGTGTCGGTGCAAGCTCAGGTAATTAACCTTCTTGAGGACCTTCAGGAGGAGTTGGGTCTCGCATATCTCTTCATCGCACATGATCTGTCGGTGGTGCGGCACATCTGCGATCGGATGTCTGTTATGTATCTGGGACGGATAGTGGAGTCGGGCACAGACACGGAGGTCTACGACCATCCTGTTCACCCCTATACCCAAGCCCTGTTGTCAGCCGTGCCGGTGCCTAATCCCGAACACGTAGCAACCAATCGCATCGTCCTTGAGGGCGATGTTCCCAGTCCTTCGAATCCTCCTTCGGGCTGTTCCTTCCGAACCAGATGCTGGAAGGCCCAGGAGGTCTGTGCCGGAGATGTGCCAGAGCTGGTGGATCGTTTTGATGCCGGTCACCCGAGCGCCTGCTACTTCGCCTCGGAGCTGAAAGTTTTCTGATCGACAGTGAGTTCTATGCACTCCGGGGTCACTCCGAGGGCGGTGCACCGTTCACAAGATCCGCCGATCCGGTCATCGGGGGAATCGCAAGAGACAGGCTGTGGCGCAGCTTGGTAGGGACTACCCCACGCC
>CBDTUI010000047.1:0-19339 GCA_965363765.1 uncultured Acidimicrobiia bacterium
ACGTTTGGAGTGCTCGCACAGTTCTCGGCTGAGCCCGCCTCGGCTGAGTACCTAAAACTGGCGGCCCTGCTCGCTGTGATGGTCGGGGTCATCCGCCTCACGCTCGGGCTCATTGGCGGCGGCGTGATCGCCTACCTCATGTCCCAACCGGTCCTGGCCGGGTTCACATCGGCTGCCGGCATCCTCATCACAATCAGCCAACTCCCCAAACTCCTCGGAGTGGTCGCCGGAAACCAAGGACTCTGGGAGGATGCAGCCGCCGCGCTCGGAACCAATTGGGACTGGCGAGCCGTCGGCTTGTCAGTCGTCACACTGGTGGTGGTGCTCGGCGCTCAACGTATTCATCCCCTCTTTCCCGGCGTCCTAACCGCCATGGTCATCGGCCTTGCCTATTCGACCCTCTCGGGCTTCGACGGACCGATCATCGGATCGGTACCGGGCGGACTTCCACCCTTCTCGCTGGCGCTGCCGTGGGGATCGTTGGCCGACCTGTTCGTGCCGGCGGTCGTCATCGCCCTCGTTGGATTCGCCGAACCGACCGCTATCGCCCGAACCTATGCAAACCTCGACCGACAGGCCTGGAGCCCCGACCGGGAGCTCGTCAGTCAGGGCGTCGCCAACCTGGCAGCAGGACTCTTCTCGGCGTTCCCGGTTGGTGGATCGTTCTCACGCAGCTCGGTAGCTCGCCTGGCAGGTGCGCGCACTCGTGCCGCCGGTGGATTTGCCGGACTAGCAGTGTTGCTCTTTCTGCCATTCGCCAAGGTCATCGAGCCACTGCCAAGCGCCGTGCTGGGTGCGATTGTGGTGGCCGGGGTATACAAGCTCATCCGCATCCCCGAAATCGTGCGCATCTGGCGCTACTCGCGCCTTCAGGCGATGGTCGGAACCACCACGTTTGTGCTCACCCTGGCCCTGGCCCCCCGCATCGATCTGGCCGTAATGGTCGGAATCGTCATGGGCATCGCGGTTCACTTGTGGCGCGAGATACACCTCGATGTGCAGTCGTGGACGGTCGGGACCGCCGTACATCTGAGGCCGCGCGGGGTGCTCTACTTCGGTTCGGCACCAGGGCTGAGCGCTCACCTCAACGAGGAACTGGCCGCCCACCCCGACGCCGAAGAGGTAATCATCGAACTGCAGGGCTTGGGTCGGATCGACTACACCGGTGCCTTAGCCCTCAAACAAGCCGTCGCCGAGGCTGCCGAAGCCAACCTGACAGTGACCTTCGCCAGCATCCCGGAGCATGCTCGCCGAGTTCTCTCCAAGGTGTGGGAGGGGCAGCTGCCCGAGTCGAACCCGCCCCAACCTCCAGGCGGCTCAGCCGAATAGGTCGCTCTGGCGCTGAGGGCACCCACCCTGTGGCAGTATGAGGCCATGATCGGAATCATCCTCGCTGGCGGCGCGTCTACCCGGATGGGTACAGACAAAGCATTAGTGGAAGTCGCCGGCCGACCGATGTTCGAATGGGTCGGTCGGGCGCTTGACGAAGTCACCGGTCGGGTGATCGTGGCCGGACGATCAGAGGCGATGGGACCCTATGGGGCGGTAGCCGACGTTGGGAAGGCTCATCGAGGTCCGCTCAGCGGCATATTTGCTGCTGCCAATGCCTATCCCCACGATCCCCTGATGGTGGTGGCGGTTGACCAACCGTGGGTGCGGCCCGCCACGCTGCGGGCTATCCGCCGGGCATTCTCCGACCTCGCCGTAGTACCCGTCGACGGAGGCACCCGACAGGTGCTTTGTGCCGTCTACCCGGCCGGTCTAGCCGATCTAGCTGCCCAGGAGCTAACCAACGGCGGGTCGATCCAATCGCTCATCGACGTTGCCTCTTTCGATCCGATCACCGCTATCGAAGGCGAGGACGGGCGAAGCTGGTTTTCGGTCGACTCTCCTGGAGCCATCAAGAAGGGCCTTGAGCTCTACGGGCTTCCCGGCTAGTCGTCCTTAGCCTGGGTGGCTCCGCCGCCCAGTAGCGCTCGGATCGACCGGTCGGCGTCCCGAACTCGCCCAGCCAGCACTCTCGCACTCATCCTGTGAAATGCCGCAGCGACATACGGGGCGTCGGCTTCGAGTCGTTGAAAACCTTCGGGTCGAAGAAACCATACGATCCCGGCCGACATCGCCTCGACGTTGGCCGTGGCCGGAGATCCGTCGTACCAACCGATCTCACCGACCACCGTGCCTGGTTCGAGAATCCGAATTCGGTGTCCACCATCTCCACTGAGCCGACCGATGGTCACCGCGAAATCACCTTGTTCGAGGTAGATCACCCCGTTCGGTTCGGACCCTTCCCGTATGAGCACGTCGCCGGCACCCACCTCCTGGCGTTCGAAATAGGAAATAATTCCACGTTCCACCGACGGAAGGTTGGAACTGAGAAACTCCTCCAGCGGAACCCGCCGGTCAGCATTGTTGGGATCACCCGTGTTGGAGTCAGTGCCTGAACCATCCCGATCAGGGTCGATGCCGAGGAGCTGATCCTCGACCCAGCGAGCCCCCTCGGCCAACGTCCCGAACGGGTGTGCCCCAACTGCGATCAGGCCTTCGGTTAGCGTCGATCCCGGGTCCAGCCCGGTGACCACGAGCGTTCGTCCGAACCCGGCCAGATCCCTGGCCGCCTTGACGAGGACCTTGCCAACCGTACCGTCCATTCCGTTGACGCCGCCGAGTCCGACAACGAGATACTGCACGTCGTGGGTGGCCGCCTCGATCAGCCGGTCGCCCACCTGGGCTGCCGTTCCAAAGAACAAGAAGCCATGCACGTCGATAACAGTTGCAATGCCCCGCTTGGCGTGAAGAGCGCGCTTGTCGGATGGATTCCGTTCAACATCGGACGGATAGTCGACCAGGTCGACATGAACTCGAATGACGTCGACGGTGGCGTAGCGAAAGGCGAACAAGGCCACCGCACCCGCCAGGCCTAACGCGATGCTGGTTCCGAACCCGACTACAGGAACGACGACGATCATGCTGATAATCAACCCAAACTCGTAGCGATTGAGGGCAGTGCGGTTGTCGACCAGCGCCTCAAATAAGAACGTGAGCCCGATGAAGGCAAGTACACCGCCGACCACCAAGGTTGGAATTAGCCCGAGGAACCGGGGACCGGCTGCTACTGCCCCGAAACTGATCAGCCCGGCGATCAGGCCGGAGCTGCGCCGCAATCCAGCGATCCGTCCGGTCGCCACCGTGTCACTCAAATAGACATACCCCGGCAAGCTGCCGAACAGTCCGATAAAAACGTTCGTCAGACCTACGGGCCGCATGTCTGCATCGACGTCGATCTCAGCGTCGGTTAGCTCCTCGATGGCCGGTGCGTTAAGCAGAAAGCTCAACACGCCCACCATCACTGCCGTCAAAATAACGGCCGATTGGCTCCCGACCGCCGACCAGTCGGCGTCAGTGATACGAGAAACCAGGCCAAGGTCCAATAGTCCGGAAGTTGGAAAAGGGCCGAGCAGGTGGCCGGATTCCTGAGCCGCCGCCACCGACGAACCTCCGACCATACGCACCAGATGAGTGAGGGTGGTGGCGGCAACAATCGCCAGGGGCAGCGCCAGCGGGTGCCCTGACCACCTTGAGCTAACGAGGAGCGCGAGCGCCAGGAGAACCCCGGGTACCCAAACGAGCATGGTGGAACCGCCCATCGCGGCCGAAAAGCCACCGGCGCCCACCAGTATCGTGCCGGCGCCGAGCAGTACGACTAGTCCAGTTGCTCCCACGAACCCCAACAACACCGGGTAGGGGACGTACCGCAGAATCCTTCCCAGCCGGTAGCGACCGGCCAGCCATAGCCCGGCGCCCGTCCCCACCGTTACAAGAACAATTATCGCCAGGGCGGTCGGTAACGGGGAAGTGGCAGTTGTGGCGATGCCGGCCGTCGCCACCGCAACAATGGCAACCGAGGAGTCCTGGACGCCGGCCACCATTCCCGGCGACGAACTGGTCCAGGCTGACACGATGGCTACCAGGCCACCTCCCAGCAGCGAGGCCGCCACACCCACCCCGAATCCCGATGAGAGCGGCCCACTGAACACGAGCCCAGCTAGCGAAACGGCCAGCGAGGTTGCCACGACGCCTGCGACGAGCCCGCCGAGCAAGCTTTGGGACCACGCCCCATTTCGGAAGTCATCGATCAGGTCGTCGAGAGGCGTTTTGTCCGGGCGAGTCACGTTCACGTGCGGACACTACCGCGGACCCGTGACCTCCATCCGGACAGATTTATCCGCCGATGTAGCTCATTTCAACTTTGCGCAATCCGGCTGTGCGCGAGGAACGAAGTTGCGAATAACGATCGTCGCGCGCTGTCCACACTGACCCCACCGCTTCGATCAGGTCGTCGTCGGTGGCTCCGGCTCGCAGCATCGAGCGCAGGTCGGTGCCGCTGGAGGCGAACAGGCAGGTGTAGAGCGATCCTTCCGCTGAGATCCTGGCTCTGGTGCACGTCGCGCAAAATGGTTGGGTAACCGACGTGATCACGCCGATCTCCCCTGCACCATCGGCGTACTTCCATCGGGCCGCCACCTCCCCCGTGTAATTGGGATCGGCTGGCTCAAGGGGAAACGCCTCGGAGATCATGGCAACGATGTCTTTGCCGGGCACGACGTCATCCATACACCACTGATTGGTGGTCCCGACGTCCATGTATTCGATGTACCGAACGATATGGCCGGTGCCGCGAAAGTGGCGGGCCATGTCGACGACCGTGTGATCGTTGACACCCTTCTGGACCACCATGTTGATCTTGATGGGAGCCAGGCCGGCCCGGGACGCGGCGTCGATTCCTGCCAGAACGTCTTCAACCGAAAACGCCACATCGTTCATCGCCATAAAGACGTCGTTGTCGAGCGAGTCGAGGCTGACAGTGACCCGGTCGAGGCCAGCGGCAGCCAACGCATCGGCCTTACGTTCGAGCAGCGAAGCGTTCGTTGTCAGTGTGACATCGTCTATCCCGTCGACCTGTTTGATCAACGTGATCAGCTCTTCCACATTTCGGCGCAAGAGCGGTTCTCCGCCGGTGATCCGAATCTTGTTGACACCGAGGCCGGCAAACACGTTCACGACCCGGTGGATCTCCTCAAACGACAGGAGGAGGTCTCGGGCTAGGAACTCGTAGTCACGATTGAAAATTTCCTTCGGCATGCAATAGCGACACCGGAAATTGCACCGGTCGGTGACTGAGATGCGTAGGTCCCTCAGCGGACGAGCGAACGTATCTACCAGGCTCGCTCCAACGACTGGCGTGGCCGCCTCAAGTTTGTCTTCCGTGCTCATGGGCTGATCCATTGGAGGTGTGACCTATAGGGTAACCGGTCGGTCAGGCAACCGACCCACGTCGGATCGTCCGCGCCCCGAGCATCCACCCACCAACCCCCATCAGCCAGGCAGCCAGGACGATCGGCAAACCAACCACGGGTACCTGCGACAACGCACCGATGACGACCACGCCGAGAACAAATCCCCCTACGGTCGAGATCCGATCTCGAGTCAGAAGCCTGCCGACAACCGCCGCCGTCGGCACCAACCCGAGAACCACCATGAAGGCAAGCAGGCCAACGTACAGGACGAGGATCGGACTCGTCGCCAGAATCGCCACCCCGAACAGATCCGGCGACGCTGCTCCCATCCCGGCGATAACTCCACCGATGACGCCAATTGGGAGGACGATGGTTACCACTCCGATAATCGCCGCCCACACCCAGTTCCTAATCGCTCGTGAGGCGGCTTCCGTGGTCTGCGGGGCGAGCCAGAAAAGCGCCAAGCCGGCGAGCAGGACGATCAAGGCGGCGACGACCACCCCCGCCAGCACCAGGGCTCGGACCCGGAGCGGGACCGGAGTTTTCCCGAGTTGGATGGGAGCGCTTGCTAGTTCGGCGTTCCCACTGATATTCGCCTCACCCCGGTAGCGCACGTCGCCGGTCACCGAACCGGTTGATAGAACGTCGAGCCGCCGGGCGTTTACTTCGACGTCACGGCCGACATGTCCGGCTATCTCGACAACACCGACGGCGAAGCTCTTGAAATTCTTGGTGACTGAGCCGCTCAGATCAGCCGAGTAGACAAACGCCAGAACGTCCCGGTTCACTTCACCCGAAATCGACGTGTCCCGGGCGGTGACGACCACGTCCTCGCCGATCGTGCCAGCAATCGCTACCCGGTCGGCGATGACTCTCACAGACCCGCCCACCGTTCCGGTGATCTCCACCGATGGAGCGATCGCAATCACGTCGCCTTCCACAGTCCCGGACACGACAACCCGTTGGGAAGCGGTGGCCGTTAGGTCTCCCTCAATCGTTCCGCGCACGTCGACGACGTTGCCGGCCGCGTACAGATCATCGGGGATGGTGTCGGACTCGCTGATGAGCACGAAGTCCGCCGCCGAGCCGATGCCAGCGATAGGAACGATTGGGCCGACGAGGGCCAAGGTCAGAATCAGGGCTTTAGGAAACCACATTCCTAATGAGGTCTAGCAGCGGTGCCGGGTAAAGGCCGAACAGAGTCGTCACCACTACGGCCAGCGATATGGCCAACCGACCGGCAAGTTCGGGTTCAGCGGCCACGTCGGCCGTGTCTTCGTCAGCGTCACGCATGTACATGTCGACGATCACTCGCAAGTAGAAGAAGAAGGCCGCCACCGAAGCGACGAGAGCGACCACGACGAGCCACTGGAGCCCTTGCTCCCATGCCGCTCGGAAGACTCCGAGTTTGCCGATGAAACCTGAGGTGATCGGCATGCCCGACATGCCGAGCATGGTTATGGCAAGGCCGCCCGCCAGCAGCGGTGACCGGCTGGCCAGACCCTTATATGACGCGAACGGCGAACCAGACGACGTCGGGCCTGACACGATCGCGGCGATGCCGAACGCGGCCACGAGCTGCACCGTGTAGACCGCCAGGTAGAAAAGGATGGCCTCGGTCGCCGTTCGCCCGGCCGCGACGCCCACGAGAATGAACCCGGCATGAGCAACGCCCGAATAGGCCAACATACGACGGAAGTCTGTTTGGCTGAGCGCCAGGAGCGTGCCGAGCACGATCGATAGCGCGGCGATGGCGGCGATGGCTGGGCGCCAATCGTCAGCGAATCGGCCGAAGGTAAGCCCGACAATCCGCACCAGCGCGATGAAGCCACCAACCTTGGCGGAAGCCGCCATAAACCCGACCACTCCACCAGCCGAGCCCTGGTAAACGTCCGGCGCCCAAGCATGAAAAGGAGCTGCCGTGACTTTGAATAGGACGCCGACCACCAGCATGGCCATGGAGATATATAAAACCCCCGGGCTAACGATGACCCGCCCGCTGAACGCTCGCATGGCATCGATGCTGACCGAACCGGTTCCGGCATAGAGCAGTGCCACGCCGTAGATGAACACTGCCGACGCGAATGACCCAAGCAGGAAATATTTCATGGCTGCTTCGTCGGCAAGTTGTGACTTTCGGGCGACCGCAGCCAGAACGTAGAGACTGATGGAGCCAACTTCGAGTCCGATGAACGCCATCACGAGGTTGCTTGAGGCTGTCAGGAACATGAACCCAGAGGTGGCCAGAAACATGAGCACGAGCGTTTCGGCCGATCGTTGACCGACCTCGGCAAGCATCGGCCACGCCATCGCTACGCCGAGCGTGAGGATTACGAGCAGGATCAATGAAGCGATCACCGAGGTCCCGTCACTCAGCACCATGCCATTAAACGCCAACAGACCGCCCGTTCCGGCTTCGACGAGATCACGCAGTCGGGAGAACTGCAATAACCAGGCCGCCCACGTACCAACGAGTCCCGCTCCGACCAGCCATCCCATCGACTTCAACGGGGGCCGTTGCCACACTTCAACGATCAGAATTACGGCTGCCACGATGACGAGCAGGAGCTCCGGAGCGATCGCTGACCAAATCAGATCACTCACTGGGCTCTCCTATGACAAATGTGGGTTCTACGTAGTTTGTGGTGGCTTCGATCCGGTCGATAATGGCCGCTGTCGACGGTTCGATGCGGTCGAGCAGAACCTTCGGGTACAGGCCGAGTAGCAAGATGAGGGCGATGAGCGGCACGAAGATCAAAATCTCGCGCAGGTTCAGATCGGGGACATTTTCGTTTTCAGGTTTGTCGGGCTCACCGGTGAAGACCCGCTCATACGCCCACAACAGGTAGATGGCCGCGAGCACTACACCGGCGGTAGCGATCACCGCGTAGGCGGGTCGGGTGGCGAATGACCCGATCAGGACGAGGAACTCGCCAACGAATCCGTTGAGCCCTGGCAGACCGATCGAGGCGAACGTCGAAAACAGGAAAACTCCGGCAAATATCGGCATCGTCTTCTGGAGCCCGCCGAAGTCGGCGATGAGCTTGGTGTGGCGACGCTCGTACAGCATGCCGACCAAAAGGAAGAGGGCACCAGTGGTGATTCCGTGGTTGACCATCTGGATCACTCCACCGTCAAGCCCATTTTGGGTGAAGGCGATGATGCCGAGCATGATGAATCCGAGGTGACTCACCGACGAATAGGCGACCAGCTTCTTGAGGTCAGTTTGAACGATCGCGACGGCAGCTCCGTAGACGATCCCGATCACGGCCAGCGTCGCCACTATCGGGGCGTATCTGACGGCCGCATCAGGGAAGAGCGGCAGGTTGAATCGTAGGAATCCGTAGGTCCCCAGCTTCAACATGACCCCGGCCAAGAGCACCGAACCGGCCGTGGGAGCCTGCACATGTGCGTCGGGGAGCCAGGTGTGGAACGGGAACATGGGCACCTTGATAGCGAAAGCGATGCCGAATACGGCAAAGAGCCAAGCCTGGGTACCCGGAGCAATCTCCAACGCCAACAACTGGCTGTAGTCAAACGAAGCGACCCCAGTCTGGTCTTGAGCCAGCACGCTGAGCGCAATGATCCCCGCCAACATGAGTGCCGACCCGAAAGCGGTGTAAAGGAAGAATTTGATGGCGGCGTAGATCCGGTTCTCGGACCCCCAGATACCGATGATGAAGTACATCGGGATGAGGATGGCTTCAAAGAACACGAAGAACACGATCAGGTCGAGGGCTGAGAAAACGCCGATCAACCCCGCTTCGAGGAGCAGCACCATGGCAAGGAACAGCTGTGGGCTCTTAGAGATAGATGTCGAAGCGGCGATCGAGATCGGGATAAGGATCGTCGTGAGAAGGATGAGCGGCAGGGCGATCCCGTCAATGCCGAGGTGCCAGCTGATGCCCCATGGTTCGATGAGTTGGGCTTGTTCAACAAACTGAAAACCGGCAGCTGAGTCAAACTGAGCGAACAGGATGCCGGCCAGACCGATCGGGAGGAGCGACAACACCAGTGCCACTGGCAGGTGGAGTTCGGTGCGAGCGGCCGGGAGCAACATGACAACCATCGCCGCTACCACCGGGATGAGGATCAGAACGCTAAGCATCGGGAAATCCATTAGAGGCCTCCCCTAGTCAGGAAGAAGATGACGAGGGCGATGACTCCCGCGGCAAAGCTGGCCCCGTAACTGCGCACGAACCCGGACTGGAGCGGTTTAAGCGACATGCCAACCCGTTTGACGACCCCGGCCACTCCATTGACGGCGCCGTCGACGAACGTCGAATCGAACCCGGCCATGGTCTGGGCGAGCCGCTTACCAGGCAGCACGATCGTCTTACCGTAGAACTTGTCTACCCAGAACGCGTTTTCACTCGCATTCATCGGACGACGGGTGGCGTTGGCGAACCATTCCCGGAAGCCTTCAGACGATCTGGCGTAGACGTAAACAGCTGCTCCGATGCCGATCGACGCGACGCCGAGCGAGATGATGGCCAATCCAAAGCCAAGGCCGTCCATGCCAAGGATGCGGGGTAGTGATGATTCGAGGTGGGCAGGGTGCAGCCCTTCCAGGACCGGTTCGAGATAGCGCTCGAGGGTAAGCAGCTGGGGAGTGTTCAAGAACCCTGCTCCGGCCGACAGCACGGCCAGCACCATGAGCGGGCCGGTCATCCACAACGGAGATTCGTGGGGTGTAAGGCTCTCCAACCAGCGGGGTTTGCCCCAGAAAACCATGATGTACTGACGAGTCATATAGAACGCAGTGAGGAAGGCGGTGAACAGGCCGATCCCCCACAAAACCAGGTAGTAGCCGCCGTTGGCGAAGGCCGAAGCGAGGATCTCGTCCTTAGAGAAGAACCCGGCGAAGGGAAAGATCCCGGCGATGGCCAGGGTGGCGATGAGCATCGTGGCATGCGTGATCGGCATGGCCTTTCGAAGCCCACCCATCTTGCGCATGTCTTGTTCTTCGTGCATGCCGTGAATCACCGACCCGGCCCCGAGGAACAACAGGGCCTTGAAGAACGCATGGGTCATCAGGTGGAACACTCCGGCCACGTACCCGGCCGACCCAATAGCGAGGAACATGTATCCCAGCTGGCTAACGGTTGAATAGGCCAACACTTTCTTGATGTCGTTCTGGCCAACAGCGATGAGGGCAGCTACCAGAGCGGTGGCGGCACCAACCGTCGCAACGATGGGAAGGGCGACCGGTGAGAGTTCGAATAAGGCCGCGTTGCGGACGATGAGGTACACGCCGGCGGTGACCATCGTGGCAGCGTGGATGAGGGCGGAGACCGGGGTGGGGCCTTCCATGGCATCGGGCAGCCACACGTACAACGGAATCTGGGCTGACTTTCCGGCCGCACCTATGAGGAACAAGATGGCAATCGCCGTAGCCGTTCCCGGCGAGATGACCTCACCCGGGTTGACCAGCACGGTTTCGGTCATGGACAGCGACCCGAACTGGGTGAAGATCAACATGAGGCCGACGATGAACGCGAGGTCGCCGATCCGGTTGACCACGAAGGCCTTCTTGCCAGCGGCAGCCGCCGAAGGGCGGGTAAACCAGAACGAGATCAGCAGGTACGAGCACAGGCCGACCAGTTCCCAACCTACGAACATCATGGCGTAGTTGTTCGCGAGAACCAGCGTGAGCATCGAGGCCGCGAACAGGTTGAGGTAGGTGAAGAAGCGACTGAACCTCGGGTCGCCGTGCATGTACCCGATCGAGTAGATGTGGATGAGCGTTCCGACCCCGGTGATGATCAACGTCATCAGCGCAGAAAGCTGATCCCAACGAATCTCGAAGGCCGCGCCGAGGCCTGGCATCCACTCCCACAGCATAAGAAGGTGCGGTTCCGCCTCTCCTCCGGCGAGCGGCACAAACGCCGCCGCCGCAATGACGAAGGCGGTACCGATGGCGCCGGCTGCCGCTATGCCGGGAAGCGGTTCTGGCAGGTATCTGCCACCGAAGTGCAAGACGATCGCCCCGACCAGCGGCAAGGCAATGATGAGCCAGAGATAGTCGAACAATATGTCCACGACGACCTAGCCCTTCATCTCTGAGAGTTCGTCTACCGAAGTAGAGTTCCGTTTCTGGAAGACGGCGACAATGATCGCCAAGCCGACCACCACTTCAGCGGCGGCCACGACAAGGACAAAGAAAACCGAAATCTGCCCGGTGAAGTTACCGATCGCCCGACCGGCTGCGACAAACGTGAGATTCACGGCGTTCAACATGAGCTCAACAGACATGAACATGATGAGGGCATTGCGGCGAGTGAGTAGACCGGTCGCACCGATCACGAACAAGATGAAGGCCAGCGCCATGTAGGGGGTAGGACCGGCCATCAGTCGGGCTCTCCTACGTTGGCATCAGCGACCTTCTCCACTTTGCGAATCGGGCGAAAAAACGCCAAAGCGATCGCTCCGACTGCGGCGACGATCAGCAGCAGCGAGACCACCTCAAACGGAAGTGCCCAGCCAGCGGTCCGTTCGGCTCCGTCGGCTCCAAATAGGACCCTTCCGATCGCCTGAATGGTCCCGTTGGTGGCCGCCGCATTGGCATCCCAGTTGGCGGGACCAGATCCCGGAGCGGTCACCCATTTGAAGCTCTGTCCGACGGTCAGGACCACGGTCGTGATGGCAATGGTGAGACCCAACCCGACGACGAAGCGCCGCTGGTTGGGCAGTTGCTCGGTGGTGTCTTCGGATCGGTCGACTCCGATGAGCATGATGACGAACAGGAACAGGGTCATCACCGCACCGGTGTAGACGATGATCTGGATGGCGGCCACGAAGTGGCCGAGGTGCATGATGTAGAAGACGGCCAACGAGAACATCGTGGCCATGAGTCCGAGCGCCGAGTAGATCGGGTTGCGGGCCAGGATCACGGTCAACGCACCCACGATGGCGACGGTCCCGAACACGGCGAAGAGGATGATTTCGGTCATTCCTCTTCCCCCATCTCCTCAGGCTCCGCTTCCGCAGCGACATCCTGGGACTGGCCGATCTCGGGGGGGCGGAGACCCACTCCGGCCGATGGTGTCCATCCCGGAATACCTTCGTACTCGACCCGACCCTGTGAGGCGGTAGCGCGCATCCACCCGTCGGCTTTGAGCAATTCGGGCAGATTGGCAAGGCGGTCGTCGGGGAACATGTGATTGGCCGAGCCGTCCTCGTTGATGAGTAGCTCATTCTTCGTGTAGATGGCGTCATCCCGATTAGTCGTCGACATCTCGAACAGGTGAGTCATCGTGATCGCTTCGGTCGGACACGCTTCAACGCACAGGGCACAGAAGATGCAGCGCAGCATGTTGATCTCATAGACAAACCCGAATCGTTCGCCGGGGCTGACCGGGGCGTCGACCGGGTTCTCTTTGCCACGAACGTAGATGCAGCGGGCCGGGCAAGCTCCGGCGCACAACTCGCACCCGATACACTTTTCCATGCCATCTTCGTATCGGTTGAGTACGTGACGTCCGTGAAAGCGTTCCGGCTTCTCGCGGAACTCTTTCGGGTATTCGGTTGTGATCATGCCATCACCAAAAATGGTGTCGATCATCTGACGCCAGGTGACGCCCATGCCTTTTGCGAGATCTCCAAAAATGCCCATCGTTACGTCCAGGGAAGTCCGAATTGTCGAATTGCTAGCGCTAGCGATGAGGCGACCAACCAGAGCAACGCTGCTGGGATCAGCCGTTTCCATCCGAGTTCCATCAGCTGGTCATATCGGAGCCGTGGCAACGAGGCCCGAATCCAGATGAACATGAAAATGAACACAAACACTTTGGCCATGAAGTAGCCGAACGAAACGAGGCTGGCAACCCACGGGCTGATGTTCAGGGCGATCGAGTCGAGGAACGGTCCGCCCCATCCTCCGAAAAACAGCGTGACCATCAGCGCAGATATCGTAAAGATGTTGATGTACTCGGCCAAAAAGAACATGGCAAACCTCATGCCGGAGTACTCGGTATGGAATCCAGCCACCAGCTCCTGTTCGGCTTCGACGAGGTCGAATGGGGAACGGTTCGTCTCGGCAACGCCGGCGATGGCAAATATGACGAACGGAATCACCTGAGGCAGGATGAACCATCTCGGTACCCGGGTGATGATCGGGTTCAAGAAACCAAAGAACCCCTCGGTCGCTCCATAGGTTCCTGCTTGAAAGTCAACGATCGCCGCCATTGACATGACGTCGCCGCCCCGGTTCTGCACCGCGATGAACATGACGAGAGCAACGAGGGACAGGCCCATCGCTGCCTCGTAGGAGATCGCCTGGGCGGTGGCCCGAACTCCGCCGAGCAGCGGGTATTTCGACCCGGACGACCATCCGGCCAAAACTATCGCGTATACGGCGATCGACGACATCGCCAGAACGTACAGAATCCCGATATTGAGATCCATCGCCTGGAACGAGAACGTCCGGAGCTGGCCGCCGAGTGCGAGTTCGATGGGACGGGCGAACGGAACGACCAGGAACATCAGGAAAGCGGTGATGACCGACAGCGCAGGCGCCAACAAGTACACAATCACGTCGGCCTTGGCGGGAGTCACCTGCTCTTTGAAAAACAGCTTCAGCCCGTCGGCGACGGTTTGGAGGATCCCGTGCGGTCCAGCCCGCATCGGGCCAAGGCGGTTTTGCATGTCGGCGATGACCTTGCGTTCGACCCAGACCAACAATACGACCACGGTCAGCAGGAGCGCGAATACGCCAACCACCCGAATCACCACCAGGAGAAAATCCCACCAGTCCATCAGACCTTCACCACCGTGATCTGCGGATCAGATCCGAAGTGCGGGCCACCTGGTTGGTTGAACGGGATGTAGACGACTCCCTCAACCAGGGACGCATCGATGACTACCGGAAGCTCGGCTTGTTCGTCGCCACCGGAAACCTTCACGAACTCACCGTCGGCTGCGCCGAGCCGGGCCGCGTCGGCCGGATTGAGGTAGGCGGCCGCGCCCGGAGCCAGCTTGCCGATGCTGGGACCCTGCTGGCACATGACGCCGTCGTCGTACATGGTGCGGGCGGAGTGAAGGACAAACCCGTCTGTTGTTCGAGGTGCTCCAGCTGGAGTGATCACAGGCACATATTCGAGGGGAGCACGGTCGGCCACCACCGGTACAACGGCACCATCTGGCTCATCCCACGTCACGAGGTCCCAGCTGACTCCCTCATAGGCGGGAGCGACGTGGGCAATTTCTTTGGCGATCGCTTCGGCCGAAGCGAACCCCATCGGTTTGCCCATCCGAGCCGAGAGGTCATCGAGGATCGACCAGTCGTCGCGTGCTTGACCGGGACCGGGCACCACCTTGTTGACCTTCTGCACCCGACCTTCAAGGTTGGTAATCGTGCCTTCTTTTTCGGTGAAGCCCACCGCCGGCAACACGATGTCTGCCAGCGTGGAAGAGTCCGTGAGGAAAAGGTCGATGGCGATGACGAGTTCGGCCTTGGCCAGATCAATACCGTTCGGGAGGTCGGCGACAGGATCGGCACCAAGCAGGATTATCGCCTTGATGCCGCCTTCGCTCACTCCATTCGCGATCGAGGCAGCGTCATAACCGGCTTTGGTCGGGAGTTTGCCCCAGGCTGCCTCAAGGTTGGTGCATTCGGGTGAGCCTATAGCGGCTCGGCCGGGCAAAAGGTTCGGAGCGACGCCCATATCAAGGGCTCCGTATGTGTTCGAGCGACGGACGATGGGGAGCACGGAAGCATCCGGCAGGTCCCTAGCAAAGGCCGCTACGGACTCGGCTAGCACTGCCGATTCCGTGATACCGGGTCGACCGACAATCGCCAGGACTGGCCCTTCGTTGAGGGCGGCCCGCGCTCCGGCGTACTCGCCCTGGCCAGCCATCAACGCCTCCAGTACGACGGCGCCTTCTCCTGGCCGATAGGTGAATTTGTAAGCGGCACGATCGTCGAGACCGGTTCTGCGGGGATGCACGACGATAAGTTTGGCACCTAGTTCCTGAGCGGCCCGCCGAACCCGCAGGTAGAGCGTCGGGTGCTCTTCTTTGAGGTCGGGAGCCCACAACAAGATCGTCTTGGCTTTCTCAAGGTCGCCAATCAGACCGCGGCCAGATAGTGAAGCCAGGAACTGCGGGTTCAGCCCGTCATCCATCTGCGCGTCGAGGTGGCTCGACCCGATAACCGTATGCATGAACTTGGCGAAGGCGTACGCATCCTCGTTGGTACCCCTGGCTCCACCTAGACCAGCCACCGCGTTGGCACCGTGCTCATCGATGATGGCAGTGAGCTTTTCTGCGGCCATTCCAATCGCATCCGACCAGGAGGATTCCTCGAGTTGGCCGTCTTTGCCACGCACCAACGGAGTTGTGAGACGTTCATCGCTGTTGAGATACTCGAACCCGAACCGGCATTTGTCTGACAGCCAGCCATGGTTGGTGGCGTCGTTGTCGACTCCGAGGTATCGCAGGACCTCGTTCTGGGAGGCATGAACGCTGATCGAATCTCCCGCCGTGCAAACTGCGCATGTGGAGGCGACCACCCGCAGGTCCCAGGGGCGGGCTCGGAACCGGTATGGACTGGCAGTCAAAGCCCCGACCGGGCACAGTTGAACGGTGTTCCCTGAGAAGTAGGAGGCGAAGGGCTCATCGGTGAACGTGTTCACCTGGGTGACGTTGCCGCGGTCCATGAACTCGATAAGGGGATCACCGGAGATCTCCTCGGAGAAACGGGTGCAGCGGGCACACAGGATGCACCGTTCGCGGTCGAGCATGACCAGATCCGAAATGGGGATCGGCTTCTCGTAGTGGCGCTTTTCCTCAACAAACCGCGATTCGCCCGGTCCATAAGCCATCGTCTGATCCTGCAGCGGACATTCACCGCCGCGGTCACAAACCGGGCAGTCGAGCGGATGGTTGGCGAGCAGGAATTCGAGTATTCCCTCCTGGGCCTTCTTGACCGTCTCCGACTCGGTGTGGACCACCATGTCGGCCTGAACCGGCGTGGTACACGACGGGACCAGTGCAACGCCGCGCGGGCCTTCAACCTCGACGAGACACATCCGGCACATTCCGACCGGAGCCATCCGGGGATGCCAGCAGAAACGGGGAATGTAGGTACCGGTTTCTTCGGCGACCTTGATGAGCATCGAGCCACCGTGGACTTGCTGCTTGACCCCGTCGATCGTGATAGTGACGAGTTGTTCGCTCATGCGATCCCCCGAATACTGACCGGGGTTCCTTGACCGGCTGAATGAACTCCAGCGGCGATGTGAGCCTCGACTTCGTCACGAAAGTGGCGGACCAGCGACATGACCGGAGAAACTGCCGAAGGCCCGAGCGGACAGATCGTGGTCTGTTTGGGAGGCCAGGCGAGGCCGACCGAAATATTGTCGGACACATCGAGGAGGAGGTCAATGTCTGCTTCGCGGCCAGCACCGTCGAGGACTCGCCGGAGGATCATGTCCAGCCAGGTGGTTCCTTCCCGACAGGGCGTGCACTGCCCACATGACTCTTCTGAGAAGAAAGCAACGAGCCGTTCTGCGGCGCCGACCATGTCGGTGGTGTGGTCCATAACGATGATGGCGCCAGACCCGAGCATCGAGCCGTCTTCGGCGCAGGCTGCCTTCGTGATCGATTTGTCGAGGTGCAGGTCGGGAACAAACCACGGTGCGGAGGCGCCACCGGGAACCCATGCTTTGAGTTCGTTGCCGTCACGGATTCCGCCAGCAATGTCATAGATGACCTTGCGCCAGGTGAGACCGTGCGGCAACTCGTAGTTGCCAGGCTTGTTCACATGTCCAGAGATCGACATCATGAACGTGCCAGTGTCATCGGAGTCTGATAGGCCCGCGAACCATTCGGCCCCGTTGTTGATGATGTGCGGGAGGTTGGCGATCGTCTCGACGTTGTTCACGATGGTCGGCTTCATGTACAGACCCTTGGCGGCCGGGAAGTAGGGCGGCTTCAAGCGGGGTTCGCCCCGGCGGCCCTCCAAGCTGTTCAACAGTGCGGTCTCTTCACCGCAAATGTATGCGCCGGCTCCGAGGTGGATGGTGAGTTCGAGATCGTAATCGGTCCCGAAGATTCCCTTGCCGAGGTAGCCCTTGGCGTACGCCTCGGCGACGGCTTGCTGAAGCCGCCGTGCTGGCTTTGGGTATTCGCCGCGGATATACACGAACGATTCGTGCACTTCGTTGGCCTTGGCCGCAATGATCATGCCTTCGATCAGCTGATGAGGATCTCGTTCGAGAAGCTGGCGGTCTTTGAACGTCCCCGGTTCTGACTCGTCGCCGTTGACGACCAGGTAGGCCGGACGGGCCGGGGCCAGGAAGGACCATTTGAGGCCAGCGGAGAAAGCCGCCCCACCTCGCCCTAGAAGACCAGACGCTTTTACAAGTTCGACGAGTTCGTCCCGGGTTTGTCCGAGTGAAGTTCGGGCAGCCGTGTAGCCGCCGGTGGCCTCATACCGGTCCAGCGTGTGCGAGTCGGTGGGATGTTCCATCATCCGTTTGGTCACAACCAGCGGGTAATCCATCAAGCGCCTCGACCTGGTTCAAGGGCGTCAGTATTGGTGGTCGCGGTGCCGAACACCGGAAAGGCCGGGTACGGGCCGATGGCGGAGTTTTCTTCTTTGATGGCCCAATCAAAACTGGTCACGCCACCGAACAGGGTCTGGAGTTCGTCGCCGTTGATGGTCTCCGGCTTGCCGTCTCGGAGCCACTTGACGAGGTCCCTGGCTTTGTCGGCGGTCAGACCTTCGATGAGTTCGTAGTTCACGAGGCAGGCAGGTGCGCCGCCGCAGGCACCGATACATTCTGCGTGTTCGACGGCGATTTCGTCGTCGGCTTCTCCGGCCGGAATCCCCGAGGCGTCTTCGAGGGCGTGGAGTACGTCGTCGGCGCCCATGAGATAGCAAGAGATCGATGTGCACATCGAAATGAGGTACTTGCCCTTCGGTTCGGTCTTGTACATCACGTAAAACGTGGCGACCGATTGGACCTGCGCTGGGGTGATACCTACGAGGTCAGCGACCTGTTTCATGCCGTCGTCGGTGAGGTAGCCGTCCTCACGCATCGACAGATACAACAGGGGCATAACCGCTGAGCGGCGTTCGGGGTATCGGGCGATAATATCTTCCGCCCGTTTGATTGTCTCAGCCGACCAACTCATCGGCGCAGAGATTACAAGATGACACCCAAGTTTCTTAATCCGAAGCGTGGCGCAGAATTCCGCCTGTCGGCAAATCTCGCCTTGGTAGGCTTCGTGCGATGAAGGGAACGCTCGAAATCACCGGCGATGAGACCGCCGATAGGCTCTTGAACAGTGACGGCTCAGCTCTGCTCATCGGCATGCTGCTGGATCAACAGGTCCCCATGGAATGGGCGTTCAAGGGTCCTCAGACCCTCGTTGATCGCCTGGGTGACCTCGATGCAACTGCGGTAGCCGCCATGTCGATTGACGACTTTGTCGCCGTGTGCGCCGACAAACCGGCGATTCATCGGTTCCCGGCCAGCATGGGAAAGCGGATCCACGCTCTGTGCACCGTGGTCGCCGAGGACTACGACGGCGACGGAGCCAACGTGTGGGCCGATGTCGCTTCTGGCAAAGATCTCGCCAAACGCCTCGCCGCCTTGCCCGGTTTCGGCCCTGAGAAGACCAAGATCTTCGTTGCACTTCTAGCGAAACGGTTCGGCGTGAAGCCGGACGGCTGGGAACAGGCAGCGGGACCATTTGCCGATCCAGCCCCTCGTTCGGTTGCCGACATCGACAGTCCCGCCGCCCTCGCCGAAGTTCGCGAGTGGAAACGAGCCCAAAAAGCCGCCGGCAAGTCGAAGCAAGAGTGACATGGCGTCCCGAGCCATCCAACCCATGCCCGAAGATGTCCTGGCCGAGCTAGAAGCCGCCGACCTTATCGAGGACTACAAGGCCCGCCCTTTCTACCAACGCAACGACTACCTCGCCTGGATCGGCCGTGCCAAACAACCCGCCACCCGTCAATCCCGCCTCACCCAAATGCTCAACGAACTGAGCGCGGGCGGCATCTACATGAAGATGACCCACCCACCAAGCGC
>CBDTUI010000048.1:0-19224 GCA_965363765.1 uncultured Acidimicrobiia bacterium
GGCGTCCCGGGTTCGCGTCAGCAAACGAAAATTCCGACCGACTAGGGCACGAAGCTCCCTTTCTCGCCTAGTGTCAAGGGTGGAAAGGTCCGTCCGATGTGGACAGAAGTTGCGGCGACCGTACCGCTGTCGCCCGCCAAGGCATTTGAGGTATTCACACACCAGATCAATACTTGGTGGCCGAGATCAGGGGTCTTTTCCTACAGTTTCGCGCCCAAGTCGACGGCACCTGACCACATCTGTTTTGCTCGCAAAGAACGGCTGCACGAACGTTTCGCAGACGGCACCGATCACACCATCGGCGAGATCCTTGAGTGGGATGCCCCGACTCGGATCGTGCACGAGTGGAAGGCGCCGGGCTGGTCGGGTCCGACGATCGTTACCGTCACCTTCGAGCACGAAGGTCATCATTGCCTGGTTACCCAGCGCCACGACAGTTTTGATGAGGCAGGCGTCGGAGATCTCCTGCCTTATTACGACATCGGCAATCGGCAGACGTTCGCGGCCTACGTTGCACATTGCAACGCTATCCATGAGCTTCAGATGCTCTCGGCCGATGGCCCGGTAGGAGCGGCCAGACCGGCCACGATGTAAGCGTTGTTCATCGTTCTGAACACTGATGGGTCGATCCGCAGCTTCAGCGACCGCGAACCCCCTCCAACAATCACCCTTGGCTGATTCATCACCGCCTCATCAACATAGATCGGCAGCTCAGGAGGCAACCCGAACGGGGTGACGCCGCCGATCATCATGCCAGTCGCTTCGATGGTCTGTTCGGGTGATGCAAACGACAGCTTTTTGACGCCCATCGCGTCCCTCACCGCCCGGTTGACGTCCAGTCGGGTTGTCGCCAAAGCCAGGCACAGGGCGAAGTGACCGGGCGGGCGTTTGGAAGCGATGAGGATGGCATTGGCCGACTCAGCGAGGTCGTAGCCGTAGGCGGCGCAAAAGTCGACGGTGTCAGCGAGAGCTGGGTCACAGTCGATCGTTTCGTAGTCGGCGCCGAGTGCGTCGAGGTGGGAGATGACGTCGTCCATTGGTGATGATTGTCGCACAGGCGGGCAGCAGCTACCTTCGAACCCCTATCGGCGACGCTTGCGACCCTTGGATTGGCGACTTTGGGCCCGGGCGGTTGACCGTTTTTCTCGTTCTTCGGCGCGCTGTTGAGTTTCTTCGGACTCAACGACAAGGTCGCGCCAACGTTGATATCGCAACGGATCGACCGCTCCCGATTCGACCGCCGCCAGAATGGCACAGCCTGGCTCGGAAGTGTGCGAGCAGTCCGTGAACCGGCAGTCTTGAGCCAGGTCGGTGATGTCATCGAACAGAGCGTCGACCGCAGCAGGGTTACCGATCGCTCCGATCTGGCGAATACCCGGACTGTCGACGATACAGCCCCCGGTGGGCACGATGTGAATCTGGCGTGAGGTGGTCGTATGGCGACCCTTCATGTCCCCTTCCCGGACTTCGCCCGTCTCCGCAGCTTCGGTACCGAGCATGGCATTGACGATGCTGGACTTGCCAGCTCCCGACTCACCGATGAGCACGGCCGTTTTGCCAGCCGTTGCATCCCGCATTTCTCCGATGCCTTCGCCGGTCGTTGCTGACACTTCGATGATATCCAGGGTTGGATGGAGCGTTTCCATCTCACGACGGGTACTGGCCAGGTCGTCCGCCAGGTCGGTTTTAGACAAAACCAAGATCGGAGCCGCTCCGGCGTCCCACGCCAGACTTGCCAGCCGGTCAACTCGGCCAGGGGGAAGGGGCCGATCGAGACCGCATACGGCAAACACCACGTCGACGTTGGCTGCAAGTACCTGATCGCCCGTGCCCCGCACGTTGGGTCGAGTTAGGAGGGATGACCGGGGTGCCATGCTTACCAGTCGTCCGTCATGCACGGTGATCCAATCGCCGACGACCGCGTCGCTGCTGGCGTTCTCTACGGGGATTCGCAGGACCCTTTGACCTGTCTGGACGGTCAGGACTTTCGTGTCGTGCCGAATGACCCGGGCCGGTTCCCCCTGACTCTCGGCCAGGAGCTCAGCCCAATGATCGGACCAGCCGAGACCGACGAGTGGTTCAATCAAGTAATGAGCTGACGTGCATAGCCCCACGATAGAGCTCTCGGAGGACCCACACAGCGGCTTTTTGCGTCACCGTTCGTATTGCACGAATGGGGTGAGGGTTCCTATCCGATCGTACAGTCTCCGCCCAACGGTGTTGAAGCTTTGCGTCATCCAGTAAACACCAGCCGCTCCAACCTGGTCTGCATGATCGTATACGGCCTCGATGAGCGCTCGACCGAGGCCCGTTCCCCGGAGGGCGGGATCGACATACAGATCCTCGAGATAGCACGAGTTGGCAACTGTCCAGGTGTCTCGGTGGTAGAGGAAGTGAACGAGGCCACCGATCGAATCGCCGGTATCGACCACGAGACACAAAAACTCATGCTGATCCTCCGACAAGAGGCGAGCAAACGTCATGGCGGTGACGTCGGCGGTGACGGTCGTCTTGTAGAACGTCAGATAGTCCGCCCACAGACGGCGCCACTCAGCTTCGTCGGTGTATTCCAAACGGCGGATCGTCGGGCTAGCCACGCCAAGAACCTAGCAAAAAGCGTCCGTCTTTCTCCGGAACACCCGTTGGAACGGTACGACCTACATGGTCGTGCGCGATAGATTTCCGGCTCGTGACTGGTCCGGTTTCGGCGTTAGAGCGACCGCTCTTGGAGGGTCGGCGCTACGGAGAAATTGCGGACTTCTCGACACGGGGCGGAGTGGGCTGGTAGTACCCTCGCTGCTAGACGAGGACAGCTGGCGTGGTGACACGAAGCCGCGCAAGCGCTATCTTCGCTTGGGAGCGCGGTCAAAAGCTGCGCGTTTTATATTTTCGGAGGAAGACTAAATATGAACTGGAAGCGCTACGACTTCATAAGAGGAAACGCCACACCAGTTGAAGTGGACCTGATCGAGCACTACGCCCAAGGCGCCATCTCGAGACGAGACTTCATTAAGCGGGGAGCCATCATTGGCCTCGGCATGACAACGATGGCCAGTGTCATTGCAGCGTGCGGAGATGGGGGCAGTACGGCTACGACGGCCGCTCTTGCGGCTGGAGGCACAACCCTCCCGTCCGGGACACCCACTCAGGGTGGATCCATGAACATCGGTATCCAGCAAGGTGATGCCAACTCGGGCCTCGATCCACTGAACATGCTCGACCTTGGTACCTATAGCGTGCTGTCGCAGAGCTTCGAGTACCTTGTTGGCCTGGCACCCGACGGCAACATTGGCAACAACGGACTTGCGACCGAATGGGCTCCGAACGGCGACGGTACTGTCTGGACATTCAAGCTTCGAGAAGGTGTCTCCTGGCACGACGGGTCTCCATTCACGTCGGCTGATGTTGCCGCGACCGTTGACCGGATGGTCGTTGCTGGAGCTGGTCTTGCTGGCGTCGTAAGCGAAGGTGCCGTAGAGACACCTGACGAACTGACGGCTGTCATCAACCTCGACAAAGCGAACGGCAACCTGCCCGTTTTGATTTCGATCTACAACCCGCAGTCGTTGATTACGCCTGCCAATTACGCGGACGGCACGACGCTCGATGCTGTTCAGGCGGGTACCGGCCCGTGGATCTTCGAGAGCCACGATCCGACCACCTTTACAACCGTGTTCAGCGCAAATGACAATTATTGGGATGGTCGCCCGAACCTGGACTCGATCTCCCTTATCGGCTTTGGCGCCGAAGGCGCCCGAGTCTCGGCCATGCAGGCTCGCGAGATTGACATGGTTCAGTCGTTCAGCGTGGTCGACGGTACAAGCTTGCTGAACGACAGTGGTTTCACCGTCCTCAAGCCACCGTCACTCAACCACCGCCAGCTCTGGTTCAACACCCAGCTCCCGGCAGGTGGACCGTTCACGGACCCCCGAGTTCGACAGGCTTTCGGCTACATGCTCGACCGCCAGCAGATGGTCGACACGTTGTTCGACGGGTTTGGCATTATCGGCAATGACCACCCGGTCCATCCGACGCTGCCGTTCTACGACGCGGAGGCCACGCCACAGCGGCCACGTGACATCGAAATGGCTAAGCAACTGCTCGCCGACGCTGGTTACGAAGGGCTAACAGCCACCATTCAGACTGGCGACATCACGTACAGCGCCGATATGGGCGCGATCGTTGAGCAGAATGCCGCTGAGGCGGGCGTCACGCTCGCAGTCAATACGACAGCCAACTCGGACTTCTACGGCGAATACTGGTGCACCGGTGCCCCATGGGGCGCTCAGCCTGAAACGGGTGGCCCGGGCCGTCCGTGTGGTGCGTCGGCCGACATCGGCATTGTCGACTACGGCCATCGTCCAACACCGGACGTCTATTTCGGTCGTGCGCTGGAAACAGACGGAGACTGGAACTCGTCGAACTATGCGTCGTCGGATTTCGATCGGCTCTTTGCCGAGTATCAGTCTTCGATCGATGTCGCAGGCCAGAAGACGGCAGTGGGCCAGATCCAGAAGTTGCTCCACGCGGATGCGCCAGCTCTGTATCCGTTCTTCTTCGACTATCTGTCGGGCCATGACGCCTCGGTGTCTGGAGTGCAGGTGACCGCCCTAGGTCACATGCAGCTCCAAAAGGCAAGCATCGCCGGCTAGGAGCAAACAACACGAGCTGAGGAGGGCAGGGAGTTCCTGCCCTCCTCGCAAACACGAAATCTACGGGTCGGTTTGACGGCCAGAATTGAGCTAAATCGGTGAATCTGGATGAGGTGGCAGAGTGAGACGGTTCGTCGTTCGACGGCTGTTCTTATCGGTGATCACCCTGGCAATCATCCTCGTCCTCATCACGCTGATCCCAAATATCGCCCCTGGCGATCCGGCTCGTAAGATCGCCGGCGGGACGGCTTCACCTGAGCGGCTGGCGGCCGTGACGGCCTCGCTTGGCTTGGACAAATCTGTCCCCGAACAGTTGGCCGACGCTTTCACCGATACCATTCGCTTCGACTTCGGTGAGTCGTTCACGAGGCCAGGGACGGCGGTTACGAGTCTCGTGCTGACGTCGCTGTGGAACTCCATAAAACTCGTTAGCTTCTCTCTCGCTCTCGTCTTGCCACTATCGATCGCCGGTGGACTTTGGGCAGCGTACAAACGCGACAGCTGGATGGACCGGGTTATCGTCAACGTCGGGGTCGCGTTGTCGTCGTTACCCGAATTTGTTGTTGGTGTGCTGTTTCTCGCCCTGTTGGCGGTGCCGTTCAGCTTCTTTAAGGTGATCGCCAACCCGCCGGCCGGCGCTGGCATTTTCACGCAGATGCGTTTTCTGCTCCTCCCTGCTCTCACGGTGCTGACGGTGTATTTCGGCTATATCGCCCGTATCACGCGGGCCAGCACGATTTCTGCCCTTGATGCTGACTACACCCGCACGGCTTTCATGAGGGGCCTGAGCACTGCCGACGTCTTCCGCAAGCACGTGCTCCGCAACTCTCTGGTGCCAACCGTGGCCGTTGTCGGTACGCAGCTCGGCTACTTGTTTGGTGGCATGGTTGGGCTTGAGCTGATCTACAACTATCCCGGGCTCGGTCGGATGATCTTCGACGCCGTCGACTCGGCTGACTATCCGCTGCTTAGGGGCGGCGTGCTCACTGTTGCCGTCATCTATATGGTGGCCACGCTGTCGGCGGACCTGCTGATCGCTTGGATGAACCCTCGTGCCCGCCTCAGCCTTGGGCAGGCAGGATGACTTCCGGTCCCGAAGATGTCCCCCCAACGGTCGTGAATGGTGGAGAAAAACTCGAGACCGAGTCGGCGCCAGCCGCCACCCGCAACCAGGTGCGCCGTGAGCAGCGAAGGCTGCTGCTCCGAAGTCCAGCTTTCATCGTTGGTTCACTGATCGTCGGCTTCTGGTTTCTCGCTTCAATCTGGCCGGATCTGCTGGCCGTTTGGGACCCGAAAGCGTCAGTGATCAATGATGCGGGCGAGGCGTTGCGGCGGACGCCGCCGGACTCCACCGCGTGGTTTGGCACTGACCGCCTCGGCCGCGATGTCTACTCTCGTGTCATTCACGGTGCCCGGCCAATCCTTATCGCGGCGCCAGCAGCGACGATTATTGCCGCGGTTATTGGAACCCTCCTTGGCCTTTTTACGGGCTACTTTCGCGGGTGGATTGACGAAGTGGTCAGTCGGCTACTCGAAGCGATTCTCTCGATACCGGCCATTCTTCTCGCGATCGTGATCGTGTTTACTTTTGGTTCGACGAACAGAGTGATCATTGGCGCCATTGCGTTTCTCTTCATACCGCCGATCGCTAGAACTGTCCGCGCCGCCACCCTGGCAGAAGCTCAGCTCGATTATGTGACCGCGGCACAGATGCGCGGAGAGAGAAGTCTCTTCATCATCGCGCGAGAGATTTACCCGAATGTGATTGGCGTAGTCATCGTCGAGGTCACTGTTCGCCTCGGGTATGCCATTTTCACCTTGGCGACCCTCGCTTTCCTCGGTCTGGCCGGTGGGAACATAACCGATCCGAACTGGGGTGTGGACGTTGCCCAGAATTACCAGCAAATCGTCGCGAAGGTCTGGTGGCCGACCATCTTCCCCGCGGTGGCGATTGGAAGCCTCGTGATTGGTGTGAACCTCATCGCAGACTCAATTGATCGGGTGAATAAGTCATGACCACCGCCGAAGAAGCAGCAAGCCCTACAGAAGCTCCGGCTCTGGCCATCCACGATCTTGAGATGGCGTACGTCGTGCGCGGCAAACCGCGGGAAGTATTGCGGGGCGTCTCGTTTGAAGTGCGGCCAGGCGAAGCGTATGGACTGGTCGGCGAAAGTGGCTGTGGGAAGTCGACAACCGCGTACGCCGCTTTGCGTTATCTGCCCGACAACGGGCTGATAACGAACGGCTCGATCATGGTCGATGGTGTCGACCTCATTGAGATGTCGAACCGTGAGCTCCGTGCGTTTCGGGCTCGTCGTGCTTCAATGGTGTTCCAGGATCCCGTTCAAGCGGTGAATCCGGTCCTCAAGGTTGGCCGGCAGGTTGCCGAGTCGTTCGAAGTTATCGGACATTCGTCAGGCGAAGCACGTGAGCTGGCTCGCAAGGCCCTCGAACGGGTCCATATTGCCGACCCAGCCAGCGTGCTGGATCGCTATCCGCATCAGCTGTCGGGCGGGATGCTTCAGCGGGTCGTCATTGCCATGGCCCTCGCGTCGGATCCTTCGTTGCTGGTACTTGATGAGCCAACGACAGGCCTCGACGCCACCGTCGAGGCTGAAGTGCTCGACTTAGTCCGTGAACTGCGCGACGAGACGGGAGCGGCGATTCTGCTGATCGCCCACAACCTGGGCGTCATTCGAACGATGTGCGATCGGGTCGGCGTCATGTACGCGGGCCGCATTGTCGAAGAGGGCACGGTCGACGAAGTGTTCGACAATCCGAGCCATCCGTACACCGTCGGCCTACTCAACTCGATTCCCCGCCATGGGCTGCGAAAAACTGACCATGCATTATTCACGATCCCCGGCAGCCTCCCTCAGATTGGCCATCCTCTGCCGACCTGCGTCTATGTCGCCCGGTGCCCGCTGGTGACCGATTTGTGTAGAACGGAGGTTCCACCCATCGTGGCCCGCAGCGATGGCCATTGGACGCGCTGTCATCATCCGGATCGGATTGGAGAGATTCCCGACCCTGAGAAGATCGTCACCGAACATGTTGTTGGCGACGTCGAGATCATCGGTGTTCATGGTGTATCGAAAACCTTCCGACAGCGTTCCGGCGATGTTCCCGCTCTTGTGGGAGTTGACCTCGGGTTCGCCGAAGGGGAGACTCTCGGCCTCGTCGGCGAGTCGGGATCAGGGAAGTCAACACTGGCCAAGACAATGCTTGGGATCCATGGACCTGACGAGGGTGGCTCCATCACGTTGCGGGGTCGGCCGATGGCATCAGCGGCGGTTGATCGCGTTGATGAGTCCATCAGATCTATCCAAATGGTTTTCCAGAATCCCGACTCGGCGCTGAACCGATCGTGGACAGTTCGCCGGATTCTCACCCGCGCGGTTTCGAAGTTGACCGGGACCTCGGGATCCGAGGCCGATGCCAAGGCGGTCGACGTTGCCCATGCCATGCAACTCTCGGATCGTCACCTCGACATGCGCCCCCGGCAATTGTCCGGCGGACTCAAGCAGCGGGTCGCCATTGCCCGAGCATTCGCCGGGGACCCTGACGTTGTGGTCACCGATGAGCCAACGTCGGCCCTCGACGTGTCCGTGCAAGCGGCCATCTTGAACTTGCTCGCAACCTTGCAGCGCGACGTGCGTACGAGCTACCTTTTCATCAGCCACGACATCGGTGTTGTCCGCTATCTAGCTGATCGTATTGCGGTCATGTATGTCGGGCGTGTCATGGAACTCGGCCCTACTGACGCCATGTTTACCGGACCGAATCATCCCTACACCGAAGCCCTACTGTCAGCAGTGCCGAGCGTCGACGGAGAGGCCGAGAACCGGATTCCTCTGAAAGGCGAGATCCCGTCGCCCAAGAACCCGCCCCCAGGCTGCGTGTTCCATACCCGCTGCCACCGGTTTATCGAAGGTACGTGCGACATAATCGAGCCGCCTGATGTCGAGGTATCGCCCGGTCACACCATCCGATGCCATATTCCGGTAGACGAACTTCGCGAGATGCAAAAAGTCCCGTTCGTCTCGCCGCAGCCCCTCGACTCCGCTGCGCCGTCCAAGGACTAACCGCTATAACCGATCCGCCGTCGTCCACTGTCGGCGTCGCAAACCCCGTCTGCTCGGCTCCCTAGAGGGACCGACTGCCGTGGGCTAAGGCGTTGAAAGCAGAGTTGGGGTGGGCTATTCCTCTTCGGAGTGCTCCATTATTTCGTCGAGCATGATTTCGGCGGTTGGCTCATCGGCTGTCGAGTTGAGCCGCTCGATGACCCGGTTGCGTCCGCCGGTCGTGCCAAAAGCGGTGATCACGTCTCCAGCGGCCAACGCGGTGTCGCCAGTGGGCACCATCACGTTCCTTCCGCGTCGAACGGAGACGAGCGTGCAACCCTCGGGCCAATGCACTTCTCGGAGCGTCTCGCCGTCTGCGATCGAACCAGGAGGTATGCGGAAGTCGAAGAATGATGCTCCCGGGTCGGTCCGTTGGCGGAATCTTTGGCGGTCGAGATTCTGCCCGGTGCTGGAGGCCAGACCGATGTGATAGGCCTGCACGGCTCCGTCACGTCCGAATATCCCGACGAGCCTTTTCGGGTTGTCATTCGCAACGACTGGTAGGCGACCGACGCCAAGCGCCGCCATTCGTTCGAGAGCAACCGACACATGCGTCTGTGGAGTCACCGTAACCGGGCGAATCGTCATAGCTGCCCCAGCGGTTGGTTCGTCGCCCTTTTCGCGAGCTCGCAGGATATCAGTAACGGTCAGAATCCCGACCAAGAGTTCGTTATCGACGACCGGAAGTCCATGGTGGCGGTATTGGTCAAGGACTGCGCTCGCCTCATCGAGGGTGAAGGTGGGAGGTATTGATCGGGGCGGCGCCATCACCTGTCGCACGTTGACCGTATCGAGTAGGTCGACTTCAGTGGTACGCACGAGTCGGATGCCCCGTCGCACGAGGGGCATGGTGTAAGCGCTCTCGGGATGGATCCGGTCGACCATCGACGTGGCCAGAATGGCGGTCAGCATCAAGGGCAACACGAGCCCGTACTCAAGTCCAGTGACTTCGAACACGATCAAGATGGCCGTCAGTGGGGCTCGACCGACCGCTGCGAAGGTCGCGGCCATCCCGACGACTGCGAAGGCACCCGGCCGAAGGTCAGAGAAACCCCAGATCGGAGCCACAAACAGCGCGAACGACGCGCCCAGGGTTGCGCCGATAAAGAGAGACGGAAAGAAGGCCCCGCCTGAGCCACCTGACGACAACGTGATCGATGTCGCTAGGACCTTGAGCACGGTGATGGCGAGGAGTGTGTACCAAACGAACTCCCCGCCCGTCGAGGCTCGGAGGACGTTGTTGATGAACTCCTGGCCCGTCCCGAGGATCTCGGGTTCGATGAGCCCTAGGGCCGCCACGACTAGTCCGAACGTTAGGGGACGGAGCCAGCTGCGGCTCGCCAACCATTCGGGAGGGCGCTCGGCCCGGTCAAGAAGCTTGAGGAAGCCCCAGGCGACCGGCACGACGAGCAGGCCAAGGATGGCGTAGAGAAACAGTTCCCTGGGGTCGTTGAGAAGATAAAGAGGTGCGCGGAGGGCCACTTCAACACCGACGAGGCTGCGGGCAGTTACGGCAGCCGCCACCGAGGCAACAACCACTGAGCTGAGATGCCGTGTTGCGAAATTGCCGAGGATGACCTCCATGGCGAACAACATGCCTGCAATGGGGGCATTGAATGCCGCTCCAATGGCGGCTCCGGCACCGGCTGCGACGAGGCTGCGGACCTGATCCTCGGTGAGTCTGGTGTGTCGGGCGATCGACGAGCCGATCGTTGCTCCGATTTGAACCATCGGCCCTTCTCGTCCGGCCGAGCCGCCGCCCCCGATGGAGAGGGCGGTGACGATGATCTTGATAAATAGTGATCGGGTCGGTAGGTAGCCGGAGTGCAATGCCAGAGCGGCGGTGGCCTCGGGGACTCCGTCCCCGATCGTGTCGGGAGCGAACCGCTTTGAGATCATGTGGGCCGCCCACAGCCCGAGAGGAACGGTGATGAGAATCCAGAAGCGACTGGCGCCGAACGTGTCATTAAGAAGCTGCAGGCCGCCCGCGATGGCTTCGGTCAACCAGATGAGAACGGCAGCCGCTACGCCGACGAGTACTCCGACGATGACCGATACGCCGAGAAAAGCAGCGGTATCGCCGGTTGCACTCAATGCCGTGTCGGCGCCATCAGTCTTGGTCTTGTCGAAGAACCGGGTCAGCATCGGGTCTCAGAGTAGGCCACGACGCTTTCGATTGAGGGACTGCAGGCTTAACCTCGGTCTCATAGAGAGTTGCGGTGTCCGAACGGTTCTGGATCGGGGGGCGCAGCTTGTGAATTGGTCTAGTTGTGAGCGCCATTCGTCCCGCACGGTACCGGTGCAGAATCCGCCTGAGTAGGTCGTGATCCGCTGACGGTCCGTAAGCGCGACAGTCTCCCGAAATCCACTCATATATTTTGAACGTTTTCGGTCGCTGGCAGACCGTTGGGAGCGTACTGTTCGGCCAACGTTGGCCGGGCAGAAGCGCCAACCCTGAAGCCAGGAGGGGTTTGCCGTCATGAAGTCACCGAAACGCCTATTGATCTTGCTAGCGATGGCCTTAGTGGTCGGTCAGGTTGGACCGGCTTCGGCTCAGTCGTTGCCGTCAGGAAACTCCGCCGGATCGTCTATTGGGGCCGCTCAAGCCGCAGATGTGAGCGAGGCGACCCAAGCGACGGTCGACGGGAAGCTCCTCCAACAGCTTGAGGTCACCGAGTCGGCTCGGTTCGTAGTTGAGTTCAAGGCACGACCCGACGTCTCAAAGGCTGCTGCTATCGACGACTTCGTTGGTAGGGGTCAGGCGGTGGTGGATGCTTTACAGAAGACTGCCAAGGCATCCCAACGGGCCGCCCTCAGGACGGTGTCGGATTTCGGTGGCACCGCCGAGCCATTCTGGTTTCGCAATGTGATGGTGGTCGAGGGTGACCTGGATCTGGTGGATGCTCTGTCGAAGTTACCCGAGGTGAAGGAGATTCGGCCAGAGCGCATCTATCCGCTCGTGCGTCCGGTCGAGCGTGGAGTCGCAGTAGCTGTTGCGGCAGGAGACCCGGAATGGGGCGTGGCGCAGATCGGCGCCGACCAAGCTTGGGAGACTGGCGTCCTCGGCGGTGGGATTGTTGTAGCAAGCGTCGATACCGGGGTCGACTACACCCATCCTGCCTTGTCGGCTCAATACCGTGGCAATGTCGGCGACGGCACGTTTGTTCATGACTACAACTGGTGGGACCCGAGCGGCGTTTGTGGTGGGACTCCCTGCGATAACGTCGAGCATGGTACCCACACGATGGGCACGATGGTGGGTGGCGACGGACCTGGTCCGTTCACCCCGGATATCGGTGTTGCCCCAGGCGCCAAGTGGATCGCCGCAAAAGGATGCGAGGATTTCGGATGTTCTGAGCAGGCGCTGTTGTCTTCCGGGCAATGGATTCTCGCTCCAACCGACCTCAACGGGCAGAACCCCGACCCAGCGATGCGGCCCGATATCGTCAACAACTCATGGGGCAGCGGTCCTGGTGACACGTTTTACCTCGAGACCGTCCAGAACTGGCGGGCAGCTGGGATCATCCCCGTCTTCGCGTCGGGCAATCCGGGGCCTTTCTGTGGTGAAGGCGGCTCCCCGGGCGACTACCTGGAGTCGTTCTCGGTGGGCGCCACCGATATCAATGACGTCATCGCCGATTTCTCGGGTCGGGGGCCATCCGTTTTTGGAAAAATTAACCCGGATGTCACTGCTCCGGGCGTGGATGTCGCCTCGTCTGTACCTGGTGGTGGATATGCGGTCTTCTCAGGTACGTCGATGGCTGCACCGCATGTAGCCGGGACACTGGCGCTCATGCTGTCAGCCGCCCCGAATCTCATCGGCGATGTGGACGGAGCAACAGGGAGCCTGGCAGCCACAGCTCTGGACATTGTTGACCTCACATGTGGCGGTGCCGATAGCGGCGACCCGAACAATGTGTACGGCGACGGTCGGATCGACGCTCTTGCTGCTGTGCAACTGGTTGCCACTGGTGGCACGCTGACGGGCTCAGTAGCGAATTCGGCCACATCAGCTCCGATTCCGGGTGCCAACGTCAGCGCCAATAACGGGCTGAGGAATTTCAACAGCATCGCCGGGAGTGATGGAACCTTCAAGCTGTTCCTCGGTGGAGGTGAATACGTCGTCACGGCTACTTCATTCGGCTTCGAGACGGCCGTCGCGTCAGGCGTGATTATCCAGAAAGATCAAACGACGATCCAGGATTTTGAGCTCACAGCGCTGCCAACCTTCAAGCTCACCGGGTTTGTGCGCCGCGCCGAAAACAACCGGCGGGTTGTCGATGCGACTGTCGCCCCACTCGGGGTTCCGATCGCGCCTGTGAAGACCAATAAGGCTGGCAAATACACCCTTACGATGCCGCTCGGTACTTATACCGTCGAGGCGTCCCAGGGCGGCTGCCTTTCGAGAGACTCGCGAGAGGTTGCGCTGTTCTCCAATACCCGGCAAAACTTCTCGGTGGTCCAACACATCGACGATTTTGGGCACGGCTGCGCCCCGATCGCGTTCGAATGGGTGGATGCCACCAAACCAACGACGGTCTACGGTGACGATCAAACCGGCCGGCTCCCATTGCCATTCCCTTTCACGTTCTACGATCAGACCTACCAGGATCTCTTCATCGCTTCCAATGGTTATCTGGCTTTTGAAGACCAGTTCTTGGGTTTCAGCGACTTCTTCAACACGGCCATCCCCAACCGAGCCGAACCGAACGCGGCGATTTACGCGGTCTGGCAGGACTTGTGGGTTATCGGCGATGCCCGAGTGGAATACGACGTGGTTACGGAGAAGAAAGAGGACGTACTCGTCATTGAATACGCAAATGTCCCGAGCGTCGGCTCGGACGCGGGTGCAAACTTCGAAGTGAAGCTCAGGCGAGGCGGCAGCATCGATCTTTTGTATGGACCGGGCATGGAGAATTTGTTGTCGGGTCGCAATGCGACGGCCGGTATCGAGAACTCCGGTGGTACCGATGGGCTCCAACTGGCATTCCAGGAGAAGGTCCTCACATCGAATACTGCTTGGCGCTTTTCAGTTGTTCCCACCGGTCACGTTGCCGGTGTGGTCACGAACCTCAATGACGGTGAAGGAGTGGCCGGGGCTACGGTTACTGCCCTACCGGGCGGTCGGAAAACGACAACCGCCTCAGATGGCTCTTATTCGCTGCGGCTGGTTCCCGGCAGGTACACCGTTTCGATAGAGGCTAAAAACTACGAAACGGCCACAACCAATATTCGGATCAGAAACAAACGGACGACGACGTTCAGTCCGGCCCTCGCTGCCGCAAGAGCAGAGGTTATACCAGGAGACATCAGTGCAATAGTGGAGCTTGGAAGCTCGACCGAAACGACAGTTGAGGTGAGGAATACCGGTTCGGCTCCGCTCAACTGGGAGGCCAAAGAACGTGATAGCGGTGGCACGCCGCCTGACCTTCCACCTGCTCCGACCATCCATGTCACCAGGCCGGTCACATGGGGACCTGTCGCGGTACCCGAAGGGTTCGGTCCAAGTTTCCGTGCCGCGCCGACGTTCGAGGGAAGTTTGGAAACGATCATCGACGATCCGATCGGCGATGCAAATGGTGCCGTCGACATCGGATCAGTAAGTGGTGGTTCGGACGGAAATGAGATCTCGATGCAGATCGACTTCTCGGAATCCACGCCGATGAATCAGGCCGTAGGAGTTCTCTATCTCGATACCGATCAGAACCCCTCGACTGGATTGCCACCCGAAGCGTTCTTCGGCCTGCCAACTCAGGACGTCGGAATGGAGTACTTCATCGACTTGTTCAGTGCGCCCGATGGATTTGGATACCTGATTGACACGAACACGTTCGAATTCGTCGGGGAGATCGCCGTAGAAACCATCGGTCAGTCGTATCGGTTCGATGTGCCTCTCGGTCTACTCGGTGGAGACGACGGCTTTATCGATGTGGACATGGTTATGGGTGACTTTGATCAGCCATCCGACTGGGCTGCCGATATCGGACACGGAACCATCCAGCCGTTCCGCGATGCCCCGTGGATGAGCGAGAGCCCTGAAAACGGTGTGATCGCGCCAGGGGAGAGCACGACTGTGACCGTTACGCTCGGCGGTCAGGACGTCGACCCAGGCGACTACACAGGTCTGCTGGTGTTTGTCACCAACGACCCGCGCCGGACTAATCATGAGGTGAATGTTGCGCTCACAGTGGCGCTTCCCGCTGACGTGGGAAGTGTCGGAGGGGTAGTTACCAATGGGCGGGCTGGTTATCCTGTCCCCGCTGCGGTGACTATCAGAGCGGAGCGTGACGGTACACCGGTTGTGGTGACCAAAACAGCTGACGACGTAGCGGGAGAATATGTCCTGTATGCGCCGGAGGGAACCTGGCCCATCGAAGCTTCCTTCGACGGGTATTTGACCTTCGAGGGTGAAGTGACCGTGGTGGCAGGTCAAGCAGTGTCGTACGACATCGTCGTGGCACCGCTCTGGCCGGATGCGACCCTGGAAGGAGGCCCACTTGATTTCCAGACTACGGTCGGGGGCTCGGGCGTTTTGGAAGTTACTCTCGGTAACCTCGGTGGGTTGGCAGACCTTGACTTCGAGGTGCTCGAGCGGCCACTTCCATCGGTCGCTCTGGCCCTGCCGGGGTCTACGGCCCGGGTAAGTCAGGTCCCCACCCGAGCCAGCAACGTCGTTCTGGCGCAAACGGCCGCTCAGGTCGAAGCGATCAAGATGGATGGCGCAGTCGCTTTGGTGTTCCAGGACGCTCTGCCGTGGGACAGCGATGCGCTTCAGCAGGTTCTCTCCGCCAACGGGATCGCGTTTGATCTCGTCGGGTCAGCGGAGATGGCGACCATCGACATGACTGACTACGAGGTGGTGTTCGTATCTAATGATCAGTCTCAAACCTTCTACGACAGATATACGGCCAGCGCCGCCCGGTTCGAAAGCTATGTTGATTCGGGTGGGTTCCTCTGGTTTGGAGCGGCCGGCTGGGGTTGGAACAACGGTGATCCGAGCGGCCTGGTTCTCCCTGGAGGCGTAAGTGTCGACGGTCCAGTCTTCGAGGACGAGAACGTCGTTGTCCAGGCCGATCATCCAGTGATGACGGGGGTACCGAATCCGTTCAGCGGCACAAGTGCTAGCCATGCATCGTTCTCCAACGTCATTGAGGGTTCAACCATCGCCATTGGGGCAGCCGGACGAACGCCGACGCTCGTGGAATATGGCGTCGGAGCAGGTCGGGTACTCGCCATCGGACAAACGCTCGAATTCGCCTGGCTGGTCGGTCAAGACGGGGCCGTGATCTTGGAGAATTCGGTGCCGTACGCGGTTTCGTTCGAGCCTTTCAGCGACGTACCGTGGGTCAGTGTCATGCCGGCCGCGGGGCAGGTCGCCAGCGATGCGACCCAAGCGCTCGAGGTCACGGTTGACGCGACCGGGCTCACATCCGGGACCTACAGGGCCGAAGTGGTTGTCCGCACGAACGATCCACTCAATCGGATCCTCAAGGCGACTGTGACGATGGTCGTGGGCGCCAACTAACGAAAGTTGGGGATCCACCGGCTCGCCGGTCTGGATCCCCGACTGAAATGATTCAGTTGTGTTCGGTGATCAACTCTTTGATGTAGGCATCCATCTCTACTTTCATATGCTCCATCTCGGCGTCTGTCTTGCCTTCCATCAGGTCGGCATGGGCATCTCCGCCGTGGGCGGTCATGGCCGAGTGGGTGGCGTCAGCCGTGCTTCCGGTTGCCACATATTCACAACCGAGTCCGGGTACCACTGAGTCGCATGCGAGCTGCATAACCGGGTCCTTTCAATGAATCGTCAGCCGGGTGAGGACTGAACGAGGCAGGCGCTTCATTATCCGTCCAATCAGCCAGTGTGACAACTGGCGGCTTAGCTTTCCTGCGAGATCGATTGGGCGGCCGCGATTACGAACCGCCGGCCGGTCGCATCGGCCAGGCGATGCATAACGAGCCGATCAATCAGTTCACCGACCGGACCCATCGGTGGTGAGTATTGGCCCCGGAAAGTGAGCGACGACCCCAGGCTATCTGAGTCGACCAGGATGAGATCGGCGTCCATACGGGGAAAGAGTGATGGGGGACCAGTCGCCTCCCACCACAAAGGTATGACGAGCCGGTCCGTGAGTTCGAGCGGCGAACCGATGGTCATATCGACAGATTTGGCGATACTCAACGGACCAGCTCCGACCCCGAGTCGGGTTCGGATCGTCTCGCCGTAGTCGAGCGCTCCGTGGACGTCAGCGATGAGTAAATCAAGGTGGCGCTGCATCCGGTCACTGGCCACATCGAACGGCACCGTCACCGGAGCGGTGTGTTGCACGAGTAAGTGGGCGGCCCAGGTACCAGACATAATCACGGCTTCAAAGAGGCGACGATGGCAGCGTTGATTGATCCACCCGCCTTGTTATCGGCCGGTCTGTTGAGGCATCTCTGGTTCGAGTGACCAGCTGCATGTTTGACGATGACATTCATCGTGCGTCCTCCAAAGAGCTTTCCAGCAGTTTGGCGGCACCGTCACTGCTTGGGAATGCGACTTTTGGCCCTTTATCAGGCCATAAGTCCCCACTCTGCGGGATCGGTCAGGTGGTGCGGTCCGACAGCTCCAGCCAGCGGTCCTCGATTGTGGCGAGTTCGGCTCTGGCGGAGGCGAGTTGTGCGCCTAACGCGGCGGCTTGTTCCCAATCGGTTCCAACCTTTTCGAGGTCAGCCTCGACGACAGCGATTCGGCGTTCGAGCTTCGGAATTCGTTTCTCGATCTGGCGATGCTCGTGCTGCTCATTGGACGAAAGCCTGGTCTGATAGTCGGTCGCAGCGGTACGGGGTTTGGCCAGCTTCTTGGCCTTGGGCGTTACGGCGATCTCTGCCTCCCGGTAGGCAGCCCATCCTCCGGGGTGATGCAGAATCGATCCGTCCGGTTGAACAGAGACGACGTCGGTACACACCCGTTCGAGAAAGTACCGATCGTGGGTGGCTGCGACCAGGGCCCCGGGCCAGTTGTCGAGGTAGGCCTCGAGGGCTCCTAGCGTGTCGAGGTCGAGATCGTTGGTCGGCTCGTCGAGCAATAAGAGGTTGGGGGCCTCGGCCAAAACGCGAAGGAGCTCAAGTCGGCGGCGCTCACCTCCTGATAGCTCTTCGACAAGAGTGGAGTGTTGACGGCTCGGAAACCCGAACCGCTCGAGTAGTTGGGAGGCCGAAATCGAGATGCCCGAATCGAGTCGGGTTTGTTCAGAAATCTCTCGTATGGTCTCGAGGATTCGCTGGGTGTTCTTGATCGGTTCGGGGTCCTGACCGTACCAACCGGGGACGATGGTTTCGCCCATCGATACTTTGCCAACCGTCGGAGAGAGGCGGCCGGCGATCAATCGCAGCAAGGTGGTTTTGCCAGCCCCATTTGGACCAACGATGCCGACGCGAGCGTTTTCGGCAAGGTGCCAGGTGATGCCGGCCAGCACCGGTTCTGCCCCAAACGAGATGCCGGCGTTGTCGAGATTGACAACTTTTGATCCAATCCGCCGGGTGGGGAGATCGAACTCGAGAACCGGGCGGGTAAAAACGGCTGACTCCTGGTCGACGAGGGTTGTGGCTGATTTGATGCGAGCCTTCTGTTTGCCGGTGCGGGCCTTTGGGGACCGTTCGAGCCAAGCCAATTCGGTTCGCGCGCGGTTTTGTCGTTTTTGTTCAGTTGCTTCGGCCAACGCTTCGCGTGACGCCCGGGCGCCGAGAAAATGCTGATAAGTCCCTCGGTGGCTCATCAGTTTCTGACCTTGGACTTCCACGATCGACGAACAGACCCGGTCGAGTACATAGCGATCATGGGTGACCATGACGAGCGCTCCCGGCCGAGTGGCGAGTTCGTCTTCTAGCCAGTCGATCACCTCGACATCGAGGTGGTTGGTCGGCTCGTCGAGGATCGTGATGTCGGCTTCGGTCGCCAAGCACTGAGCGAGAGCAACTCGCCGGCGCTGACCTCCCGATAGATCGCCAATCGGCTGGTCAAGGTTCTTGAAACCCATGCGGTCGAGCAACACGAGCGTCGGGTGGCTTTCTGCGGCGATCTCGGCGAGCTTGGTGGAAGGGTCGATGTCGGGTTCCTGGGCCAGCAGTGAGATGCGGGTGCCCGAGCGGCGGATCACGCGGCCCGAGTCGACGTCCACATTGCCGGCGATGATGCCGAGCAGGGTTGACTTGCCGGAGCCATTGGCGCCGATAACACCGATGCGGTCTCCGTCGTGGATTCCCATCGTGACGTCGTCAAGGATCGGCAGTTCCGGGTAAGCCTTCGACACGCCTTCAATTGAAACAAGGTTCATGGGGGTCCGAACGCCGTCAGTTTGAACGAGTGTGCATCAATGGCGGTATAGGACTCATAGATGCACAGTCGTTCAGTGAGTGGGTCCGGTGGGAATTGAACCCACAACCAACGGATTAAAAGTCCG
>CBDTUI010000049.1:0-19183 GCA_965363765.1 uncultured Acidimicrobiia bacterium
CGAATGGCCAGCCCAGTGAGCGACGAGTCGATGGCTTCCGCCGAAGAAATAGAGAAAGAGTTCATTTATACCGAGAACTTCAACGTTGAGGACGGCTTGCTGATCGTCGAGTCGATTGAACGATCAGTCGGGTACGTGTTGGGCCGATGGAATCTTGAATTGGGCGGCACGTACATCTACCGGCACATGGGCAAGCTCGTGCCCGAGTTTCTCCGACAGGGGATTGGAGCCGGCTCCGGGGTTACACCGAAGACATGTCAACCGCACGCGAATGGCGTGGGAAGGGGATTGCCGGAGCGTTGAACTGCGAAAGCCTCCGAGAGCTCAAAGCCCGTGGTCTCGAAGAAGCAGGTCTCGGGGTACACGTCGAGAACCCAACCGGCGCGTTCAAGCTCTATGAGGGCCTCGGATTCAAGGTGACAACATCGGGAGCGACGTTCCAGCGGCCGATCGATCCTCACTCCAGTTGTGGACCGACCCGGAAGTCGCATAAACCACCGTGTGGGTAGGCTACTCCGATGTCTAAGCAGCTCGTACTCGTCACCGGAGCGACCGGATACGTAGGTGGGCGGTTGGTGCCGAAGCTCCTTGAGGACGGCTACCGGGTGCGCTGCTTGGTCAGGGACCCGTCCAAGCTCGCTCAGGATCCGTGGGCTTCAGAAGTAGAGATCGCCAAAGGCGACGTCCTCGATGCTGATTCGCTGGTGGGCGCTCTCGACGGGTGTGCCTTCGCCTATTACCTGGTGCATTCCATGGGAGATGCCGAAGATTTCGGCGAGGCAGATCGGCAGGCTGCTCTGAATTTTCGCACTGCAGCCGACCACGCCGGTGTTAGTCGACTGGTATACCTTGGCGGTCTTGGTCATCCCGAGAGAGAACAGCTTTCAAAACACCTCGAGTCACGTCAGGAGGTCGGTCGTGTCCTGGCGAGCGGGACAACATCGGTGACTGAACTACGGGCGGCCGTCATCATCGGGTCTGGGTCGGTGAGCTTCGAGATGCTCCGCTACCTCACGGAGGTCCTTCCGATCATGACGACGCCGAAGTGGGTTCGAACCCGTTGTCAGCCAGTCGGTATTCGAGACGTTCTTAGTGTGCTCACGGCCGCTCTTGACGATGAACCCGGCAGTCGAGTATTGGAACTCGGCGGGCCCGACGTCTTGACGTATGAAGAGATGATGCAGATCTATGCCGACGAAGCAGGGTTGCCGCGCCGGATCATCTTGCCGGTGCCGGTACTGAGCCCTGGTCTGTCTTCTCGTTGGATTGGGCTCGTAACGCCATTGCCAGTGGGGGTTGCCCGTCCGCTCGTCGACAGCCTCAAAAACGAGGTAGTCGTTCGTAACAACCCTGCGTTCGCCAGATTTGATCTGGTTCCGGTTGCATATCGGGAAGCGGTTCGCTTGGCACTTGAGAACACGACCCGGTTCGCAGTCGAAACTCGGTGGAGCGATGCCGCCAATAGGCCAGCCAGCCCGCTGCCGACCGATCCCGACTGGGCAGGCGGAGCAAGATTCGAAGACCGCAGGGTCGTCGAAACGGATGCTGATCCGAGCGACGTGTATTGGGGTTTCAGTCGAATCGGTGGAGAAGTGGGCTATTACGGACTCGGATGGGCATGGCGGCTACGCGGGTTCCTCGACTCGCTGGTTGGTGGGGTAGGCCTGCGGCGGGGTCGCAGGCATCCCGAGGACCTACGTCCCGGTGAGACTGTCGACTTCTGGCGGGTGAGCCATCTCGAACCAGGCCGCGAACTAGTCCTCCACGCCGAAATGAAGCTGCCCGGTGAGGCTTGGCTCGCTTGGAGAGCGGATCCGATTGATCGCGGTACAAGATTGACGCAGACGGCCACTTTCGTGCCGCGCGGATTGCTCGGGCGGGCATATTGGTACGCCCTCGTACCGTTCCATGCGCTCATCTTTGGGACCATGGCCCGCCGGATTGCGACCTCGGGTAAAAACCGGGCTTCGTAGGTTCGCCCCTACGAACAAGGGTCATTTGGTCCCTTGCCCCTATCGAGTTTTGGGAGGATATTTGCTGTATGACCGATCTCAAAGAGCGCTCAACAGAAGAAAAGAATGGGGCTGCGTTCGGGTGGATTTCTGGCCTGGGTGCCGTAGTCGTTCCTTGGATCATCGCCGGGATCGGCAGTTCGGTGGCCGGTGTCTTCTCCGAGGCCTGGAACCCTGAGGTCACCTTCCCGTGGTTTCTCCTCGGGGCAGTGTTGGTATGGATCGGGTGGCTCGTCTACGGATCGATACGGATCCCGAGGTTCAAGAAGGGCGCGTTGTACGGCGGGTCGATTTCATTTGCATTCGTGGGCGCTCTATTCGCACTGGTCTACTTTTTCCAGCCGTAGCCATCCAGGCTTTACCTATCCGCCATGGCGCTGGCTGGCGTTCAAGCCGGGGATGACTGTGTCGCCATAGGCACGCAGAGTCGACTCCTGGGCGTCGTGCATGAGATATATCCCGAACTGATCGACGCCGAGATCGCGCAGGACTTCAAGTTTTGCAATGTGATCTTGAGCGGTGCCCAGCACACAAAACCGGTCGACGATGTCATCAGGTACGAAAGCTGTTGAATCGTTTCCGGCTCGGCCGTGATGGTCGTAGTCGTACCCCTCGCGGGCTTTGATGTAGTCAGACAGCACCTCCGGCACCTTCGAGGAATCAGCCCCGTACCGCTTGACCATGTCAGCTACGTGATTTCCAACCATGCCACCAAACCAGCGGACTTGCTCTCGCTGGTGGGCGATGTCATCACCAACGTAAGCCGGAGCGACAACGCAAATGGTGATGTCATCAGGGTCACGCCCAGCATCCGAAGCTGCCGACCGAACCGCCGCCACCGTCCATTCGAGGATCTGAGGATCGGCCAACTGGAGGATGAAACCATCTGCGTGCCGTCCGACCGTAGCAAGGGCTTTTGGGCCGTACCCGGCCGCCCACATGGGTAGGTCCCAGCCTTCCTTTACCCAGGGGAGCCGTAGCTGCTTGCCGTTGTAGGTGACCTCCTTGCCGGCCACCATGTCTTTGATGACTGCCATCGCTTCGGCCATTGTTGCCAGCGTGGTCGGGGTCCGGCCGATGTAGCGAAGCGCCGAGTCGCCCCGTCCCATTCCGCAGATCGTCCGAGGACCATACGCGTCGTTGAGCGTGGCAAACAGCGAGGCCAAGACAGTCCAATCCCGGGTGCCAGGGTTGGTGACCATCGGCCCAACGATCATGCGTTCGGTGGCGGCCAGCATCATCGAGTAGATGACGAACGGCTCCTGCCAAAGGACGTGTGAGTCGAACGTCCAGCCATGACTGAATCCGTTATCTTCGGCCAGTTTGGCTAGTTCGACTACTCGCCGAGCAGGAGGGTCGGTTTGGAGGACGACTCCGAAATCCATCTTCAGTACCGACCAGGTTGCTGGCGGCTGCGGTGGATCAAATCAGGCACTGGTTGGTTCCCCTTCGCAGATACTCGCCGTCGCCTTTGGCGCCGTGATACTGGTCGTTCTCGATGAGCACCTTGCCCTTGGAGATGACGATATCGATCTTACCCTCCACTTTTTTGCCCTCGTATGATGAGTAGTCCACGTCCATATGGTTGACGTTCACGGACATTGTGGTCGTCACCTTTGGATCGAACACCACGATGTCGGCGTCTGACCCAATGGCGATCGTGCCCTTCTTTGGGTAGAGACCGAACATCTTGGCAGGGGTGGTGGCCGTCACTTCGACGAAACGGTTGAGGCTCAAACGTTTCTCAGCGACTGACCCGTGATAGAGCAACCGCATCCGTTCCTCGACCCCTGGCATCCCGTTCGGGATCTTCGTGAAGTCTCCCTCTCCGAGGCGTTTCTGGGTGCCGAGCACCGGATGGTCGTTCATGCAGAACGGGCAGTGGTCGGTGGACACGACCTGGAGGTCGTTGGTGGCGAGTCCTCGCCAGAGGGCATCTTGATGGCCCTGTTCCCAGTCGCGAACTGGCGTTGAGCAGACATATTTGGCACCTTCGAAGCCCGGCTCTTTCAGGTTGTTCCAGCCCAGGAAAAGATACTGAGGGCAGGTTTCGGCGAAGATGTTGCTCCCACGGTTACGGGCGACGGCGATCTCTTCGAGGGCTTCCTTGGCCGACATGTGTACGACATAGAGCGGAGCGCCACTGAGCTCGGCGTAGGCGATCGCTCGATGGGTCGCCTCGGACTCGGTGACTGGTGGTCGGGTGAGGCTGTGATAGATCGGGTCGGTCTGCCCTTTGGCAAGGGCCTGCTCCCGGAGTACGTCGATGACGATGCCGTTCTCGGCGTGCATCATGATCGTGGAGCCGTTTTCGGCAGCCTTCTGCATCGCCATGAAGATCTGGCCGTCGGTCGAATACAAGACGCCCGGATAGGCCATGAAGAGCTTGAAGCTCGTCACGCCTTCGCCCATGAGCATGTCCATCTCTTTGAGAGTCTGGGGGTTGACGTCCGAGACGATCATGTGGAAGCCGTAGTCGATCGCGCAGTTGTTGGCGGCTTTCTCCATCCACGTTTCGTAGCCAGCCATCATCGGTTCGCCGATCGTCTGCATGGCGAAGTCGACGATGGTGGTGGTGCCTCCCCAAGCGGCAGCTCGGGAACCGGACTCGAAACTGTCTGAGGCGTTGGTGCCACCGAATGGCAGTTCCATATGGGTATGTACGTCAACTCCGCCAGGGAAGACGTACTTGCCAGACGCGTCGATCACTTTGTCGACGACGACTTCAGGCGCAGAATCCCCGCGGGCCAGAAGACCCACGACACGCTGGCCATCGATGAGGACGTCAGCCTCCATAATTTCGGTGGCGGTTACGACGGTTCCACCCTTGATGAGCGTCTTGGTCATGGCTCGATTCCTTCCTGCTATTCGACGGCCGCGGCAATGGCCGCTTCCAGCTTCTCCAGTCCTTCTTGCGCTTCTTCCGTGGTCAGTGTCAACGCCGGGGCGATCCGAAGCACGTTTCCGTGCAGTCCGCCCTTGCCGATGAGTAATCCATGTTTCTTAGCCTGTTCCATCACGGCCTTGGTGGTGACCGGGTCGGGTTCCAACCCACCATTGATGCCGAACTCGACTCCGAGCATGAGGCCTTTGCCTCGTACTTCGATAATGCCAGGAACCTCATCAGCGATGTGATGGATACCGTCTTTGAGTTGCTGGCCGATCTTGTAGGCGTTGGTCTGCAGATCGTGGTCCAGCACATAGTTCAGGTTGGCGAGGGCACCGGCGGTCGACAGCGGATTGCCGCCGAACGTCGAAATGGAGTTGGCCTGCAGGCAGTCCATGACGTCCCCTCGGGCGACGACGCCTGCGATGGCCAGGCCATTCCCGAGACCTTTGGCGAAGGTCAGCATGTCAGGCACTATGCCATGCGCCTGATATCCCCAGAAGTGCTCGCCGGTTCGTCCCCATCCGGTCTGAACTTCGTCTGAGATGAACAAGATCCCGGTCTCGTCGAGCACCGATTTCATGGCGCCGTAGAAGCCATCTGGCGGGGTGGCGAAACCACCGACCCCTTGGATCGGTTCGGCGATCAGACACGCCACGTCACCAGCGGTGGCGATGTTGAGCAGATCACGTAGGTCGTCGACGCAAGCTGCGATGAATTGGTCGTCTGGGAGATCTCGGAATGGACTCCGTAGTTTGTAGCCGGACTGTATGTACGTGGTCTGGAATGGCGACAACGTCGTGGCCGACCAGGCTGATTGGCCGGTGATGGCGACGGTTGAATGTGATTTCCCGTGGTAACTGTTGCGCATCGCCAGGACCTGGTTCGATTTGCGGTACTGGGTGGCCAGCATGAGCGCAGCGTCATTGGCTTCGGTACCCGAGTTGGTGAAAAATACCTTGGCATCAGGAATCCCCGACAGTTCGGCGATCTTTTCTGCCAGTTCGATCTGTGACTCTATGAGATACAAGGTCGAGCTGTGAAGCATCTTTTCTGCCTGGGCTTTGATAGCAGCGACTACTTCGGGCAAGTGATACCCGGTCATCGTGGTGAGGATGCCCCCGAAGAAGTCGAGGTATTCGTTGCCTTCGGCGTCGACCACCCGACGGCCCTCGCCATCAACGAGCGAGATTGGGTCGTCGTAATACAGGGCCATCCAAGACGGCAATACCTGACGATGGCGAGCCAAGAGTTGATCGTGGGTTGGCATTCGAAGCGATTCCTTTCAGTGGGTAGCCACCGGCGAGGGTGGTTCGACTTGTTGGTCTTCTACCATGTACCACTCGACGAAATCCGAGCACCGGCCGCTCTCGAACTGCAACTGGAACAGATTCGAGTACACGTTGGCGTTCGTGTAGGTGGTCCTGCCAACCGCGGTGGCGCGGTCCCCGGCTACGAGGTCGCAGCTATAGGCAGCTTGCCAACTACCTGCTTCGTCCGGCTCTTTTAGCCAGTCAGCCACAATGGCGTCGGCCCCTTTGAGCTGGACGCCCCACGGCTGATATCGATAGGTGGCGTAACTCGTGAACAGGCCCCGGATCTGGTCCGGCGAGTAGCTACGCCACGCTTCGACGTAACGGCCCAACCAGTCGTTAACGACGGTCTCGTCAAGCGCCATTCAGGGAGCGACCAGATCGCCGTAGGCGTCCGGGCGGCGGTCACGGAAAAAGGCCCATTGCTGACGGACTTCTTCAACCATGTCCATGTCAAGATCTCGCACGACCAATTCTTCTTCGGTGTCTGAAGCGGCCTCTCCGACCAACTGACCCCGAGGATTCACGAAATAGGACGATCCGTAGAAGTCGTTGTCGCCGTACTCTTCCTGGCCGACCCGATTGATTGCGCCGATGAAGTACTCGTTGGCGACGGCGGCGGCCGGCTGCTCAAGGTTCCAGAGGTACATCGACAATCCGCGGCTCGTCGCTGACGGGTTGTACACCAGCTTGGCGCCATTGAGACCTAGAGCTCGCCATCCTTCTGGGAAGTGGCGGTCATAACATATGTACACGCCGATCCGACCAACACTTGTGTCGAACGTGGGGTAACCGGTGTTGCCCGGACGGAAGTAATACTTCTCGAAGAAGCCTTTTACGTGAGGAATATGGGTCTTGCGGTACTTGCCGAGGTACGACCCGTCGGCGTCTACGACCGCAGCGGTGTTGTAATAAAAGCCGTCGTCTTCCTTTTCGAACATCGGCACCACGAGGACCATCTCGGTCTCTTTGGCAAGTGCAGTCATGGCTGCCATGGTCGGGCCGTCCGGAATCGGTTCGGCAGTTCCGAGATGGGCGTCGTCCTGCACCTGGCAGAAATACGGTGCGTCAAACAGCTCCTGAAAACACATGATCTTGGCGCCGTCGTTGGCGGCTTCCCTGGCGTAATCCATGTTCTTCTTGAGCATGGTCTCTTTGTCGCCAGTCCATTCGGTCTGCACTAGTGCTGATCGCAATATGTTCGCCACGGTTGATCTCCTTGTCTAGATAGTCGGGTGGTCGGGCGGTCTATCCGCCCGACCACCAGTAGATAAAACTCAGTCGCCACCCTGGTTGAGTTCGACTGAAACTTTCTGCCAGGATGCGCCGACAGTGTCAAGGCCCTCATCGGAGAGGGACTTGACGGCCGCTTCTGCGAAGTCCGTTCGGTACGTGTCCTCGGAAATCGCCACCCCGGTCAGTGCCGCAATCTGCGTGGTCGCAACACCCACTGTCTGATCCCAGAGGGCCTTGTCCATGATTCCTATGCCTCCGGTCGACGGCCAGATCAGGGCGTTGACCTCGTTCATCTGCCAGGTCTGGTGGCTGCGGCCCAGTGTCGGGCCGGCTGCCAAGACGACATCGACGCACGCGTCGGCGTTGTCGCGGCAATAGATCCAGCCGCGAAAGGTCGCTCGGAGGAAGGCTTCGACGGTGTCAGGGTTCTCATTGGCGTAGGTGTTGGTCGTCCACACCGAGTCCTGCAGCATCGCCGTTCCGACATCGTTGAAGTCGATAACGGAGAAGTCCGATGGCTGATACAGCTCGCCGGTATCCTCGTTGACGGCTTCGAGCACCTGGGCGTACTCGTTGTACGTCATTGCCTCAGCGGCATCGATTTCACGATTCAGCAGGGCTTCCATGTCGAAGTTCTGAGCAATGAGTTCAACGTCTGCGACGCCTGCCTGGGCGATAGCGGCGGTCAATTCGAATTCGTTGCCGAATCCCCAGTTACCGACTTTGCGTCCCGCCCAATCAGCTGGCGACGATATGCCCTCGTCTGCCCACGAAACCATGAGGGTTCCACTGCGCTGGAAAACCTGTCCAACGTTCACGAGGTCGGCACCCTCCTGATTGGAAGCCAGCGCTTTAGGTACCCATGCCAGTCCGAACTCGGCGGCTCCTGTCGCCACAACCTGCTGAGGAACGATGTCGACCGCCCCTTCCAGGATGGTGACGTCGAGACCCTCATCCTCGTAGAAGCCTTGATCGACGGCTGCGTAGTAGCCAGCAAACTGGGCCTGGGCGAACCATTGAAGCTGCACTTTGATTGGAGTGAGTGCAGCAGGCGTGCCAGGGTCGGCGGTTTCGTCGCCGCCGCAGGCGGTAGCTAGTAATACCAGCAGCACCGAAACTGTCGTGAATTTTCGCCAACTCTTACTGAACATCGTGCATCCTCCTAGGACCCGTGAAGCAACGGATTCTGAGCCTACTGGATCCGGCCCACGGCTTACCGGCCATCGGCGTGTTTTCGGCTACGAGCGAACCGATACGTGCCAGGGCATAGCCTTGCGTTCTACGAAGAGGATTAGGCCATACATGGCGATTCCGAAAGCTGACGCGAGGAGGATGGCCGCCCAGGCCTCTTCAAACTGAAATAGTCCAGCCTTGAGGGTGATGTATTGGCCGAGGCGCTCTTGTGGGCCACCGAAGTACTCCTTGATGATCGCTCCGATGAGCGCCAGGGCAGAAGCGATCTTCATGGCTGAGAAAAAGTACGGTAGCGAGGCCGGAAGGCGGAGCTTGCGCAAGACTGTGCCTCTTGACGCCGCGTAGCTCGCCATCAGTTCCAACTCTTGAGCCTCGGCCGACAGCAAGCCCCGAACCAGGTTGATCATCACCGGAAAGAACACGAGTACTGCCACAACCATGACCGTTCCGATCCGGCTGGTCAGCCCGAACCAGGCGTTGGCTACCGGTGCGAGCACAATGATGGGGGTTGAATTGGCAGCGATAGCCAAGGGCATGGCACCCTCGCGGATAACCGTGAATCGGGAGGCCGCCATGGCTGCCAGAACTCCACCGGCCGCACCGACGGCCAGTCCTGACAAGGCCGAGACAAACGTAGCCAAGCCGGCCCGCCACAGTGACGATGCCTCCGAAGCGAACGCAGACAGTATTGCGGTCGGGGCCGGCAGAATGAATCCCTGGATGCCGAATAGGCGAACGGTCAACTCCCAGAGAGTCAGGCCGCCGACGAAAATGGCTATGGCTGGCCCGTATGTCCGTATTTTCGTCATGCCGACTCGTCCTCGATCGATCTCAGCGCCTCCCGAACCCTGGTGATGAGTTCGAAGAATCGTTGATGCTCCCTGGTGTCGAAACCGCGTGGCTGGGGTAGATCGATGTCGATTCGGTCGACAATTCGACCGGGTCTAGGCGACATCACAATCACCCTTGTCGAAAGGAAAACGGCCTCTGCGATGCTGTGGGTAACGAAGAGAACCGTGGTTTCGGTCTCCTCCCAAATTCTCAACAACTCCATCTGCATTCGTTCCCGGGTCATTTCGTCGAGGGCACCGAAAGGTTCATCCATCAGCAGAATGGACGGTTGGAAGCTCAGTGCCCGAGCGATGGAAACGCGTTGCTGCATCCCACCAGACAGCTGCCACGGGTAGTGGTTCGCGAACCCGTCGAGTTGGACAAGCTCGAGCATCCGCCTTGCGATTGCGTCTCGTTCTGGGCCATTGACACTCATGATCTCGAGTGGCAACGCCACGTTTTCGAGCACGGTTCGCCAATCAAGGAGCGTGGCACTTTGGAAGACCATCCCATAGTCCCGATCCAGGCGCGCCTGATGCGTGCTCTTGCCATTCACTTGCGGAATGCCAGCCGAAGGTGAAATCAGGTCACCGATAACGCGCAGCATGGTTGATTTGCCGCAACCTGACGGGCCGATCAGCGAGACAAATTCACCCGGTTGTACGTCGAGATCTATGCCTTCCAAGGCTTTGACAGCGTCTGGGCCGGATCCGAATTCCATCGTGACGTCGCTGAGAGAAATGGTCGGTGTCACGCGGGTGCCTGTTCTGAGTTTTCGTTTACCCGCCGGCTGGCAGGGACGACCGATCGCTCAACGAGGGCGACTAGTCCGACAAACAGGACTCCGACCAGAGCAGAAATGGCAACGGAAGCGAACAGCTTCTCAGGTGCGCTTGAGAATGATGACGCGAATCCGAGAATTGCCCTCCCTAAGCCGCTCGAGAGGCCCGCCGGGAGCTCGCCGACGATCGCTCCAATGATTGAGGCCGTCGCGGCGATCTTTAGAGCTGGGAATAGGTACGGCACGGCGGCAGGCACCTGCAGTTTCCACAACTGTTGGCTTGGACTCGCGGCGTAGGACCGCAAAAGTTCGGTAGCTGTCGCAGCCGGAGATCGGAGGCCGCGCAGTGTGTTGATCGCCACCGGAAAGAAGGCCAGGTAGGCAGCGATGACGGCGACTTGCACTGCCTGCGGAAGGCCAAGTTTCCCGCCCCAAATCACGAGTATCGGAGCAAGGGCGATCACCGGGACCGTTTGCGAGGCCACGACATAAGGCATTAGGCCGCGTTCGGCGATTGAAGACCGAACAAAGAGAATGCCTAGGCCGAACCCGAAGGCGCTTCCAACCACGAATCCGCCCGCAGCCGATCGGAACGTAAACCAGGCTGCTCGTAGAAGGATCACCAGGAGAATGTCTTCTCCGCCGCGTCTGGCCGGTCGGAACAGGGACATTGCGATGTCCCAGAGGTGTGGCATCGAGCGGTTATTCGTGCGGACCGGGAGCTGGACGGATGTGAATGGCCAAGTGCCGCCAGTGCTTTGGCCCATCCACTTGTAGGCCTCCCACATCACCGCAGCTGCAGCGACAATGCCGAGGAACGAAAAGATACTGCGGGCTCGATGGTTCATATCCCGTCGGGTCGCTGCAGGGTCCTCATAATCCCGAGATGCTACAGCCGATCGATGTCGGGTGTCCGCCGAGAACCGAAGTGCGCCGGAGAACCCGTTCAGCTGTGCATGAGGGTGGTCGATACAACGGTATGAAACTAGCCCTGATATTCATGGTGCTTCTCGCCGCTTGCGGAGGCCCTGCCACGGCCGATGACGCTCCAGTGGGAGCGCCATCCGATACCGTTTCGTTCCAATCGAGTGCAACGACTACAACAATCGCCATGACGCCGACCGTTCATGCAGGGGCCGAAAGCACGGCGCCTGAGCCACCAGTGGCCACTATCGATCTCGAGGCGACCGGTCCGGACGCTGAACTCATTCATTTCGAATCGCAGTGGTTATGTGAAGCGCAACGACAGACATTCGACTCGCCAGAAGCGGTCGATGTGGCGCTGGACTCGAGCCTCGGAGAGACGGGTATATCCAGATCCGTCTACGACACATTCAAGTCCGGGTTGAGTGAGAATCCTGCGGCCAGGAAACAGATTTTGGATCTGTTTGTTGGGAATTGTTCGTGAGCAATTCAAGTTTTGTTGAGCCTGGCGCCGATAGAGGGTATATGAAGACTCTCCGACGACTCTCAGCCCTGTTCTTAATCGTGGTTCCGACCATGGTGCTTCCCTCAGCAGCGATGGCGAAGCCATCAGTAGAGCTGCTTACCAAAAACACGGCAGCTGTCACCGCTGGGGCTGACGCTTGGATGGTCCTCAACTGGACCGCTTCTGAGGACATCAGGGATTTCAAGGTCGTCGCGACCAAGGTGTCGAGCGGCGCAACTGTCGATTACCCGACCAATCTCGGCTCGTGGACCGGTCTCATGGGGGGCCACGAACTCCTCGCCGACGAAATTGACTTCTCAGCGATGAAGGTTTCGGTACCAGCCGGCTACAGCAAAAAGGATGTCAAAGTCGATCTCAAGGTTTCCTATACGGTGGGCGGAAAGGCAACGTCGGACAAGGTGTCCATCAAGGTTCCTGTTGCCATCTACACGGGCCAGGCGCTTTCGCATGTTTCGACCGACGCCACCGTTGCGGGAGGCGACGTCGGCTGGATCTCCATGGCGTTTGCCGGTCACGCTCCAGCCACGTCCGACTTCAGTCTTGTGATAGACGACCCGGCTGGGCTGGTGCTTTCGTATCCTTCGGGTCGTAGCTCGACCAGCTTCCAGCGTGACGCCCGATTGACCGCTGGTGAAACAGACTTCGCAGCAGTCTTGGTCGACGCAACGTATGCAGAGCCCGGGGAATACACCGTAACCTTTACCGCCACCTACACGGCCTCTACGGGTCCTGAGTCGATGAGCGGCACGGCCACCATCACCGTCACCCCCTAATTCGAGTTACCCGCCTGAACGCAGGGCGGTATTCTGCCCTTGTGTCAGAAACTGTTGTTGTGGTCCAGGCTCTAGGAGCCGAAGCGGAGGGGATGCCCGAACTGGCTCTTCCGAGCGGCGTTCAGGTGAGATTTGCCGACTCCGTCAACGAACTTCGCGATGCGCTCTCAGACGCCGATGTGCTGTTCGGGTTCGATTTTGGAGGCACGATGTTGCCTCAGGTATGGGAAGCAGCCACGGATCTGCAATGGATTCAGTGGGCTGGGGCAGGTGTTGATGCGCTCCTCTTCCCGGAACTGGTCCAGTCCGATGTGATTGTTACGAATGCTGGCGGAATCTACGACGACGCCATCGCGGAACATGTCCTGGCCTTTATGCTCGCTCATGCCAAGCGGCTTCCGGACGCGGTTCGCAACCAGATGCAGGCTGTCTGGGAATATCAAACGGTCAAGCCACTGGCAGGTTCGTCGGCGTTGGTATTGGGAGCGGGCGGCATTGGTCGAGCCATCGCCCGACTTCTGAAAATGGTTGCCGTGGAGGTAACCGTGGCGGCGACATCCACGAGGCAAGACGCCGAGTTCGGACAGGTCGTTGCCTGGGATGACCGTGAGTTGTCCGAACTGGACTGGCTAATCATTGCCGCACCGCTTACCGCAGCTACGACCCACATCGTCGACCGACAGGTACTCGAGGAACTGCCAGATCGCGCCATGCTTATAAACATCGGTAGGGGTCTGAGTGTCGACGAGTCCGCCCTTGTTGATGCTCTCAAGGCCGGCCGAATAGCCGGTGCAGGACTCGATGTGTTCGAAAAGGAACCGTTGCCAGCAGATTCACCGCTCTGGCACATGGACAACGTCATCATCACGCCACATCACTCCGGCGATGTTGATGACTTCATGGATCGGGTCATGCGCCTGTTCGCCGACAATCTTGCCAGGTACCGGGCAGGGGAACCTTTGGTCAACACGATCGACAAACGCCTTGGCTACCGATCCGACTACTGAACGGGCGTCTCCCAGTCGGTACGCCGGATTAGCCAGCCTGCGATAGTGGCTAGCGCCACGGCGACTCCGATCCCGATCATGAGTCGGGCCGGCGCCAATGCAGGCGCAAGAGTGGTCGGCACAGGCCTGGCCGAATAGTCCGTGCCACCGGCGATACCGCCGATTATGGGGAAAAAGAGGAGGCCAGCCGGAATGCCCGCCAGCGCAATGACGGCGATGATCCATCCCTCCCAGCCAACCCGTTCATCATGCATCGGAGTCCTGGATTTGTTCGTCGTCGAGTTGACGATTCAGTGAAAAGAGGCGTCCGATGACCGGCATCAAGATGATGTTGGCGCCATGCAGAATGCCGATGATCAGGAGAATGCCTCCGAGTCGAGCGACCTCCCACTGCAGCTGGGCGGGACCCACAGTTTCGGACCAGATGAGCTCTTTTTGGAACCGAACTGAGAACAGGATGTACGCACCGAAAATCAAGTAGTACACGATGTCGGCGAGCAAGATGAAGCTCTTGCCTGTGGCTGGATTAGCTCGAAAGACGTCGGCCGCGTACGCCCGGCCGAACCGTTTGATGAAGGGCCCTAGCCAAAGGGCGAGTCCGACGAGCACGACAGTTGTGATGGCTTCGAGTACCCACCATTCCATAAGGATTCTCCCTTGTTCATAGTTTGATGTTCCGTATATGACTGAAATCAAGGCGGCGACGAGTAGGGCGATAACCCCTAAACGTGCCTTGATGCGGGTACGCCGGAGGCGGTCATCGGCGATCGACCCACGAACCCTCGCGAATAGATCGGGCGACGGCTGGCGCGCCGTTGCGTCGGCCATCAGAGCGTCTTGTAGTCGCTGCTCAAGCGTTGTCATGATCCGCCCCGAGTAGCTGTTCTAACCCAGCAAGCCCGCGTCGCTGCTGTGTCTTCACTGTATTGACGGAAACTCCGAGGGTGGCGGCCGTTTCGGCAACGGATAGCTCCATGTAATAGCGGAGGACCAGGACATTTCTTTGACCAGGGGCCAACTCCCGGAGGGCAGCTATCACGACGCGTCGATCATCGTCCGCCGTGACATGATCCTCGACGCCAGGCGGATCGGGTTCCGCCGGCGGTCGATGGCGCAGTGACATCAAACCACGTCGATTGTGGTCTCGGGCCAGATTCAGCACGATGGAACGTAGATACGCCTTGATCTTGTCTTCGTCTCTGATTCGGTGGATGGATCGAGATAGCCGGATGAAGGCCTCCTGGACGAGGTCTTCCGCCGCCGTACGGTCATCCACGAAGAAGCGGGCCAGCCGGACCAGATTGGTGGCCTCTTCGGCGAACAAACGCCCGACCAACGAATTCAGCTGCGCCTGTTCGGCTTGATCACGCGTCGTTTCTACGACTGAACGAAATACCCTTCCCGGGGCGCGCATGTCCAACACCATCACCCCTACTGACGAGTGACGTATCGGCAATGGGTGACACCAAGAAAAGAAATCCAGACGCGTCACCCGTAGCCGCCCCAAGCAACGTCTGTCCAGTAATGGATCGAAACATACGAGGAGGATCCGATGAACACCCATCGTTTGATGGTCATGGCAGTAATACTCGCACTAGGCCTGCTGTCAGCTGCTGCTGGAAACGCAATTTTCTCGAAAGCGCCGCTAACCGACGTGAGCTCGTTAGCCGACCCCACTGACGGGGCGTGGGCCGTGGCCACGGCAACAGTCGGCAACGGACATACGGTGGTTGTGTTCAACGTAAAAGACATGGATCGGAGCGAAGCGGGTCGCCAGTTCGGTGCGCACGTCCACGTAGGTCCGTGCGTGGACGGCAATGGTGGGGCGGCGGGTGGCCACTACCGCGTAGTGGGCGCTTCGGTTTCGCCTGAAAGCGAAGTGTGGCTCGACTTCACGGTGACCAAGGGCGGAACCGGTCATGCGACGGCGGTTGTTCCGTTCGAGATCGCCCCGGGCGACGCTAACTCGATCATGATTCATACGGACCCGACCGGTCCAACCGGCGCAGCGGGTGCGCGCCTCGCCTGCATCCCACTGGAGTTCTGATGCTGACACCCATGAAGCGCCGGCCCGTAGTGGCCGGCGCACTGCTCGGACTCGGCTGGGCCGTCGTCATGCGCACATGGATGCGTTACATCTCAAGCAGTCCTGAATTCAGCTGGTCGGGTACCGTCTTTATCCTGTTGGCAGGAACGATCGTCGGGACGGTGCTCGGGCTGGCTCGGAAGCGGCGCCGCGCGGGCGGTGTGGGCTGGTGGCGACTTTCGGTACTTTCGTTGATGCTCCTCGGTGCGGGTGGGGCGGTGATGTGGCCATCGGTGGTGCTCGGAGCAGCGGCAATCGGACGACCGCGGCCACGCTGGCTCAGGTTGGGGCTGGGATTGGCTGCGTTTGCAGCACAGATCCCCGTTGTGAACACTGCGGTCCTCAACGCGACGATGAGTTCGTTCGAGTCGGTCGTGGCGGTAGCTTGGTATGCCCCTATGTTGGCGATCGAAGCGTGGGCGTTCTCGGTCGTGTTCACCCCGTCGATCGCAAGCGCGGCCATGCCGAGCACCCTGAAGAGGGTGCTGATTGCGACACCGGTGGCCGGCATGGCCGCCTTTGCAGCCGTGACTCTGGGTATCCCGGGGATGTGACTCCAAGCGATCGTCAAAGGTGGTGGCGGTCCGGCTAGTTTTCTCACATGCCATCAACTCACCAGGCGCTCGTCGACGAACGGAACGAAGACATTCTCATCTACGTCGACGGGAAATACTCTCGTCGACATGAGGCGAAGATCTCGGTGTTCGACTCAGCCTTTCTCGTCGGCGACGGGATCTGGGAGGGCATCCGTCTTCATCACGGCAGTTTGGCGTTTCTCGACCGACACCTGGATCGTCTGTTCTCAGCGTCAGAACGGACCGGCATAGAACTCGGGTTGGATCGCGACGGCGTCACCGCGTTGCTGTATTCAGTGCTTGAGAAGAACGGCATGACTGACGGAGTCCATATTCGTTTGATGGTTTCGCGTGGTCTCAAGAAGACCCCGTCGCAACATCCTTCGAATCTTGTCTCCGGTCCAACGATCGTCATCATTCCTGAGTACAAACAAGCCGATCCATCGGTGGCTCGATCAGGAGTTACGTTGTTTACTGCCTCGATTCGCCGGCCACCGCCGAACACCCTCGACCAACGGATCAACTGTCACTCAAAGCTTCATGAGGTGATGGCGCTGATCGAAGCGGTTGAGGCCGGATGCGATGAGGCCCTCATGCTTGACGTGAACGAAAACGTGGCGACGTGTAATGCCACGAACTTCTTTGCAGTCGCCAACGGTGCAGTGTGGACATCAACGGGGGAGTACTGCCTGCCAGGAATCACCCGGAGCGTGGTGATCGACGTCTGTAAACGGTCAGGTATCTCAATCAACGTGGCCGACTTTCCGTTGGAACTGGTGCACGGAGCCGACGAAGCCTTCGTGACCGGGACGTTTGGCGGTATAACCCCGGTCAGTTCGGTCGACGGCGTGACTTTCGGCGACGGGACTATTGGTCCAGTGACGGCCCGGATCAGCCAGCTCTACGAACAAGCTGTGGTTGATGACGTCGCGGGTCGTGATCCGCAATGACGCGCAAGATCTCCATGTGGTCGGGCCCCCGCAACATCTCAACGGCCATGATGTATTCGTTTCGACAGCGATCCGATACTCGCGTCTACGACGAACCTCTCTACGGGAGTTATTTGAGTCGGATCGAAGATGTCGCCCATCCGGGGGTCAAAGAAGTTATTGATGCGATGGAGTGTGACGCAGATTTGGTAATCGCCGACTTGCACGCCCAGACCGACGACCCTGTCCGCTTCTACAAAAACATGGCTCACCACACCGAGGGGCTAGGGCTTGACCTGCTTGACGGTCTCGACAACTTCATTCTGTGTCGCCCACCCGCCGACCAACTTGTGTCTCTCGACGAGGGGATGACTGCCCCGCCGACTCTGCGCGACACCGGATACGCCTACCAAACGGCCATCCTCGACTGGCTCCTCCGGCATGATCTCCAGCCGATAGTGGTGGTGGCCCCGACTGTCCTCGCCGACCCTGAAGGACTCCTGCGGGCCCTATGCGAACGTCTGGGCCTTGCCTGGGAACCCGCCATGCTCAAATGGCCGTCCGGTCCGAAACCCGAAGACGGCGTCTGGGCTCGACATTGGTACGACAGCGTTCATGCTACGACCGGATTCGGCGAACCTCGTCCGCCCCGCCAGGTTGTACCTGACCACCTGTCAGAGCTGCTTGAGGAGTGCCAGGGGCACTATGAGCGGCTCGAATCGTACGCCCTCGAGCCGGTATAGGTGCGAAGGTCTACCGATTCGGGTGGATCTCATATCCGGGAATCTCGGGTTCGTCGTCGGTCATTTCGGCGGGGAAACCCGGCGCGGTGACATGGATACCGAGCGGGTCCTCCAGGCGGCGAATGATGTTCGGTGACCACTCACGTGACCCGTATTCCTGTTCGGCGTCTTGGAACATCTTGAGTAAGAGCGGCGACAGCTCAAGCGGTACGCCAGCCCGGTCTGCGACGCCCTGAAAGAGCGAGATGTCTTTGACAACCAGGTCCATGGTGAAGTTGATGTCTCGTGACCCATTCAGGATTACCTGGCTTTCGGTCTCGTGAACAAACGAGTTCCCGGAGGAGATGCGGATTGCCTCATACGTCGTATTCAGATCCATGCCAGCCATCTTCGATGTGACCAGCGCCTCGGTCAGAGAAACGAGATTGGCGGTAGCTAGGTAGTTCGTTACGACCTTGAGGACTGAAGCAGACCCGAGCGGACCGGTATGGAGGATCTCTCGGCCCATCGCCGTTAGCAACGGGAGCATTCGCTCAAACGTCTCGCGATCTGCACCACCGAAGATGGAGATGTTGCCGGTGGCGGCGCGGTGGCAGCCACCCGAAACTGGACAGTCAATGGCTGTTGCCCCCGTGGCCATCACCTTTTTTCCAAGGCGGAGGACTTCGGTCTCGTCGGTCGTTGACATTTCGGCCCAAATCTTCCCTGTTTTGAGACCCTCCAGCAATCCATGTTCCCCTTCGACGACGGCTGCCGAGATGGCCGGACTGGGAAGACAGGTGATGACCACGTCGCACATTTCAGCCATGGCAGCGGGGGATTGTCCGAACGAGGCTCCTGCTTCCAAGAGCGGTGCGACGGCCGCCTCGTCCAGGTCTCGAACTACGACCTCGAAGCCGTTTCTGACCAGACTGCCCGCCAACTTGGAGCCGACGTTTCCGAGTCCGATGAATCCAACTTTCACGGTCTTCTCCTTTGAGTTGTTCTTGTGTCAGCGCTGGTGGTTGCGCACTGGGATGGTGCCGGCTGGGGGTAGCCGTAGGGTAGTGGCATGAACCGATCCGCTCTTGGTGTCTTTTCGCTCGTTTTATTTGTCGTCGGGGCATTTCAGATGGCGACGGCCCCGGGGGATGGAAGCTTGGGCGGCGTCTTTGTGCGGGCCAGCCTCGTCCTCGGGGCAGTATGGCTCGTGCTCCCCAACGCCCGGCGCCTGCCACGGGCAGTTTGGGCAGGCATTGCCGCTTTTGCCGCCGTTCTGATTCTTGTGCCGCGCCTGGTTCTCTGGGGCGTGGCGCTCGCAGCGGTCATCTCCGCCGTGGGATATCTGATGACGCGGCGGACGACGGGCGAGCCGCCCCGGTGACCT
>CBDTUI010000050.1:0-19135 GCA_965363765.1 uncultured Acidimicrobiia bacterium
AGCCTTCGAAGTCGTAGCTTTCGTCAATTCTCTGTAGAACGGGCCGAGGTATCGCGGACTCAGCTTCCAGACGCTCACGACTCACGATGCGGTTGCGTGATGTGCCCCACTTGTGGCTTGAAGTGACGTTGAGTTGGTCAGCTGGCCATCGATCATCTCGTGGATCGTATCCACTTGTTCGAGTTGGGTCTTGTCGTGGGTAACCATCACTGTGGCGACGCCGCGTATATGGGCCAGTTCGGCGAGCAGGCCAACGACCTGGGTTCCTCGTTCGTGGTCGAGTGCCGAGGTTGGTTCGTCGACGAGGAGCAGTTCCGGTCCGTTGATGAGAGCGCGAGCGATTCCGACCCGTTGTCGCTCACCGCCGGAGAGTTGGTGGGGTCGACGGTTCGTCTTTGCGCCGAGACCCAGGCTGGTAAGTAGCTCGATCGCTTCGTCTCGTCGTGCTGGCGGGCGACCGCCACTGAGGTGGACGGCTGCGAGTAGTTGGTCGGTTGCGGTCAACGCGGCGAGAAGGTTGACGCCTTGGAAAACGAATCCGATCTTCTGGGCGCGAACCGTGGTGCGTTGGGCGTCGCTGAGTTCGGTGACGTCGACGCCACCCAACACGACGTTTCCGGATTGTGGGCGGAGCAGGGTGCCGGCGATGGCCAGGAGGCTCGATTTGCCGGACCCCGAAGGGCCGACGACAGCCGCGAATTCTCCCCGCTCGACGGTCAGATCGACGTGGTCGAGGGCGACGAGAGCGTGGTCTCCGTCCGGGTAGGTAAGGGTGACATTGTTGAGTTTGAGTGTCATTTGCTGCCTCCTAGTGCAGTCAGTGGGTCAACGTTGGTGACGGAACGGATGGCTAACCCAGCTCCAACCAGTCCGATCGCAACCATGGCGACGAGTGGGTAGAGGGTGGTAGCCATATCTGAGACGAATGGAACGGTGCCGGAGACCAGCTGGCCGACGAGGAAGCCGATGCCGCCGCCGGTGACCGCAGCCGCCACCAGCACGATTGTGGCTTGGCCTAGAGCGTCGCCGAGAAGATATGGCGTTGAGGCTCCCATGGCCTTGAGGACTGCGATGTCGTGTCGACGCTGGATGGTCCACACGGTGAAGAAGGCCCCAATCACAAGCGCGGAGATCACGAGGAGAAACCCACGGATCATCTGAAGTGAGCCGTTCTCCTCTGTGAAGCTCCCGACGGCCTGAAGACTCTGATTGACGGTCTCGACGACGGTCCCGTCGATGGGACTCTGATCATCGAGCGCCCCGTCGGTTTGCAGGGCAATGACCGTGGCCTGGGATTCGGTGCCAGCGAGTTGCTGCCAGTCGCCGAGCCTTATCCAGACGACGGGCGAGTGGGCGAAGGAGCTTTCTCCGGTGGTGGTCGCGACGGTGTAGGCGGCCTCACCGATTGTTACGCGGCCGCCAGATGATAGGTGATGCTCGTCGGCGAAGGCCGAGGAAACGACGACGGTGGCGTCGGTTTCGAGTTGTGTTGGGCCGATGAAGCTGCCGGGTTCGGCTGCGAATACGACGACCGGTATCGACGAGTCGGCCACTGTCATGCTGGCCCGGCTGATCCCGAGTGGTGCCGCGGCGGTGACACCTGGCAGCACGACCCACTGTTCTTTTTGGCTCGCATCGAGATGGCTTTGCTCAAACGACGGGTCTTCGCCAGTGTCCTGGAAGACGAGATGGCTTGCCCCCAGCCCTTCGACGGCTGAGACGTTTTCGGCGGCCAGTCCCGCGGTGAGGCCTGAAAGGACGACAACCAGTAGGGCGACCAGCGTCACCACGGTTGTCATCAACATGAAGCGACCCTTGGCGAACCAGAGGTCTCGCAATCCAACGAACATTTATTGATCCTTTTCTTGATCGGTTCTTCTAGGTCAATCGTGGATCACGGAGGGAGATTCGACATCAACCGGTTGGTGAGAAGACAGAATAAAAAGGTTGGTCTGAGAATCAACCGATCGGTTGATTCGTCAGGCCATGGATCTCGTGGTTCAGCCGTATAATTGACCGATGCTCCAATTGTTCGGTTCAGATGAAAGCGCTTCGGCGCGTTGGCTCACAGTCGGACTTCACAGCCTCTTTCTGCTGCTGGTCGTGATCGCCGGGTTCCAAGCCGATTCCGGCGTCGCCCTGGTCGCCGGCCTCGCCATTGCCACCTGGTATCTAGCTGGCGTGGCTCTCCTCGGCGAGAAGGGTCCGACAGTTGTGGCCGTGTGGTTGGCCGCCCTTACCGTCGGATGGGCATTAGCGAGCCTGAAGGTGACCTCACTATTTGTTTGGCTCGCGTTTGCGCTGTTCCTTCTGCATCTGTTTTTGCTACCCACCCCGATAAGCATGCTGGCTGTTGTGGTAGTGACCGCGGTGGCCATCGTGGCGCTAGACGGTGACGGCACGCTTGAGGTAGCCGAGGTGGTCGGACCGATAATCGGAGCCGGTGTTGCCGTGGTCTCGACCATGGCGTATCGGGCATTGGCCTCCGAACACCAGCGCACTCGCCAGCTGCTCGCCGAACTTGTCGAGACAAGGGGACGTCTGGCCGCTGCGGAGCGGGAGAAGGGAGCGCTCGAGGAGCGGCGCCGCCTCGCCCGAGAGGTCCATGACACCATCGCCCAGGGCCTCTCGAGCATTGTGTTACTTGCGAACGCCGCCACGTTGTCCCCGTCCGACGATCCGGCAGGAATGTCCCAGATCGGCGAGATCGCCAAACACAACCTCGACGAAGCCCGCCGGATCGTCTCGGCTCTCAGCCCACCCGACCTCGTCGGCAGCTCATTGTCGGTAGCCCTTGAACGGGCCGCCCGCGCCGCCGGAGAACCGACTGGGATCGATGTCGGCTTCAGCGTCGCCGGTCAGCCCTACCCCCTGACCCTCGTACAAGAGATGGCCCTGCTGCGGGTGACACAAGGGGCGTTGGCCAACGCAGCTGCCCACTCCAAGGCAAATCACGTGCAGGTCACCCTCACCTTCCTCGACGACCGGACCACCGTTGACGTGGTCGACGACGGGATCGGGTTCGATCTGACATCAGTGACTACTCACCCCGACGGATCCGGGTTCGGGATTCAGGTGATGCGAGACCGGCTCGACGAAGTCGACGGAAACCTCACAGTGGAGACTGCTCCCGACGAAGGCACCGCAATATCGGCCTCGATCCCCTGGCAGGAGACATGATCCGTATCCTCATAGTCGATGATCACCCCGTGGTCCGAGCAGGGCTTCGTGCAGTGATCGAAAGCCAGGAGGATTTCTTCGTTATCGGCGAGGCATCGACCGGTGAGGCGGCAGTCCGTCGAACCGCCATTGACGAACCTGACCTAGTGCTGATGGACCTACAGATGCCCGGTATGGGAGGCGCCGCGGCCATCAGTGAGCTCCGCAAACTCACCCCAGCGCCCCACGTCGTGGTCCTAACCACCTACGACACCGACGCAGACATCCTCTCAGCTCTCGATGCAGGAGCCGTCGGATATCTACTCAAAGACGCCCCACCCGATGTCCTGTTCGAATCGATTCGGTCCGCACATCGGGGTGAAACCGTGCTTTCACCGGCAGTGACCTCGCGGCTAGTCGACAGGGTTCGCCGACCCTCCACCAAGACGTTGAGCACTCGAGAGTTAGAAGTTCTCAGCCTCGTGGCCGAAGGCTTGGCCAACAAAGCCATTGCTCGGCGGCTTCACATCAGCGAAGCCACGGTAAAGACCCACCTCGTTCACATCTTCACCAAACTCGAAGTCACTACCCGCACCGCCTCCGTCGCTGCCGCCGTCGACCAGGGACTCATCCGGTTCGACGGCTCGTGATCGAACGTCAGCCATGCCCACATCGGGAGCTGCCGTCGCAGTCTGGTCCTCTCAGGCCGGCCCTGCTCGCCTCAGGGCCGGGCACCACGATCCCCCTGGGCGCAGCATCTGGATTTTTCGGACCTTGCCAGGCCGTGTTCGGACTCGCCGCGGCCGGTCTTACCTACGTCATCTGAGGCCTCCTCGGAGTCGCCATCACCGGCTGCCGTCGGAACTCTCTGAGCGTGGTACGCCCTTCGCCGATACGTTCGGCGAGCGCTTGTTCATGAAGCCAGTGCTGTAGCCTTTCGTACGAGATGACTCAGGAGGGATAAACAGTGCGAATCGACTATCAAAAGGCCTACCCGAAGGCTCTGACGGCCATGCTCGGTTTGGAAAAAGCTGTCCAGTCAAGTTCTCTCGAGCCCGAACTTCTTGAACTGATCAAGTTGCGAGCGTCCCAGATCAACGGATGCGGCTACTGCCTTGACATGCACTCCAAGGATGCCGAGGCGATCGGGGTGGCCTCTCAGAGGCTCCATCTCGTAGCGGTGTGGCAGGAGACTCCGGTGTATTCGGACCGGGAACGGGCAGCGTTGGCCTGGTGTGAAGCCCTTACCCTTCTCCCCGAGTCTGGCGCCCCCGACCAGGTGTATGAGGATGTGACTGCTGTGTTCTCCCCTGAAGAGACGGTGGCCCTGACCCTGGCAATCGTCGCCATCAACGGATGGAACCGGTTGGCCGTGGGGTTCCGCATCCCTGCGGGGTCCTACGTTCGTCAGGATTCCTGAACAGCTAACAACCACCGAGGTCTTGGGGTGCAGTCCATCGGGCCCTACCCCGCACGGAACCACCACCAGTCAAACGACCTGTAGTCCCGACTGGTCGATGGTTGCTTTGGCACTACCTACATTCACTCCTCAGCGCCCTCCGTATGTATCGAGAATCGTACGGTCCGTGAACTCTAGAATGTCACCCATTTCAGGGTCCGCATCCAAAGCTGGTTCTTGGCGGCCCGGCATGGCGATCGCACCTGTAGCTACTCCGAAAAGGAGGACCGCGGCCAGCGCCAGCGCGCTCTGATAGGTGCTGATGGTCCCGACACCTGCTGCTATCAGAAGAATGATTGCGGCGGCCGTGAGTATCTCGCCCTTGCGTTGCGCCGACCACACCGCCGTTACCACGCCACCAAAAGCAAACGCGAATGCGACTGGAGAAAGCCAGCCCGGCACACCTAGGTTCCAAAGCAGCAGAATCGACAACGTCGAACCACCAACAGACAGACCCACCATTGCAGCCACAAAGGCAGCCACACCCGCCAAGAACGCGGACCTGGTCGTTCTGCCCGCCACCATCAACGGTGTGGTAACCCCGGCGAGGATGAGCAAGCCTTCGGCCACAATGATCGCGATGTCCACCCAATTACCCGCAATTCCACCGCCCATTCTCTGGCCGACGACACTCCAGCCTGCAATTGCCGAAGCTGCCACAAACAGCACCACGGGAATCGACCTGATCCCGGTCCACGTCAGAAGGGCCATCGCAACCAGCACAACAAGGGTCAAGGAAGGTATCACAACTCCGGGGAGTGCACCGAGCCGGCCAGCAGTGGCTAAGGCGATGAACGACACCGTCAGCAGGCTGATTGTCCTGCTCGATAGCCCTCCCGACAACAGCATGAGTGCCACGTAGATGAGCACTGAAATGACCAGCACGACGGCCAGGTAGTAGGCGAACCGGCCCACCTCCGCAAACGCCCCGATCGACGTATCGAACCGACCCAATCCGGGGATGTGAATCAGGGTGCGGGTGCCCGTGCGGAGCAATATCAGTTCAACGAGTGCCGCCAGAGCAAGCCATCGAGCTAAAGCCTCAATGGTGTCCCTATGACTCGTCAGGAGTCGTCTCGTCATACTCTCGCCCACCCCTGGACAACGCCATGAAGATCATTGGCCCAAACGCGATGATTGCCACAAGAAGCAAGACGATCTGGGCAACGCCGATCACCCCAACAGAGATGCCAACCATGGGGTTTGAGGGATCGAACGCCGGCCAATCGTCCGTGGCGGCTACGGCTCGTCGGGGGGGATCCTCCGCGTTGATTCTCATCTGCGTGAATGCCGAAACTGACTTCACCCCGTTTCGTTCGCCTTTACTGCCATCCCAGACTGCCAGGGCGACATCGACGGGTTCCGCACCGTCGAAATCGGGTTCGAGGTCGCCGGTTGCGACGAAGTCCCTCGAAAAGACGACCATCCATCGGGCATCTTTATAAACTGCGTGACCCTGAAGCTCGGATTCACCAGTTGCTTCCAGAGTCCCGAACCCTCCGGCGAGAAGGTTCTGAGTCGCATTGGGACTCGGTTGAGATAGAGGATTTCCGGCTGCACGAGCTGTGAAGTACAGGTCTTCTTCGAACGGGTACATGTCGACATATCCACCCTCGGGAAGACCGGGACGGCCGTCCTCCAGATCAGCTCGCCACTGCCAGATGTTGACCCCCTGGTCGGCCTGGCCCATGCAGATTGAGGGGACTTCGGTCCCGCCTTCGGCAGGGAATTGAATGGCCGCAGCATCGGTGAACTTCTCGTATTGATTGGAGAGCCGGTCCGCGGTCTGATCAGACCACTCCAACATGACGTACATCCGGTCTTCCCAATGAACGGCCCTGATGGCTATGCGCTCGGTGGCGCCACCTCCCATGGGCGGGGCCACCTGTTGAGATGTGGTTGGTAGGAAAATCGGCAGAATCGACTGCCATTCTGGGGCGCTCCCGTCCATGATCGGCTCCGAATCAACGTGCCAAACGCCGATTACCTGGGTTTGGGCCACGGCCGGGTTAGCGTCGGTCACCCGCAGGATGACTGCGATCAGCACGAGCCCAGAAAAGAGTGCCAGCTTCGACAGTCCGGGTCTCACCCCATTGCCCCCAATCCGGCCGGCGGGCACGGCCCGCAGCTTCCATCATCCGGCGGCTCCTGAGGCAGCGGACCCTCGACCATCTCTTCGGGCACGACATCGAAGGCAGCCATATCGGCGTTGATCCATGTCGCCAGAAGATCGCCCAGCGCGGCGTACCACGGGTTCGCCGAGATGGCACCGGTCCGTATCCCGAACGCCGGCGCCCAGCAACCGAGGTGGTCTCGGAGGAAACTCGCAGCTGTCTCCCGGCATATTTCCGCTCGTTCCGATGACCCTTCCCGGATCGCCAACAGTTCCTTCCTCGCCACCACGGCCATGAACTCCAGCTCGACAACAATGTGATCGACCCGCTCTCTCTCGCTGCCACCGGCCCTCAGACCGTGTGCCCGGTAGAACCCGGCGACATCGGCGAGTAGGGCCGATTGCTGAAAGACGCCCTCTCCGCGGTACCCGGTTTCATATCCGGGAGCATCCTGAGAAGCAACTGGGGGAAAGAGCAAGATATGGCCGGCGCGGGCTGAACGTACATCATTGGCGAAGGTGTCGGCCACATGACGAATCGCAGCGTCTACATCAGGAGTCACATCCAAAAACGACGCGGCCGGAAGCAACGAGGATTCGATCTTCGAGAAGCGATCACCGGTCGGGAAGGCGAAGCCCACCGCAAGAAGTGAGTAAACGGTGAACCTTCCGGTCGCCTCAACTCGGTCTTCGACGTTCGATGATGTGGTCATATCGAATTCAACTTGAGCGGACGCTCGTGGAGCGGCTCCTCGACGCGGATGCGGACAATCTCATGTCCATCGCTGTCGAAACCGATCGCCGTGTCATTGAAGATCTCATACCCCTCGCCACCTACCTGGACTTCACCGACCCTTTCGCCTTCTTCGACGTCGAAGGAGAAGATCACTTGTTGAGAAGCCCGGAACAGTTGCAGGACTGCCAGAAGCCGACGAGAGGGGCGGGTGTAGCGCTCAATCGCTCGGTCGACGCCAGGCCCAAACATCTGCCGGAGATAATCGCGGGGCACCCAACGGGGTGGGATGTAATAGATATTCGGTTGGGTCCCGAACTGCGGATAGAGCGGCAGGGCCACCTGCTCGGTGTGGACGAGGTAATAGAGCGGGTGGTTGGGATCTTCGGTCCAGGTGCCGTCGGCCTCCACATTAACCAGGCCCTGCATCCGAATCTTACCGACGCACGCAGCCATGCACCTCGCCTCCATTGGCTGGCCCTCGGTCAGCGGATCCGTTCCCTCCTGACGCGGGTAACAACCGATGCACTTTTCTGAGGTCCCGGTCGATGGTCGATACATCGATTTCTTGTAAGGGCAAGCCTCCACGCACTTGCGGTATCCGCGACAGCGCTCCTGATCGATCAAGACAATCCCATCTTCAGGGCGCTTATAAATCGCGTTTCGGGGGCAGGCGGCCAGGCACGCCGGATAGGTGCAGTGGTTGCAGATACGTGCCAGGTAGAAGAACCACCCCTCGTGCTCAGGCAGGCTTGTGCCCTTCGCCGTCCAACCGGTGCCGTGGTCTTCAAATCGGTTGGGGCCTTTCCAATCCTCGTCAGCAGGGAGGTAGCCCACCGCCCGTTCGCTTAGATCGGCAGCTTCAAATACGGTCTTTCCCTCAAAACGCCCGTAGGGGGCGTCGGCCGAGCTCTGCCCAGCGTCCCACACCTGCCCGCCAGGGTTTGCTTTCTCGAGGAGCTCCAGGAGGTTGACGTCCCAATGCCGGGGATAACCGCCATAGGGCTTGGTCTCGACATTGTTCCACCACATCAACTCCTGACCGGGTGAGAAGGTCCAGGTTGATCGACAGGCCATCGTGCACGTCTGGCATGCAATACAGCGGTTGATGTTGAAGACAGCAGCAAACTGGCGTTTGGCCTCGCCACCTTCGAACCGGTATTCCATGTCACGGCCCAACTGCCAGTTATACGCAGTTGTCATTTCGCCTCCCCAAACACCCCATGGACCAGGTCTTTGACAAAACCGGCGCCGCGGCGCTGATAAATGGCGTACGGCATTGAGTAGGCCGGTGACCCAAACAAGGCGAGCACTTCACTTGCTGCAAACCCGGTCAGGGCATACTCCTCGATTAGGCAGCGGGCAGTCTCCTTGTCCATCTCGACATTGATCTCCATCGGGTAGCCCACGCCAACAAGCTCAAGTGGATCTCCTGATTCGACAGACTTCACGAGCTTCTCCCTTTGATGGTGACGATCTGGCCGGCGATGTACTTCTGCATGAATGGGTTCTCGCCACCGGGGCTGTTCCCTGTCGTGGCACCCGACCAAACCCCTTTTCCACCAAGCCCACCCGATTCGGCCTTGGTGATCCTGACGAGGGTCTCCTTGGGAACCGTGTTGATGGCGTGATTGTCAACGTCGAACCCGAAAATGAAACCCATCGCGGCCGCTCTTTTGTGGAAGAGGCTGTCGGTCTGATGCATCGGGGGCGCCCAGCCACGGGTGAGCGACTGCTGACTTCCGTGACGGAAACTCGATTGGTACCCGGTATCGGCGAGAGCCCTGCCATCGGGCCGTGACTTCTGGGCCCTGATCGTCCGCGGGGTAGCCATGTAGAAGGCGTGTTTGATCATGGTCACTCCCGGCGGGTACGACGGGTTGTAGCTAACCCGGGCCATCAGCCGCGCAGCTTCGTAAAACGGATCGTCCTCAGATGCACCGACATAGGGCCGGTCTTGAGGATTCGCATCGATCCAGACCCAATCACCGCTTGCCAGCCCGAGACTCCGAGCGTCTACCGGGCTCATATGGAGTTGGGCATCTCCAACACCCGGCATCCGCTTTTCGGTTCGATGAGGGTCGCCGAAGTTCGAATTCCAGATCCAATGCCAGTCGGTAATGGCCCACGACGAGTGCACCGAATGTCGTGATTTTGGAGTGAGGCACAAGAATCGAAAGCCCTGCTCGAACAGGGGGTTCACCGTTCGCCGCACATCGGACCAAGCCATCTTGATATTTCGAACCTGTCGGCGGTCGGCGTCGAGGTCGGCGGGGTCGATGCCATAGTCCTGGGGACGTATCCACGGGCTGGTCGAGACGATCACATTGGGCATGTAGGGAGTGGCTTCGACGGCCTCCCGGTGAACGATCAGGTTCTCTCCGTATTCGATGGCCTCGGGGATATCGCAATAGGCGTTCATCCGCCCGGTGTCGGTATAGAACGGCAAGCTGTCTTCCATCTGCTCCCAGAACGGGATCCGCGGGTAGGTCCGGTACTGCATCAACGCGCCGCCGGGCTCGCCGTATCTCCCGGACATGATGTCGTCGACCGTGTATCCCTCGGTGGTGAAGGAGGCCTTGAGCACCCGATCCAGATACACCTCGGGACGACCCTCACTGGCGAACTTGAAGTAATCGGCAAAGCGATTGTCACCGGTCTGGTTTGCCAGGGCCCTGGCAACTCCGGCGAATATGGCCACATCGTCACGACTGTCGTAGAGGGGTCTGATGCCACCCTTCCACAACTGGAGGAACGGGTTGGAACAAGAGCCACCCATCTCGGTCGTCTCGAATTCGAGCCAGCTGTTGGCGGGCAGGATCACATCGGCAAACTCGGCGGACCCAGTCCACTCGATTTGCTGGTCGACGATCATGTCGACCTTGGGGTTGGTGTTCTTGATCAGGTGGTAGGCCCATTTGGCCTGATTGATCAGGTTGGAGTTGTTGTACCAGATCAGTTTGGTGGGGGTCGGCATGTGGCTCGTGCCGGTGAAGACCTTACGGCCGCTCTTCGGAGTGTCGACGATCAGCGGGCGGTCGCCATAGCCCCAATAGGATGTTTCTTCCCCATGAATGTAGTGGTGAATGTTGTCGAAGTCGTAGCTATCGTCCTCACCCATTAGGGGATGGAACGGGTCCTCGTTGACGTATCCGCCGACTCCCGGCCCATGCCATGGAGCACCGTGAAAGATCCCCCCTTTGTAGTTGCCCGCCCACGTGCTCACTCCAGCGCCGGGAATACCGATCTGCCCGGTGAGCATCGCCACCAGATAGGTGGCCCGATTGTGCAAAGTGGCGTGGAAGTAGTGATTTACCCCCTCCCCCACCTGGATCGACATCGGGCGGATCGTGGCGACATCTTGGAGAAGCCGCTCCAGCAGGTCTTTGGGTGAACCGGTGATGTCGGCTGTGGTCTCGAGGTCGTAGTCGACCAGGTGGTCTCGGTAGAGGTTGAAAGCCGTTGCCACTTCGACTTCGGTCCCGTCAGCCAATGAAATGACCCCCCTCCAATCGATCTCGGGGTCAATCTCGCGCTCGGCCATCCGATCTCCGACGTCCTCGCGGCTGATGGCGCGGATCTGTCCCGAAGTATCACGGATGACGCGATCACCAATCGTCTGGTACTGGTCTGCGGTCATCCCATGGAGGGTGAAACTGGGCCCGTCGGGATCGAGCAGAGGCTCATGCCCGGCAAACACCTCGTCGGCGCGCACCCTCGTCAGATTGTCGAGACGGATCAGGAGGGGCAGATCGGTGAATCTCTTGACGAACTCGACGTCGTATAGGTCGCGTTCGATCAACTCCTTGGCGAGGTACAGGAATATCGCGGTGTCGGACAGACCTGCTCTCACCGGGATCCAGTAGTCGGACTTCGTCGACTGAGGTCCGTATTCGGGGACGATGGAGACGATCTTCCCGCCACGCTCCATAATCTCGTGGAACCAGTGGCTTTCCGGCATCTTGTTCTCAACGAGGTTTTTGCCCACCTGGATCAGGAGCCGACTGTTGCGGAGATCGTTAAAATCGACTTCAGTGGCCTGCAACCCATGCACAAATGGGAAGCCAGGAGCCTGATCGCCACGCCAGGTGTATTCCGACCAGTCCCTGCCTCCTACTGCCTGGCCCGGGCCTACCCCCCGTACGTCGGCATCCAGGAGTGCCAGCATGTTGGCAAACCGGAAAAGTCCAAACTTGCCGGCGACACCGTGGACCGGAAGTGAGGAGCCGAACTTCATTGTTCGCACTCCCGACTCTTCCCAGAACTCGAGCATCTCCGGCTCATAACCGTCCTGGTCGATCAGACGCCGCCGACCCGACTCCCCGGAGTAGGTCTCGGCGATCGCCGTGATCCCTCGGGCCGCATAGTCGTCGACCTCGTCCCAAGTGAGCCTGACGAATGTGTCGTTTCCGCGGTCATCGAAGCGGTATTTGGTTCGCAGTGTTGGGTCATCGGAGAGCGAGGGGAACCCGTCGTCGGCCCAATCTTTCCAACCTTGCCGGAGCATGGGAGCACGCAATCGATAGGGGCCATATACCCGCCGGTGGAGGGTGTATCCCTTCAGGCAACCCCTCGGGTTCCAGTGAGCAGTCGACTTGTTGCCTTGAGGGTCTCCATAATTATCCCCGTCGTAGTTCTGCTCCAACCGGATAACCACGCCGTTGCGTGAGAAGGCCCGTAGTCGACACATGTGGGTGTCATTGGGGGCACAAATGACGGTGAAACTGTCGTCGTAGGCATACTGGTCCCGGTAAATCTGCTCCCAACCCCGGTTCGGGTAGGTGAGCAGCGGGTTAGCGATGCCATCGAACGGCTCAAGTGCGAGAAGATCGAGCTCAAAGACTGAGCTGAGGACGCCAAGCCCTGCGCCACCTGCCAGTTGGATAAAGCGACGACGCGTTACATCAGCCATGCGGGACCCAACGTAAGCGACCGTCACTCATTGATTACCATGTAACAGAGCGGGTTGCGCTGGGAGTAGGGCCTAAAGTCCCTGACTTGCCATTCCCATGATGTGATCGGCCGTGCTGTCCGCCCTTTGGCACGTTCCTTGACCCGGATTCAGCTGCGCAAGAGTCGAACCGTCCCGGCAGACGCGAATGGTGGAGTCCCACAACATCGCTCGAACGGCGTTCTTAGGCGCCCTGTTCTTCGCAATCGTGGCGATCAGCTGGGCCGTCGTCGTGCTCAGCACCGAAGGTTCTTAATCACGCGGGAGTCTTGAGACAGATGCGGGTTAGGGAAGGACTCAGGATTTCCTTCGACATTGGAAGGGTCGTTCAGGCTCTAACCGCTGGCTCGCTGCTTGCGGGGTGCCCAGATTGGATAGTCGATACCGGCCGCTCGATTAATGACAAATCCCTGGATGGTGAGTAGAACTACGGCCAGCATCAGGACTGCAAGCTGGAACGGGGTGCGGAGGATCCCGAGTGAGACGATGAGCGTGGTGGCGCCTGCGGGTGGATGGGGTACCTTCAACCACACCATGAGTCCCGAGGTCAGTGCCAGCGAAAGGGCCGCAGCGCCAACCCGATTCCCGGTCACTTGGGTGGCCAGGGCGGGAGCAGCCTCCGTCAGTCCGAACACCACCAGGGACAGGTAGCCCGCAGCCGCACCGATCAGGTGCCCCATCACTGTGTTCTTGGGGGAGGCTGCAGGACTGGTCGGGGTGTAGAAGAAGAGGAAGGCGGTGGGGCCGAGTGAGGGAAAGATGAACGCGGCGCCCGTGATCAGGGCGGCACCCGCCATCAGCCCTATCGAGATCAGCCCGTTGACGAAGGCGAATAAGCCCATTACGGAGACCGAGTCGTGCCGCTCCACGAGTGCAGGGATCCGAAAACGCCGTGCGAGGCCTCCGAGGACGGTATACATCTCCCCGCCGATTGGTCCCGGCTTCGGGTCAGGCTCAGTCATCGCGGAGATACCGGTAGAAGAAGATCGCCGTGAGGGCCAGGAACACTGAGATGCCTGTTGCTGCCCAGGCCAGACCGGCATCTCGTTCAAAGAACCCCTCTACAGCGATTGTAAGCAGGAATATCTGCAGGCTGAGAAGCAGGACGACGTAGACCAGGACCGCATTGTTCAGCCGCGTGCGACGGGCGCCGTCACGTGCCATCAGGCAGTCTCCTCCGGTACTCCTCGTCCGGTCGCCCAGATGTTGCCGTCTCGAACTTCGAGGTCTATCCGAGCCAGCGGACGTTCGGGAGGCCCGGCAATAGCCCTGCCCTCGATGTTAAAAACGCCATCGTGACAGGGACAATGGAACTCGTCGTCTTTGCCTACCCAGAAGACGACACAGCCGAGATGGGTGCATTTCTGGCTGAATCCGAGCAGCGTCTCTTCGTCGGATCGAACCAGGATGGCCGGGTCATTTGGACCGGGGTAGTTGAACAGATAGCTGGCTCCGATTTCGACGGCATCGAGCGCCACAATCTGCATCGGGTCTCCCTTTTCTACGGTGCGCAGCGAAGCCGCCAGGCTGACAAGACCCCCTCCCCCAGCGAAGGCTGCCGAGGCAAAAACCAGGTACTTGGTGAACTCGCGACGGGTCACCTCGTCCTCGCCCTCGGACGTATAAGGGAAGTCCCTCCGCCAGATCGGTTGTTCGCTCATTGCGCCATCTCGCTTATCCCGAACGGGTCATCCATCCAGTGGCCTGACTGGCGCCCGATGAATACGTCGACCGGACCTGGATCGATTGTCACCACCGAAACTTTAGTTCTGACGTTTTGGGCTCCGAACTTCCAGTCGTTGACGAGCGTGCCAGACCGGGTCCGTTCGAATTCTTCCTTGGTTCCGTACCAAAGGGCATCGGACGGGCAGACCGAAGCACACATTGGCTTGAGCCCTTCCGAGGTGCGGTCGTAACACATGTCACATTTCATCATCTGGTCGAACTCGGCCACATACTTGGGGATACCGAAAGGACACGCGTAGACGCAGTTCGAGCAGCCGATACAACGCGGCTTCAGAGACGACTGGACGACACCATCCTCGTTCTGCTTGATCGCGTCCGCCGGACAGACCTCGGCGCAGGTCGGATCCTCACAGTGCATGCAGACCATCGGCACCGTCTGAGTGGAATGAAAACGGTCGACGGTGTCAAGTTGGATAAGGGACACGCCGCGATGGGTGCCGCACTCCGCACAGGCCTGAACACAGGCCCGGCACCCGATGCAGCGGCTCTGGTCGATTGCGAACACCGCAGTCTCGGGACGGATGCCGATCTGGACGGTCACCTGAAGTCACCGTCGTGAAAAGTGAGGTCGCGATCGTCCCGAGTGTCTCCTGTCCCACCAGCTAGCTCGACCTTGACGGCCGCCACCTTGTATTCAGGGATCTTGGACACAGGGTCGAGAGCCCGGATGGTGAGTTGGTTGGCCGACTTGTTGCCGGCCCAGTGGTACGGGATGAACACGGTGTCTGGCCGGATAGTCTCCACGACCTTGGCCGGTGCGACCATGGACCCCCGCCGGGAGGTCACCCTCACCAGGTCGCCATCGGAGACTCCTAGGGACCCGGCGAGCACAGGGTGCATCTCACAAAGGGGCTCGGGGTACTGGTCAACCAGGGGGCCGATCCGTCGGGTTTGCGTCCCCGACAGATACTGACTGACCACTCGACCGGTCGTCAGCCAGATTGGATACTCATCGTCGACTACCTCTGCCGGTGGGCGCCATGGCGTGGCGAAGAAGCGGGCTTTGCCGTCAGCGTGGTAGAAACGCCCACCTTCGAACAGGCGAGGCGTCCCCGGATGACCCTCCTCGGGACAGGGCCAGAAAACCCCCTGCTCGTCGACCACCCTCTGCCAGGTGATTCCGGCGTAGTCGGCGGCGCCTCCTTTTGAGGCGACGGTCAACTCATCGAATATCTCTTCGGCGGAGCTGTAATCGAAGTAGGGACTATCGAGGCGGCGAGCCAAGTCACAGAAGATCTCCCAATCGCGGCGGGCGTTGCCGGGCGGCGCCGTGGCGGCGTTGATCTTCACTACCCGGCCCTCCAACGTGGTAACCGTCCCCTCATCCTCTTCATGCAACGAGCCGGGCAGAACCAGATCGGCGTGTTGCGCCGACTCCGACAGGAAGAAGTCGACGACGGTGTAGTGCTCAAGTCTGTTGAGCGCCTCTCGCGTGAAGTTGGCGTCAGGGAGGGATACGAGTGGGTTGAAGCAGATCGAGATGAGACCCTTGATTTCGCCAGCGTGAATCTCATTCATGATCTCCTGTGCGGTGAGACCCTTGCCGGGAATCTCGCTCTCATCGCATCCCCATACCGAAGCGACATAGGCGCGGTGCTCAGGATTGGTGATATCGCGGTTGCCTGGTAGCTGGTCGCATTTATGGCCGTGCTCCCGTCCTCCCTGACCATTGCCCTGCCCGGTGATCGTGCTGACTCCTGAGCCGGGTTTGCCGTACTTACCGGTTGCCAACCCCAGGTTGATACAGGCGAGCACGTTGTCGACGCCTTTGGTCGAATGTTCGATGCCCCGGGCGTGTAGCAATATTCCGGTGGCCGATGTACCCCAAATGCGAGCCGCTTCCTCGATGCGCCCGACCGGTACCCCTGAAATCTCCGAAGCCCATTCCGGGGTGGCGTCGGCCACGGAGGCAGCAACCTCCGCAAAACCGACCGTATGCTCGTCGATGAACTGCTGGTCGACCCAACCTTCTTTGATAATGAGATGGAGAATGGAGTCGAGAACGGCGAGGTCGGTGCCGGGGCGCACACCGAGGAACACGTCGGCGTTGCGGGCAATCGGGGTCACTCGAGGGTCCATGACAATCAGCTTGGCCCCCCGGTCGCGGGCCCGCCAGATGTAGCTGGTGGTTATGGGATGACACTCGGCAATGTTGGCCCCGGCGACAAAAACGACGTCGGTGAGCGGTATGTCCGACCACGGGTTGGCCGCCCGGTCGATGCCCAATGCCTTCTTTCCGGCCGCACCGGCAGAGACCATGCAAAGCCGACCGTTGTAATCGAGGTTCGCAGTACCCAGAGCAAGCCTGGCGAACTTCCCCATCAGATACGACTTCTCATTGGTGAGGGACACACCGGAGAGCAATGCAACCGAATCGGGGCCGTGCTCTGCCTGTATCCGACGGACTTCTGCCACGACCCGGTCGAGGGCATGGTCCCATGTCACCTGCTTGAATCCACCCGGAGCAGATGGGTCGCGCTCCAAGGGTTCGAGGAGACGGTCAGGGTGTGACCCCTGCAAGTAGCGTTTGACCCCCTTCGGGCACAGCTTGCCCTCGTTGAACGGGAAGTCGTAACGAGGCTCGAACCCGATCACCTCTTCGTCTTTGACCTTGAGCCTGATCCCGCATTGCTGGCCGCAGAAACAACAGTGAGTGTCGACAATCCGGTCGTAGTCGATGTCCGCATCCCAGCCACCAGGAGGGGTCCGATTGAGATGGGGTCCGTAGCGGTCGATCAACTCCTCTTCGGTGATAGGAAGCCTGGCCATCTACGCCCTCCCGTTCCGGACTGCCTGAGCGTTCCCGACCAATCGTCGCCGGCACCTGGGGCAGATCTCCTGGTAATTGCCCTGCTCGAACGAATAGTCGAACCCGAGTTGGGGCAGGACCTGTTTCAGGTCTTCCACCTGTAGTTTCGACGCGAACTCGTCTCCGCACTCAGAGCAGACCTGCGCTTCGCCCTCGGAGGCCTGTTTCTTGTAGAAGGCGACACCTAGATTGGCAGGTCGTTGCAAGATGTGGAATAGCTTACCGAAGGGGATGTAGAGCAGGCCGAGGATGACAGTGAGGGCATGAAGAGTGTTGAGGAAGTTGTAGAAACGGCCTTCCATCCACAGCGACGAGGCGGTGAGCATGAGACCAGTCAGTGACACCGCGAAAAGCCCGGCCAGGGCGGCGAAGTCCCCTCCCCGTTCCAAGGCGATCGCTCCCCGGTCACGAAAGCGGCGAGTGAGGAAAATGAGGACTCCGGCAATCACCAGGATCGCCGCGATGTTGAGCAGATGAAAAAAGACAAACCCACCGACGCTACGAGAGTCGAAGGTGACCGTGCCCAGAGGACCAAAGAAGGCCTGGTAGGTCTGGCCGGTCGGGTCGGTCGATTCGAAGTGGATCCACCCGAAAGTGAGCGGAAACGTCACCGCCGCGGCCAGGACGCTACCCCAGAAGAGCAACTGATGGGCGACCCATCGAGTCCGAGACCGGCCGGCAATAAAGCGCTGCAAGGCCAGATTGGTCACCGTCATTCCTGCCAGCGACACAACATTGCGGCCCAGGTGACCTGGCCGGCGAAACGCCTCCCAACCACGCCTGTTGAGCAGGGCAGTTGGCGGCCTCTGGAGCCAAACAACGTATCGGTACACGATTGCGAAGGCAGCGAGGAAGGTCCCGAATAAGTAGGGGGCGAGGGCGGCGTCGAACCAGCGCATACCCTCAGAACCGACGTACACGGCAACCGCCAACAACAGGACGGCGACCGTGCCACTCATCAGCCCACGGCGATCGAGTCTCATCTCAAACAGCGTTCTCTCACATCGGCACTCAACCTAGCGCGCTGCTTCCGCCCTAGCCGACTGCACGAACATCGATATTGTCCCCGTCGAATAGCGCGGCGATGGCCAATTTCGACCGACGGGGTGGTCCTGGCTTTGCCTGTCATGCGGGCGCGTCCTCGAATCTGAACTCGCCGATTCGTCGAGTTGCCCTCATTGCGGCCGGTCTCCCTCGCAGGAAGTGGGCTCTACGGCGATCAAGCTCCAGTCCAACCTCGGCTCTGTCATCGCCACCCCCACGACCCGCACCTAGATCCCCCGCTCTACGCTCCCCAACCGCGGCGTTTGGCGTGTTCCTCAAACATCTCACGTAGCTGGTCAGGGTCTTCGATGTTGCTCCGGCGAACCTCGGGATCCGCTCGGATCGCCTCGACCGGGATACCTAGGGTCTCCTCGAATCGCTCGCCCTCTCGTCGAAACAGCCACCGGTACTTCTGCTGGCGCCAGACCACGACTACGCCATCGAATGGGCCAGCCGGACCCTGAGCGACCAACTCGAGGGCTTCGGGCGGCGACTCTGTTCGGGTCTGGCCGGTGGCCGATAAGCCAGCGCGGGTCATAAACTCGAGCATCATTGCCAACCGATCATCGGCGTCCTTTCCGGCCTGAGCGTGAGTCCAGGTCAACCCGTAATCGGGTCGGAGAACCGGCATCATCAGGTGGAACTCAGTCGGCCGCTCTTCTGCCAGCTTGTACAAGTGATCAAAGACTGTTGGCCCGGCCAACGTATGCAGCATCGCGACGAGCAGCTTCCTGTGACCGACCGCCTCGACCTCTCGATCAGGCATCTCTTCGCCATCCATGGTCGGGCTCCCTTCGCAAGTTTCCCTCACCCGCCAATCTTCAGGCGGGCAACGTTTCCCAGCGATGTTACTCACCAGGCCTGTCACGATGCCGCCCTGGGCGCATCATGCGCGGCTCGGGTCCTCTGAGCGGGGCCCAATACCTGTATCTCTTCTGTTCGAGTCAAGAACCTTTCCTTGACAGCCTTACGTTGTATGTGTACCTTACGTCGTATAACTTACAGCGTACGAGAGAATCTCGTACCGAATAGGAGAGCAACAGAAATGAACCCAGACAGCACAGTCCAAGCCCCCGTCCCGGTCGTACATCTAGGACCCGGCGCAGGATCCAAGCGATGAA
>CBDTUI010000051.1:0-18952 GCA_965363765.1 uncultured Acidimicrobiia bacterium
CTGGCACTGATGAGTCCGGCATCCTGGGGGCCGACCTTTTCGACGGTGACTGTCTGGCCGTCGATCTCGAGAGCATCTCCGGTCGTTACCGGATGTGCCGCCAGAGAGCGGACCAGGTCGGCTACGACGGGTTCTGATAACCAGACGTCCTGGGCGCTGGTGAGAATGGCCCGCCTCCCATCAACCGTCGATCCCAAGGCGATCCGGGCATTCCTTCTGGCGAGTTCACCAACTGCCAGGGCCGACGGTTCAGAAACCCGCCCGGCCTTTACCCGGATGTGACTGTCGCCCACGGCGAGGATCCCGCCGCCGGGCATTCCCATTGCTGCCAACATGGTCGAGTCGGCAATGGCGACCGGGTCGGTCCCCTCACGAACGATAAAGCGCATCGGGCCATGTTAACCCCCGTTGCGTCTTCCGGCTGTTAGGCGGCCAACTCGGGCACTACTACCGGGAGTTGGAAGGGACGAGATGTGTGGATCACCTTGGTATCAAACTGCGATAACCACGACCAAATCAGATGAGCTTCCTCTGCCGCCAGCACCGAGGGAGGGACGCTGTCAGCGACCGTTCGAGGAGCTGGCTCCATATCCACCGGCAAGAGAGGTTGGTTGGGAGTTGACCAACCAGTGACGAACCGACCATCTTCGACAAATGCCCCCTCCGGCCCGTGCTCGGCGCGGATTTGCCCAGCGGCGAGCATGGACTGCCAGGCCGACCGTCGTTCCATCGCCCTGGCCAGGGCCCGATATCGATCCCGCATCCACCCCGCTTCCTCGTAGCGCTGGGTGGCGGCGAGGTCGATCATCTTGTGCCGGATCGGTGACAACAGAAGATGAGGGTCGTCCTCGAGGGCGGCTAAAAACTGGCGGATTATGTCACCGTATTCAACGGCGCTCAGACTCCCATCGCACGGACACCGGGCCACGCCGAGCTGGGCGAACGCGCAGGTCGCCGACCGACTCCCCGGCTTGGATAGGCAACGGCGCACGGGCAGCGCATCCCAGATGGCAGTCATGACCATTTCGGCTGCTTTCCGGCTTCGGAATGGCCCGAGATAGGCGAGGCCGTCATCTCGGAGCGTACGGACGAGCGACAGACGTGGAAACTGCTCCTTCGTGAGCTTTACCCAGTGACTGGCCTTGGGTGGTTTGGAGCGCCGATTGTGACGGGGGCGGTAGGTGTGGATCAGGCGCAGTTCGGCAATTGACGCCTCCAGCTCTGTTTCACAAACCCGGCCTTCGATCGAGTGAAGCTCATTAAGCAGATTGGTGATCGAGCGGCGCGTGTCGCCATAGAAGTAGGAACGCACCCTGGTGCGGAGGTTCTTCGCTTTGCCGACATAAATCACATTGTCCTGACGGTCCTTGAATAGGTAGACCCCGGGACGTCTGGGAAGCTCATCGGCTAGGCGCATCTTCGGGTAATTGGAGGATCCTCGGGCGGTCGGCAACTGGAGCAGATCCTCAAGAGCCGTGACGCCGAGCGTGCCCGCTCGCTCAAGCAAAGCGTGCAGGACGTGACCGGTTGCCCGTGCGTCTTCTAGAGCGCGATGATTGGGTTTGACCGGTGACCGGAAGTGAGCGGCGAGCGACTCGAGTTTCAGATTCCGAATCTCATTGCGGACGAGACGTCTCGCTAAGCCGAGAGTGTCAACAGATCGATTCGTCACCCGGCTGTACCCGCATTGCAGAGCGGCGGCGTTGAGGAAACCGAGGTCGAAGCGAACATTGTGTCCGACCAGAACGCACTCCCCGATGAACTCGAGGAACGAGGGGAGGACGGTCTCGATGCGGGGTGCTTCCACGACCATGGCATGGGTGATGCCGGTGAGGATCGTGATGAACGGCGGAATTTCTCTGCCGGGGTTGATGAGCGTTTGGAACTCGCCGATCACCTCACCTGCGAGGTATTTGACCGCACCAATCTCCGTCAGAGATTCGGTGGCCGGAGATCCGCCGGTTGTCTCAACATCGAACACGCAAAACGGGACGCCAGACAAGGGAGCGCCGAGATCGTCGAAACTTCGCTGCAGCAGATCCACTGGCTATGAGCCCTCCGGATAGTGGGGAAGAGAGCCTAGCCCGAACAGGTGTTCGATTCAACGATTGCGGATCATTGGCGCTGTCGGACCGCTTCGTACAGCATGATGGCCGCCGAGGTGGCCGCATTGAGACTGTCGGTCGTGCCGAACATCGGTATCGAGCAGAGTTCATCGGCGGCCGCTTTCCATTCCTTGGAAACGCCATCGTGTTCGGAACCGATGATCACGGCGATCGGCCCGGTCAAATCGACCTGATACAAGGTTTGATCAGCTTCGGGTGTGCCGATGATCGTCGTGTGGCCGGAGACCCAGGCGATCGTTTCCTGAACGGAGGCGGCGGCGAGAGGCACCGTGAAGAGGCAGCCAAGCGAAGCGCGCACGACTGGCGGGCTGAAGAGGTCGACCAACGGATCACAGACGATTACTGCGGCACCGACTGCGTCGGCAGTTCGGAGCATCGTGCCCAGATTGCCGGGCTTTTCGATGCGTTCGGCGATTAGAACTAGATCATGGGTCGTTGCCAAAGAAGCGAGGGACACATCGAACTGGCGAGCCACTGCCACCAGGCTCGCCGCAGAACCACGTACCGCCAGCTTTTCGAGAACCGGTTCCGACACCGATAGAACTTGCTCGTCCTGTCGAGGTAGGTACATGGCGGTCTCGGAAACGAAGACGGTTTCCACGACGAGGTCGGAGCGTAGGTGGGCCCGGTCGAGTTCGGCGGCGCCTTCGATAATGAACTTGCCAGACTCATCGCGGCCGCGTCGATCGCGCAGGCGTACGACTCCTTTGACGAGTGGATTGGTCAGCGAGGTTATGTCAGGCATCCTTTTGCTCCAGGGCGCCATACGCTTCTTCGAGGCGCTTGCGAGCTCGATGACAGGCCACCCGGACCGTGCCGACCGCCGACCCCAAGCGGCCGCCGATCTCTTCATATGAAAGATCTTCGACATCGCGCAGCCACAAGAGGCTGCGATCCTTCGGGGTGAGGGCATCGAGTGCGCTTCTGATCTGGATGTGTTCTTCGCTCAACTCAACGCCATCTTCGGCATTCGCTTCGGGGACGTAGGCAGGCTCATACCGTTTCGGTCGGCGAGTTTTCCTGATCCATCCCCGGAACGAATAACGAGCAATCTGCCAGAACCAGCCTTCGAATGCGTCGGGGTTTTTGAGGCGGTGGATCGACGTGACGACGGCTTCCATGGTGTGGGCGGCGAGGTCTTCGGCGTCGGCCCGCTGGGGACCCGCTCCGGCGAAGTAGGCCACGAGGCGGGGATGCCCGGCTCGCAGGATGTCGGCAAGGGCGGCGTTGTTGCCGGTCCGGGCCTGTTCGATCGCTTCCAGGGACGGCGGCCAGGTGGCTGATCTGTCCCCGGCGGATTCTGTCATGGCTTGGCAACTCTAATGGCGTGGCTCGTCAGACGTGACGATTCCCGCTGAGGACGAGTTAGGGGTTCTTGCCGTTTGAGCTCTTCGGCTTGTCTTTGTTCGAATTGTTGGCCTTTTCCTTCTTGGCCTTATCCTTGACCTTCTTGGCCGCATCCTTCAGCTTCTTAGCCGCATCCGAAGCGTTGCCATCGGTAGCCGCCTCGCGCATTTCGTGGGCCAACTGCACGATCAATCGGGTCTCGGCCATCATGTCGTTGACGAACTCGGGCCGTGAGTTGCCGTTTTCAGGAATCGCGCTTGTGATTTCTGCTGAGGCTTCGCGCACTGAAACCGCCGCCTCATCGGAGTCACCGGAACCGGGGTCCTCCAGGGACGAACTCACAGCCTCAAGGGCGGCCGAGGCCGCAGCCAACGCAGCAGATGCGTCGCCTCTATTGGCCAAGTCGTTCGCCTCCTGGAGGCGTTCCTCGGTACGTGAATTGCTGATTCCCACAAACTCAGCAATTCGTTCGTAGGCACGATCAACCCCGTAGAGAGCATCCCCGGGGGCGGCGTTCTGCGCAGCAGCCGCCAACCCCACGTTCGCTGAAAGGAATGTTGCAACTACGACACCGACAGCGGTCACTCGCTGTTTAAGTGGCGTTCGTACCACGCGGGGGGCGCGCAGTACGGTTGCCACAACGGTATCTGTCTCTTCAGAAGAGACGGAATCCGTCAATGATGCGGCATATGCTTTCAGGTCATCCATCGGGGATGTACTCATGGTGTATCTCAGCCTCCAACTAAGAAGTGCCGTGAAGAGCGTCGGTGTTACATCAAATCTTAGGGAAAGTGGGCTGGCGGCTGGGTGTTTAGCGCGGCGATGGTTTCCGGATCGACGTCGACCCCGATCCCTGGACGCCCGGTAGGAGCGAGGCTGCCATCGGATAGCTGGAAGGGTTCGGCTACGTCGCGCTCGTAGTACCGGTCGGAAGCCGCCAGGTCTGTCGGGAGTGAAGAACCCGGCAGGGTTGCCAGAGCTAGGGAGTGAGCACGTCCGATTCCCGTCTCTAGCATCCCACCCCACCACCCCGCGCCCTCAGGAAGATCACCGAGGATGCGGCGCGCTGCGGCGGGTCCACCGAACTTGGTGGCTTTGAGATTAACCAAAAAGCCACCAGAGGCGGCCCGGGACGCCTGCTCTGAAGATCGCACGCTTTCATCAAGGCATAAGGGAGTCTGGAGCTGTTGCAACAGTCTGTCGCTGTCGCCGGCGTCGGATGGTTCAAACGGTTGTTCGATGAAATCAAGCCTGAGCTCATCGAGTTGTTCCCAGAACCCGCTGGGTGGTTGGCGGTGACTTGCCGACCCGTTCAGGTCGACGGCGATGCGGAGATTCCTGTGGCGATCACGGATCGCCCGAAGATCGTCTAGGTCGTCGCCCGTCGTGAGCTTGATTTTGACGGACCCGTAGCCCTGCGCCAAAGCGTGGTCGGCTTGTTCGAGGAGATCGTGTGAACGGCCAAGTACCGCTCGCGAAACTACCGGTCGCAGGGTTCCTCCGAGGGCGATGGCGAGCGGCACTTTTTCCCCCTTGGCGAAGAGGTCCCATCGGGCCGCCTCGAGGGCGGCGGCGGCCATCGGAGAGTCGACCAACTCAGTGGCGGACGATGGCTCGTCGATCGGTGAGCCGATATAGGAATGAGCTACCCGGCTCAAAGCTGCTCGCGCCGTGTCAGAGTCTTCGCCACGGCAATACGGGGAACCGTCGGCGCTGCACTCGCCCCAGCCGACTGTGTCACCACTGGCGACCGCCACGAGCAGGAGGGTTCGGGTCGTCTGAGTGCTGGTGGCTGTCACGAACGGGTCGCGCAGCGTCAGGCCGACAGTGTGCAAACTGATCGAGTTGATCACCATCTGGCGGCCTTCATGGGGTGGATTGCCATCGATCCCAGTGGATTCCGATTTCGGCTGACCGGTTCAGTGACCCGGACCGACGGTCTGGGGCCGGATGACCGATCGTGACTATCCCGATCGCCGCCACATCGTTCGGCATTCCGACCAGAGCTTCGAGTTCATCGAATGCATGAACGCCGAGGAATCCTGCCGCCAGCCCATCATTGACAGCTGCCAGCAAAATAGCCATCAAGGAGGCTCCTGCGTCGACCCACCAGTACGGCACCGGCCACTCGATCTCTCCGTCTGGGCCGGCCTTGTCCTGCTCCTGATAGCGGCTGTGGTAGGCGCTTGCGGATACCCCGATAATGATGTGGGCGGGCGCCCGGGAAATCCACGGGTCGAATCCCATCCCGACATAGTGAGACTCACCGGCCAACTCGGCGATGGCCAGCCGGGTCTGCGGATCGGTGACTATCACGAAAGACTGTCCCCGGGTATTCCCGGCGCTTGGCGCCCGTGACCCGGCATGAGCGATCCGGCTGAGCTGCTCGTGGCTGACTGGCTGGTCGGTGTAGTTGCGAACCATGCGTCGTTTGGCGAGGACCTCGGAGAACTCCATGACCGCGACGCTACTTGATCAGAACCGAGACACGCCGGTGAAGAGAACGACCGCCGGTTCGGGGAGACGGGTTTGGAGAAGGCCGGCGTAGCCGGCCGTGCCGGTAGGTTCGACATCGATGTGCGTAACTGCTCGGCCGTTTTGGTGGGCTGCGGCGATGGCGGTCTCGTCAACCACGATGGTTCCGCCGCCTGAAGCCAGCATTCCGGAGATGATCGGTAGCCAATCGTACGTGACGTCGTCGAGAATGCCGGTTGCCTCAGACTGGCCGATGGGTTCCCAGGGTTGCATGTACCGGTCAGGATGCTGCTGAGCCAACTTGAGGGTTTCGGCCCCGGACAGCCCAGTCTCTATCAAAGATTGCCAGGCCCTAGCGAGCGGAGCGCATGCTTCGGTTTGCACCGCGTAGAGCACCGGTTTGATATCCGATGACTCAATCAGGCCCTCGCCAAGTCCTCGCCAGGTAGCGGTGGCGAGAGCGCCACCGCCGACCTGAATGAATACGTTCGTGGTGCCGGTCGCGTCGGACTCAAGTAGCTGATCGGCCAGTTCCCAGCCCATGGTTCTGCCGCCGTCGAGGGTGGTTGGAGTGGCGGTACTCTGTACCGAGAATGGGGTTGATCCAGCCGATACGGCTTCCAAGAAGCGCAGGTAGGTCGGATCGCCCGATTCTTCCGGTCGACGTGGGCAGACCTCAATATCGGCTCCGTTGGCTTCGAGAACATCGACTACGGCCTGATCTGCCCAGGTGGGTATGAACACATGCAATCGTCTTTCGAGCGCTCTGGCTATAACCGAACCGGCGATGGCAGCGTTGCCGCAGGACGCAATAGCCCACTCTTTCTGCGGGGTTCCGTCGACGGCTTCGGCAAGAGCGACGCCAAAGAGATGCCGCGACTTGTGCGAGCCGCCCACATTATCTGTGTCATCCTTAACCCAGACCTTGGCTCCGGCAGGATGTAGCGACGGATACGCGGTTAGGTCAGTGACCTCGAATCCGTGACCGTGAACCTTCGCGATGGATTCGTCGAGTCGATTGACAAGATCGACGAACCGGGCATCGGTCCATCCCTGGTCGATCGCTCGCCCGTATGAGTCAAGGCGGGTGCGATACGTTAGGAAAGGGTTGTCAGGCAAACGAGACTCCGGTCCGTTTATTGAAATCGTTGATCTGTTCGTCCCAATGCTGGACGTGTCCGTGGAGGTCCTTCCAGAACGTCTGCGAACGCCGAGCCTCAAATGATTCGAAGTCGACGCCCTGCTGTTCAACCCACGTGTAGTAGCCGAGGTTGAAGATCCGGGTGCGGCCGATGGTTCCAATGTCGACGGTGTGGTCAGTGTCGATGCCTTCGAGGAAACGGGCATAGGTGCCGGCAGCTGACGTTTCGAGGAACCCGCCGGGATGATCGCGGGTCGTGATCTTGTCGACTTCGGATCGGTATAACTCGAAGCCATCCGTTGCCACGGTGACGATCACGTCGCCTGCCCCGTAGTTATGGAGCTTGGCCACTTTGATGGCGGCGAGCATGTTGGCGATTGAAGAGAATCCGAGGTGCTGGAGTTGGTCGACGAACGTCGGATCCAAACCACGGCTGACCAAATATCGCTTTCCGACTTCGGTATTGAAGAGCAGCAGAAGCGTGTCGGTGGCCTGGTCCGAGATCGCCACTACATCGTCGGTGTTCATGACATTCTGGATCAGGGGGATGTGTTTGTCCCCAATGCCCTGAATGTTGTGCTCGCCGTACCCGTTGTAGAGCATGGTCGGGCATTCGAGGGCTTCGACGGCGACGATCCGGGCGCCGTGGCGCTCCTTCAAATAGTCACCAGCAGCAATGGTGCCACCTGACCCTGATGCTGAAACGAACGACACCAGATTCCCGCCGCCCGCGTCCTCGTAGATATGTTCGAGTGCCCGACCAGTCACGTAGTAGTGGCCGAGGTGGTTGGCGAACTCCGAGAACTGGTTCAGGATGACATTTGTAGGGTCTTTGGCGAGTTCGTTGCAGGCGTCGTAGATCTCCTTGACGTTCGACTCGGTACCGGTGGTCCGAATGATGTCTTCGGGCCCGGCAGTCCATTCGTTCAACCAATCAAAACGTTCCTGGCTCATGCCTTCGGGAAGGACCGCCATACCGCGACAGCCCATGATTCGGCTGATGGCGACGCCTCCTCGGGCATAGTTTCCCGTCGAGGGCCAGACAGCCCGGTGGGTGGTTGGGTCAAATGCGCCGGTCACGATACGCGGGGCAAGGCAGGCGTAGGCCGCCAACACTTTGTGAGCCCGAATCATCGGGAACTTGTCGCCGAGAGCTAAGAGGATCTTGGCATCGACGCCGCTTAGTTCAGATGGAATCTCGAGGTAGGCAGGCACGTCGACCCGGCCGGTGCGGGCGGTATCGTTGTACCAGTTCACTCTCCACAGGTTGCGAGGATCGGGATCATCGGGTCCAACCGCGGAAAGTGCGTCCATGACACCGGGCGGCATGGTTGACGGGTCAGCTAGTTGAGCAAACGTTGGCAGCGCAATCTCACGCTCGCGGAATCTATCGACTGTGTTGGTGAGTGCCTGTTCATCGACGACGTCGTCGAAAAGGCCCATGATTGAATCGGTCACGCTGCTCCTCGGAGAGTTGGATTGTCTACCAGGGTGGGTTGGGTCATCGGGTGTCTCGAATGGCGTTGAGGTAGTTGTAGATCGTGATCCGACTTACCCCCATCGCGTCGGCCACGTCCTCGATGGCTTTGCGCAGCGCAAAGGCACCCCGTTCGTCGAGGATACGAACAGCGACCTGCTTTTGGTCACGCGAAAGGTCAAACAACCGGGCGCCGAGCTCAGCCTCGACCGACCTGACTTGTGCGGCAGTCGTTTCGGCAAAGTCCAATCGAATCGCCACGGCCGGCCTACCCTCCCAGTCCAAGATGACGTCAGAGTCTGTGGCGTCTGCAACGTCAATCGCCGCTGCTCCAAGCACGCGGAGCAACGGTTCTAAGGCGTCGCCGAGGGCGGTCTTGATCGTCATATCGAAGACGGTTCCCGTCGGGCGATGCTGAGGCTGACCCGGGTGGCACCCTGATCCAATGCGGCAGTCAGGGCGTCGCTCACGGCCGCTAGAACAGTGGCGACCTCGCCGGTTGTGGTGTTGCCGAACGGCCCGACATCGACGATGAGTCCGGCCCGTTCAACTGCGTGGACGGCCGCCTGGACGTGCTGGCCTGGATGGCCTTCAGAAAACGGTTCGACCAAAAACTCCACGGCTACTTCCACGAGCATTCCCTCACAAGCTGTTTTTACAGATTGTAAATCGTTTGGGACGGCGAGTGCTAGCGCCCGTACGAGTGAATCGGTTTAAATGGTGCCCACCGAGCACCGGTCAGTGACTTCAGGTGGGTTGGTGTTTGTGATCAGCGAGGACTTCGAGCTTCTTACCTACGACACTCGAGCGGACCGCCACCGTCGCTCGATCAGCCCAGGTCGACAATGAAGGCGAGACGTGGAGTTCAACACCGTCGACGTTGACTAGCTGGTACGGACTTAGGTCTTTTCCCTTGAGATAGGTGTCGACCGACACCTCCAGTTTGCCGCCTCAACTGACGGGCGGGATGAAGTCGATCGCCATTATCCCGCCCTTCTTGCGGACCAGTTTCAGGGCGTCGGGTGTGATATCGAGATGCATAGAATTGCCAATGCTACCGATGAGAGGATTATTCCGTGGACGAACGTATCGAGGGTTTTGCTTCTATGCATGTGTCAGGCGGGTTTGTAATGCCCAATCCATGGGATCGCGGGTCGGCTCGCATCCTTGAGGAGCTCGGCTTTCAAGCTCTCGCTACCACCAGCGCAGGGTTTGGTCGATCCATCGGCAAGGACGACCAGGAGGTCACCCGTGACGAACTGGTCCGCCACGTTGCCGATCTGGCCTCCTTTGTTACGGTCCCGTTGAACGTTGACAGCGAGCGGATGTTTCCGGACGATCCGGGCGGGGTTGAACGGACTGTCGAGCTCCTGGTGGACGCCGGTGCCGCCGGGGTGTCGGTCGAAGACTACGACCCAGCTTCCGGGCTCATCGAGCCTGTCGACGTCGCGGCGGATCGCGTGGCGAGCGTGTGCGGAGCAGCCCGCCGGTCGGGCGTGGTCGTAACGGCCCGAGCCGAGAATCACCTGTATGGCCACAGCGACCTCGATGACACCATCGCACGTTTGGTTAGATACCGTGCGGCTGGAGCGGACGCTCTCTACGCCCCAGGGCTAACTGTGTCCGCAGACATCGAGCGGGTGGTTCGAGAGACCGGGGCACCCATCAACGTTCTGGCCATGTCCGATGGCCCTTCCATTGAGGAACTACTCAGGATCGGCGTGCGACGAATCTCAACCGGGGGAGCGCTCTACAGCGCTGCGTACGGGGCCATGCGCTCAGCGGCGCTAGCCCTGGCATCTAGACCTTACGACGGTTGATCAGCCGGGGTGGGTTGCGGCGAGGTAGTCGAATTCGGCGAATAGAGGATCATCCGACTCGATGAATGCAGCGGTCAGGCTGTTGCGGGCGATTCGGGTCATGGCGTCACGGTCAAGGTTGAGGCTGGTGGCGACGGCGTCGTAGTTGGCACCCACATAACCCCCAAAATAGGCAGGGTCGTCTGAGTTGATCGTCACCGTAATCCCGGCTTCAAGGAGTTGGGGGAGCGGGTGATCAGCCAAGTCTTCGACGACCTTGAGCTTGAGATTCGAAAGCGGGCACATCGTCAGGGGTATGCCATCGGCGGCGAGGCGCTCGATTAGGACTGGGTCTTCGGTTGCGCGAACGCCGTGGTCAACACGCTCGACCCCCAGGACATCGAGTGCTTGCCAGATGTAGTCAGGCGGTCCTTCCTCACCGGCGTGGGCGACGAGGTGGAGTCCCTCCTGGCGGGCCAGGTTGTATGCCTCGGCGAACAGTTCGGGAGGCCGCCCGGCTTCTGACGAGTCAAGGCCGACGCCGAGCAGACGGTCGCGGTAAGGGAGCGCTTGCTCAAGGGTTTCGAGGGCTTGTGCCCCAGACAGATGTCTGAGGAAACACAGAATCAACCCCGTCGAGACGTCGAGTTCGTGGCTTCGGTCGAGCGCAGCTCCAATCCCATTGACGGCGGTTTCCATCGATACGCCGCGTTCGGTGTGGGTCTGGGGGTCGAAGAAGATCTCGGCCCGACGTACACCGTCGGCAGCGGCTCGCTCCAAGTAGGCCCAAGTGAGGTCGAAGAAGTCTTCCTCGGTCCGAAGCACGGACGCACCCTCATAGTAAATGTCAAGAAATGACTGCAGGTCCGAAAAGGCATAGGCGGCTCTGAGTTCGTCGACCGACCCATGCTTCGACGAAAGTCCATTCCGCTTGGCGAGAGCGAACAACATCTCTGGTTCGAGGGTTCCCTCGATGTGGCAATGAAGTTCGGCCTTGGGAAGGGCCTTAATGAACGGATCGATGGCTTACCTCCACGCAATACAGGTTGTACAGCTTATTGCATTTGTAAGCTCGTCGGGTGACTACTGATCCGGCCCCATGGCGTGACAATCCCGGCGTGCCGCGGCCGACTCTGGCTTCGGTAGCCATACCCTCGGAACATGGCGGATGGGCCTTCACCATCGAGCCGGTACTGCTGGGTCTCCTGGTGGCGTTTTCTTGGCGCGGCACGATGGTGGGTTTGCTGGCTCTGCTGGGGTTCTTGTTGCGGACTCCACTGAAGACTGCGTTGGTGGATCGGCGGCGCAGTCGAAGGCTCCCACGGACCGTCCTTGCCGAACAGGTCGCTGCGGTTGAGGTGGTCATATTGGTGGTCGTGCTCGGGGGGCTCCTGGTGGGCGAAGATCGCCGATTCATCGTGCCGCTGCTGGCGGCCGTCCCGCTGGTGGCAGTCGAATTCTGGTACGACATCCGGTCCCGCAGTCGCCGGCTGGTTCCGGAACTCGCCGGGACAGTCGGCATCGGGTCCGTGGCCGCAGCTGTGGCCTTGATTGGTGGTGCATCAGCATCAGTGGCAGCCGGGCTGTGGTTGGTGATTGCGGTGAGATCGGTGGCGGCCGTGATCTTCGTCCGCATGCAACTGCGCAGAGCCAAACAGCAGCCATTCAACCGAAACACCGCAGACGCAGGACAGGCTCTGGCGGTACTTGTCGTGACGGCCGGGGCCGTTGCCGGTCTGGTCCCCTGGGTCGGCTGGGGTGCGATCATCGTTCTGGCGATCGTTCATTCCTGGCTTATTCGGCGGCCGCCGCCATCGATTCCCGTCGTGGGCGCTCAACAAGTGGTGCTTGGCTTGTTTGTCGTGCTCACTGCCGGGTTGGCGTTCATCGCCCCGTAGGCAAGATCCGTTGGCTAAATGGCGCCGGTTTGGGTGTAGGTGTCCGGGCGGCGATCTCGGAAAAACTGCCAGTAGTTGCGGGTCTCTTCAATCATGGACATATCGAGGTCCCGCACGACCACCTCGTCCTTTTCGTCCGATGCGACGTCGCCGACGAGTCGAGCACGCGGGTCAACAAAGTAGGACGACCCGTAGTAGTCGGTGTTCTCAGCAGGCTCGGGTCCAACCCGGTTGATGGCGCCGATGAAGTATTCGTTGGCGACAGCGGCGGCCGGTTGCTCCAGTTGCCAAAGGTATTTGGAGTGGCCCCGAGTAGTTGCTGATGGATTGAAGACGATCTTGGCTCCGTTGAGGCCGAGCTCGCGCCAGCCTTCAGGAAAGTGTCGGTCGTAACAGATGTAGACGCCCACCTTGCCGACCGCCGTATCGAAGACGGGGTACCCAAGGTTGCCTGGCCGGAAGTAGAACTTCTCCCAGAATCCCTGCACCTGGGGTATATGGTTTTTGCGGTACTTGCCGAGGAAGGAGCCGTCAGCATCGATAACTGCGGCGGTGTTGTAGTACGTGCCGTCATCAACCTTCTCGAACATGGGGACTACCAGCACCATGCCGGTTTCCCTGGCGAGGTCCACCATCCGATCCGTGGTTGGTCCTGGCATTTCCTCTGCGTAGCTGAAGTAGCTCCGATCCTGAACCGTGCAGAAGTACGGAGCTGAGAAGATCTCCTGAAAACACAGAACCTGGGCACCCTGTTCGGCAGCGTCCCTGGCGTAACCGATGTTCTTCTCGATCATCGACTCCGTGTCGCCTGTCCACTCGGATTGGACCAGTGCGGCTCTCACATTCGTGGACATTCGATCTCCTCGTCCGTTTCTACCTATGTTCGATGGCTCGGGTCGGCGCGCTCAAACGCGCTTGACTTTACCGAAAATATTTTACAAAATGTAAAAGCGTTTCGTCAAGGCGGAGAACCTGCGTGTACCCATTTAGTGCTGGCATTCATGTTACGCCACCACCGTTAACACATCACGCTTTGCGTGCGCGGCGTTGCCTGGGTGCGCATGCCGTAGGGTTGCTGGTGGTTAGGGACTCATTGAAAGGTGGAAATGGCTAGGCGACTAACAGTGGCTGCCGCCCAAATGGGTCCCGTCAATCTGAACCACACTCGCGCACAGGTGGTCGACAGGCTGATCGAAATGCTTCAAGACGCGGCTGGCCGCGGAGCACAATTCGTTGCGTATCCAGAATTGGCGCTCACCACCTTCTTCCCCCGCTGGCATGTTCCAATCGAGGAAGCCGCCCATTTCTACGAAACCGAAATGCCCGGTCCCGAGACGAAACCTCTCTTCGATGAAGCCGTCCGGCTCGGGGTTGGTTTTGGATTGGGGTACGCCTGGCTTAGTGCCGAAGGGATCCACCAGAATGTCTATCACCTCGTGGCCGCCGACGGTTCGACGATTGGCGTGTTCCAGAAGGTTCACATCCCCGGGCACGAAGAAGCCGAACCGTGGCGAGAATTCCAGCACGCCGAACGCCATTATTTTGAGCCGGGAACGGACTTTCCGGTGTGGCGGGCATTCGGCGGGATCGTCGGAGCGGCAATTTGTAATGACCGCCGATGGCCAGAGACGTACCGGGTGATGGGATTGCAGGGCGCCGAGTTGATCGTGATCGGCTACAACACCCCGCTGCACTACGCTCCCGATCCGACCCAAAACCCTCTCGCAGCGTTTCACAATCAACTCGTCCTACAGTCGGGCGCCTATCAGAACGGTGCCTATGTCATGGGGATTGCAAAGGGGGGCGTCGAAGAGGGCGTAGAGTCGCTGGCCAATTCCATGATCGTGGCTCCATCGGGCCAAATCGTCGCCCAAGCCGTCACAACGGGCGACGAAGTAATCGTCGCCGAAATTGATCTTGACCTATGCGCAAACTACAAGAACACCCTGTTCGATTTTGATCGCTACCGGGTTCCCGCCGCCTACCGCCGCATCACTGAACAGCGCGGCGTGATCCTGCCCGAGGAGGCCAAATGACCACCACTCCTGTATTCGTCCGCACGACCGAAATGGCCAGCCTGGTTGTCAACGGGCAGCCAACCGAGGTCGGGATGTATCACCCACATCTTCTTGCCGCTCTGCGCGAAGAATTAGGCGTGACGTCGGCCAAGGATGGATGCGCACCACAGGGCCAGTGCGGTTGTTGCACGGTTCTGCTCGATGGCAAAGCCATACAGGCCTGTCTTGTATCGATGGAGAAGGCTGCCGGCAAGGAAGTGTTGACCCTGGAAGGTTTCTCTGAAGACGAGCGTGATCGACTTGCTCGAGGGTTCGCTGCCAAGGGTGCGCTGCAATGTGGATTCTGCACGCCAGGCATCCTGGTCCGTGCCAAGGCGCTCATCGATCAGAAAGGTAAAGATCTTGATCGTACGACCATCGAAGGTCGTTTGGGAGCCCACTTGTGCCGCTGTACCGGTTACGTTGGGATCGTCGACGCCATTGAACTTCTCGCGTCTGGTGTAGAGATTCCGGCGGTCGAGGTCACGGGTGGAATCGGGATTTCGAGCGTCAAATACGAAGCTGAAGCGCTCGCCCTTGGCGACCGGGGCTACGTCGACGACCTGCGCGTTCCGGGCATGGCCCATGGTGCGTTGCGACTTACCGATCACGCCAGAGCCGACATTCTCGCCATCGACCCGAGTGCGGCGTTGGCCGTCCCTGGGGTTATCGCCGTGTACACGGCAGCCGACGTGCCGGGAGATCTGCGGGTCGGGATCATCTACAAAGATTGGCCGATCTTCATCCCAGTGGGCGGCCGGACCTCCTATCTCGGTGATGTGCTTGCCATCGTCGTGGCCGAAGACCAGCAAACGGCTAGGGAAGCGGCCGATCTTGTTCAGGTGTCATATAGCGTGCTGGTCCCGATCACCGATCCCCTCACGGCTCTCGACGCCGAGGACGCAGTGTGGGAATTGGACGGCAACCAGCTATCAATTTCTGAATATGCACGGGGCAACGCAGATGAGGCACTGGCTGGGGCGACATATACCGTCGATGAAGTGTTCGTCACACAGCGAATCGAACACGCTTTCCTCGAGCCAGAATCGACGCTGGCGGTTCCGACAGACGCTGGACTGCACGTGTACTCGGGCGGTCAAGGGGTGTGGGATGACCGCAACCAGATCGCCGACGTGCTCGGGGTAGATCAGTCATCGATCACCGTCCAGTTGGTATCGAACGGAGGAGCGTTTGGCGGCAAAGAAGACATGTCGAACCAGGCGCAAACGGCCCTGGCCGCTTACCTGTCTGGTCGACCGGTCAAGTGCACCATCACCCGTGAGCAAAGTTTTTTCATGCACGCCAAGCGCCATCCGATCCGCATCGAGACCCGGGCTGGTTGTGACGAAAACGGAAAACTGGTCGGACTGAGAGTCCGTATGATCGGAGACTCGGGGCCGTATGCCTCGGTCGGCATGAAAGTTCTTGAGCGGGCCGCCGGTCACGCCAGCGGACCGTACGTCGTTGCGAACATCGACGTAAAAGCGACCGCGGTGCGGACGAACAACTCGGTGTGCGGAGCATTCCGCGGCTTCGGGGCCAACCAGGCTCAGTTCGCGATGGAAGGGGTCATGGACCGCCTCGCCGAACAGGTCGGCATAACGGGCTGGGAGATTCGCAGCCGCAACGCCATCGCACCAGGCGTCGTGTGGGGTCCCGGCCAGATCATGGACGACGGTTCGGCCGGGGTGAGGAGTTGCCTCGAGGCCATCAAAGCACCATACGACGAGGCTCGGGCCGCTGGTAAAGCGGTCGGGTTGGGCCTGGCCCTCAAAAACTCTGGTCTTGGTAACGGTTTCCTCGAGATAGCCAGGGCGGTGGTGCGCTTTGAAGAAGACGGCACGGTCGAAGTGCGACATTGCTGGACCGAGATGGGCCAGGGGGTCCACACGGTTGCGCTCCAGGTTGCCGCGGAGGAACTGGCGATCGAGGCCGACCGGATCAGGGTGATTGTCGACACTTCTCGTGAACTCGGCGCCGGACAAACCACCGGTTCGCGGGGGACGCTCATGGGTGCCGGGTCGGTGCAAGCGGCCTGTCAGGCCGCCGTCGCAGACGGCTGTCAGGTCGGCGTGGACTACGAAGGCGAATATCGAGTCGACTGGACCAACAAGCTGTCAGACGGGTTAGAAAACCCGATCTTGCATTCGGCGTTTGGCTACGCCGCTCAGATCGTCATCGCAGACAAAGAGACCGGCAAGATCGAAAAAGTGGTGGCGGCCCACGACGTTGGTCGGGCGGTCAACCCGCTGCTCTGCAAAGGGCAGGTCGAGGGGTCGGTCCATATGGGGCTCGGTTACGCCCTCACTGAAGATTTTCCAACCGACATTGACGGCCGGCCGACCAACATGACCCTGCGATCGCTGGGGATTCTTCGACCGAAGGATGTCCCCGAAATCGACGTGATTCTCGTAGAAGTTCCCCAACCGCGTTCTCCCTACGGCATCAAAGGGGTGGGGGAGATCGGTCTCGTACCAACCGCAGGAGCGGTGGCCCAAGCGCTCTTCGAAGTCGATGGGAAGCGAAGAACTCAGTTGCCGTTCAACACCCACTCGCCGGTCGATCTTGGATGATCAAACGTACCGAACAGGAGCCTAGGTAGGTGGACACAACGCCTGGTCTCGTGTGTGCTCACCATCATTTGTACTCGTCCCTTGCTCGGGGAATGCCAGCTCCTCCACAGACGGCTAGGACGTTTCAGGGAATCCTCGAACAGGTTTGGTGGCGTCTCGATGTCGCCCTCGACCTCGAGATGATCGAGTGGTCTGCAAAATTGGCTGCCCTCGAAGCGCTTGAGTCGGGTACCACCGCCATCATCGACCATCACGAGTCGCCGAATGCCATCGAAGGAAGCTTGTCCGTCATTGCGAAAGCCTGCAAAGAAGTGGGGGTCCGGGTCAAGACTGCCTACGGGGTCACCGACCGTCATGGACCAGACGGGACCAGACGAGGGCTCGAAGAAAACCGTCGATTCCTCTCATCGGGCGGTAACGGACTGGTTGGCATCCATGCAGCTTTCACTTGTTCGCGTGACACTCTCGAAGCTGCCGCTGCGCTGGCCGAAGAATTCAACGTCGGTGTCCACATCCACGTTTGTGAGGGCCCCGAAGATCATGAAGGGCCCGCCAAATTGGCCGGTCTGACACGCGATGACTGGCTGCTCGCCCATTGTGTTCACCTCCCCGATGATCACGAACTGGCTGGCACGATTCTCCACAACCCGATGTCGAACTTGAACAACGCCGTCGGCTATGCGAACCCGGCCCGGTTCAGCAACCCCGTTGCGTTGGGAACCGATGGGATCGGCGCAAACGTCATCGAGTCTTTCCGGCTCGCCTATGTCCTCCATCGATCGGTCAACGTGACGGCGTCTCCCGATACAGCCTGGCGCTGGTTGGAGACTGGCTGGACGCTGTTCCCGGAAGCCAGAGAGGATCTGGTTACCTGGTCATATCAGCCCATGGACCCGTGGCATCTGGCGTTTACGTCCGGGGTGAGGCCAATGCGGGTCGAAGTGGATGGCGAGATCATCCTCGACGGCGGGGTGCCGACCCTGGTTGACCCCGACGAAATTCGCGCCAAAGCATCCGAACAGGCAGCTCGACTGCACGCCCGGCTCTAGGAGACGACTTTATGGCACATGACGTTCCGCCCCTGACCCCCTTTCCCTTGGACGTCCTGTTGCGTCGAATCGCCCATGAATTCGAGACCCGGAACCGCATCTATGACCTGCCGACCGCCCGGTATTGGAAACAGGATCCGGATGTCGACCTGTCATTTGAGTTCCTCGGTCGCCCGGCGGCCACACCCGTCGGTCCTGCCGCGGGACCGCACAGCCAGCTCGCCCAGAACATCGTCCTGGCATGGCTGGGCGGTGCCCGAATGTTCGAACTGAAGACCATTCAGGTCATCGATGACCTTGAGATCGCCCGGCCTTGCATTGATATGGAGACGGTCGGGTTCAATACCGAGTGGAGTCAGGAACTCAAGGTCAGCGAGTCGGTCGAGGAATACGTCAAAGCCTGGATGATGATCGAGATCCTGAAACGGTGGGAACCGCTGCGTCCTTACCTGGGGCGCGACACCGGAGCATTCGTCTTCGACATGTCAGTCGGATACGACCTGGCAGGTATTTCGAGTCCCAAGGTGGAGGGTTTCATCGCCGCCATGCTGGACGCCACCGACGAAATCGAACGGCTTCGTCCGCTCATTCCCGAGGCGTTCGCAGCCATGCGTGGCCTGGAGTTTCCGACCCGCATCGCCGACTCGGTGACACTCTCGACGTTCCATGGCTGCCCCCCTGACGAGATTGAGTCTATTACCAAGTACCTGATGGACCACCACGGTCTTGATGTCATCGTAAAACTCAACCCGACGCTGCTCGGGTTCGGCCGAGTCTGCGAGATCGTTCAACAACAACTCGGATACGAACATATCCGACTCAATCGGCAGTCGTTTACCGACGACCTGCAATTTGATCGAGGCGTGGCACTCATCGAAGAGCTGCGTACCTATGCCGCCGACCGCGGCCGGAAGTTCGGCGTCAAGCTCACGAACACCCTGGTTGTCGAGAATCACAAAGGCTTCCTTGGTGATGACCCTATGTACCTTTCTGGTGCACCCCTCCATGTC
>CBDTUI010000052.1:0-18463 GCA_965363765.1 uncultured Acidimicrobiia bacterium
GCTCCAACTGCGGCCACATGACTGTCCGAAACGGCTCCTGCTACGTCTGCCTCACGTGTGGTGATACAACAGGGTGTAGCTAGCGAGTAGAACAACCCAAGGTGTTGAGTCGGGCCGTTCGCAAGAGCGGTCCGACTCATTGATGGGCCAGGTCAGAAATCGCTTCAGGGGCCGAGCATGGTCCAGCGCCAGGCGTCGACGATGAATTGGGTGTTGCTCGAGCCGTAACAGCAGGCGGCTGCCCACATGAGGACCTCGTCTCCGGTCCAGATCATCTCTGCGCCCCGTCCTTGACCGGGCATGTCGAGCGACACCCAGCTGGCATCCACGCTGGGGAGCCAGGCTGCCTCACCCCACTGGGGAACAAGGACGCCGGAACCCACCTCGATCGGGCCGGACGGACTTTCGGCGCCTGACAGCGGGATCGTATCGATCTTCATCAACTCCTCGGTCAGTAGGTTGAGGGCCATCGTCGGGTGGTTGTTGTCGGTCCAGTAAACGAGATAACCGTCGATCACTGCGGTCTGGTTTGGGTACCCGCAGTCGGCATACTCTGCGGTAGCCAGATCTACCTTCGGTAACCGCTCCCAGTCCGTCCCATTCCACTTGGCGGCCAGGCGACCGGAACAGTCTGGTGTATCCAAACCGACGGCGATCAACGCAGTCCTCGCTGACCGGAGCGCTCCTTCCCATTGGCTCGGTCCCCCGAACCCGGGGTCGGGGAGCTCCTCCCAGGCGCCGTCACGCGGGTCAAACAATGAGATCCCTTCTGTGGTCCACAGGGCAAGTCGGGTTCCGGTCCACTGGACTTGGGTTTCACTCGACAGCGCGGCGCCGTCACCGATTGCTCGCCACTCGTCGGTGTCCGGGTCGTAGCTCATTGTGGAGCTTGCGCTGACGACGATCATCTGATCACCAGCCCAGACAGCGACATTGAGCTGGCTGGTCTCATCAGGGATCGGCGCCAGCATCCGCCAGGTAGTGGTGGCGGGGTCGAACGCAGCGCCATCGATGAGATTGGGTGGCGTGTCGGCTGTCGATCCACCCCACACGATCATCTCGTCGCCGGTCCACATCACCTGATGCCCACCTCTGGGCGACAGCGGACCGGGATCGATGAACCAGGCATCGGCTTCAGGGCGCTGCGAATGAGACTCGATCCAGAACAAGTCCTCATCGGTTGGCTCAACGTTGCTGAGCTGCACGGCGTGCTGCTCGCTGCAGATGGCGGCGAGGGTTCGGCAGCCGCGCCTGACCGAGAACGTCGAGTACCGGACCTCCATCACGGTTTCGTGCTCAATATCCGAAGCCCAGCGAAGAGGGGGCTTGAGATCCAAGACCGGCAATCCGGACGAGACCCAGCCCTCGACGGATTCAACCGCTTGACGGAGTTCCCGCTCATCGGGCGATACCCCGGCGATGCGAACGGTCCAATCCCCTACCGGAACTAGATAGGCATCTCCTTCCCATACGGCACCTTCGATCGTCTGCGGTTCCAAGGTCACATCGAGAAACGCCGACGTATCGCCTAGCTCGACGGCGATCACCGCGGATACCCCGTCGATCGTTTCGCCCGTCCGTAGCGGTTCGATCGTCACCGCATAAGGCGAGCCATCGAGCAACGACCCCACGAAAGCGCCATTGCTGTCTGTTTGGGGCACAGTCGGGTCAGCTTGTGGTCCTGTAGTTGTGAGAGGAATGGAGGCTTGGGTCGTGCTCGAAGGCTGCGGTCGATTCGCTGTCGTCGTGGGCCCGGCATCGGGCGTGCACGCCCCCAGCGTCACCAGCAGCGCGGTCGCTAGCGTCAGGCGGGCGGCCCACTTCATGACGAGAAGATACCTGATCAGGGTCCTCGGATTCGTGATCACGGTGGTTGACCCTCCAGATCAAGGGCACTTTTGGACCGAATGAACAAACCCCTTGACGACTTCCAACCACTGCATCATAATCGAACATATGTTCGATAGTGAAGAAAGATACGACCCAGGTTCCAGCAGCGACGTGTTCGACATCGCCGTCACCGCCCTGGCCTGGGCTGAGGATGAGCAGGTCGCAGAATTCGGAAACGACGAGCTGACACTCAGCTACGAGCAACTACGCAAAGTCGGAGACCTCTTTCATGCCCAGGCGCAACGTCGCCTGGCAGTCGTCGACGAACGCCAGTCCTACAGAGTTGATGGCTACACCTCCACCACCGCCTACCTCAAGCACCGGTTTCGCACCACCGGAGGTCACGCTCAACGTCAGGTGGCCGAAGTCCGGGCTCTACAGGAAATGCCACACACCCGTCGCCTGGCAGAGACCGGCCAGCTGAGCAACGACCAGGTGCGAACGCTCATCTCGGCCAAACAAGCCGCCCCAGAGCAGTTCGCCACTGACGAAGCTGGACTCTGTGGTCTCGCCGACACACTCGAGTGGGTGGCGGACCTGCGCAAGGCGACCGCCTACTGGATGCAGGCTGCCGCCGCCGAACCGACGTTCCCGACATTAGAAGATCAGCAGAACGCCTCATACCTCTATGCATCGCGCACCTTCGAAGGCATGGTGAAGCTGGACGGCCTGTTCGACAGTGAGCGCGGCGCTCAGTTGATCGAAGCGATCAGGGCTGCCACTCCGGCTCCCATCGAGGGCGAGCGCTCCACGCCGTCTGAGCGGCGGGCGACTGCGTTGTTCGATCTCCTCGTCTCCGACGGCGAACGGCCAGCCACCCCGACGTTGCTCGTCCACGTCGACGCCGAGACCTTCGACGGCAAACATTCACGCCTCGCCGAGACCGAGCAGAGTGTGCTCGCCAAGTACACGGTCGACCGACTCGCTTGTGACGCCAGTTTCCGCAGAATCGTCTTTGGCGAGAAGTCCGAACTCATCGACGTCGGGCGAAGTGTTCGTTTGGTGACCAAGCCGATGCGCGATGCCCTTATCGCCCGGGACCGCCAGTGTGCCTTCCCAGGCTGTGACCGATCGCCCCGATGGTGCGACGCCCACCACATCATCGCCTGGTGGGAAGGTGGCCCGACGTCGACCACCAACATGATCTTGTTGTGCCGCCGTCACCATTCCCTTATCCACATGGGCAAATTCACATTGCGCGGTACAGGCCACGAACCAAAGTTCTACCGAGCCAACGGCCGGCCGTTCAGTCGTGTCGAGTTGCTCGATACCGGCTAGTCCGTCACCGGAATCACGAACTGACGATTTCGCCTCACCCCTGAGAGTTCACCCTCGATCACCATCGTCACATTGACATGGCCGACGGGCGCCAACCCGGCCATACTGCTTGCCCATGTCCTGGCGAAAGAACCCTCCCTTGCCGTCCGCGGTGCGACCGGGCGTGTGGGCGGTACGTATCCTGGCTGTATTCGTAGCAGCGGGCAGTCTGTCCACGGCCCGTTTGGCCATCGATCTCGATCGGTGGTCGCTCGCCTCGATGGTTCTGGTGTTGGGATTCGGATTTGTCGTACTGACCTGGATTCATCCCCAAAGCCGATGGTTCCCTGTGGCGGTGGTCGGCATCATCGTCACACCAGCGGTCCTCGCCGGAAGTTGGCCGATCGCGCTCGTGTCCATCGTCGGCGCAGCCGTGGCCGTGTGGTTCTTGAAAAGGCCACTCGGCTTATCAGCACTCGGGCTAGATCCCGACAAGGTGGTTGAAATCGAACCGGACGCCGTTCAGCGCAACGCCGAACCGTTCGTTGAGCAATTCACATCCGCCGGCTACCAGCAGAAAGCCGCCATCCAATTCACCGTTCGATCAACGAACGTGACCGAGTCACTGATGCTGTCTCCGGACAGCCGCTCGTATGCGACGGTTACCGATGCGATCGTTAGCGTCACCAGCGTGTTCCCCGGCGACCTCCAACTTGTAACGCGCAACAGCGGGCAGACCGAGCTCCCACCAAATATGCTCGCCGATAACGTGCCAGGCGGGTCCCCGTACGATCTGATCGAATCACATCAGAAATCACTTGAGTTGGTCGCCGAACTGGGCCACCACCCCATCCCCATTGCCGCCGGCGAGTTGGCGCAGATCGCCATCGAAAGCGAACGAGCCGGTATTGCTTGGATGAACGGCTCAAAATCGGTGCAGCCGTCTACGAGCAAAGGCCCACTCTGGAAGCGCCCGGAACGCTACGAACAGATCGGCGCATGGCATACCAGCTAGTCGGACCGGGCCTTGGCCGTCGCCGCTTGCATCGCGGTTTGTTCTCTAGGCTTAGGTCAATGGATGCTCAGACGCCGTTAGGTCAGATTGATCCACGCTTAGTCGCTGATTTCTGGCAACGATTCCTCGTCGTCAGCGGCCGCCCCTCGGCCACGCTTCAGCCTGAAGCGTGGCCGTTTGGAGACTCGGTCGAACTGGCCGACAAACTGATCGGCCTCGTGCTCGACGGAACCAAACGGGCAACCGCAGGCACCGTTGCTGAGTATGAAGCCGAAGGCGAGCAATTGCCCCAGGTCGGCGACCTTGAGATCGCCACCGACGGACAAATGCGGCCCCGAGCGGTACTCAGGTTCACCGATGTGCGGCTAGGGCCGTTGTCATCGGTTGACGACCAATTCGCCTATGACGAGGGCGAAGGCGATCGGACCCGCTCGTATTGGCTCGAAGCCCACACCAGTTTCTTCTCTCGGACTCTCCCGACACTCGGTATCGAATTCGATTCAGAAATGGTCACGATCTTCCAGCGTTTCGACGTCTTGTATCAAGAAGACTGAAAGTCGTTCCGCCCGGGGCCTGACCTGATACGAACTACCGGAGCACGGTCAAGGCCTGCCCGAGATCGACCGATAACCGGCTCCATGGCTATGAAGAAGATCCCACTCCGCTATTCGGCTGTTTGCACGATTTGCGGCATCGACTTGCCCCCGCGGACGTTTGCGTGGTGGGACACGGTCTCGAAGAGCACTACATGTGTCGTTTGCGTGTCGAACACTGGCCTCGTGACGGGCGACCCATTTGCGCCTCCGCCGATGGCCACGTCCAAAGCTGGTTCGTCCGCTTTTGATCAGTATCGAATGCGCGCCAACCCACCCGACTCTCGACTGCTCCACGCCGCCAGCATTGCTGTTTCCCCCCGAACGACCACCGCCTGGCTGAAAGGCGCCAGGGGTGAGCAGGCGGTCGCCAACCGACTCGATTCCCTCCCCCGAACCATTGCCATCCATGACAGAAGAGTCCCGGGGACCAAAGCGAACATCGACCACATCGCTGTCACACCTTCAGGCGTCTGGGTGATCGACACCAAGTATTACTCGGGGAAACTGGAAAAGAGGCTCACGTCATCTGGCTGGAGCCTGTTCGTGGCAGGGCGCAATCGCGACCGGTTGGCCAGCGGCGTGATCAAGCAAGTTGCCGTCGTCGAGGCAGCCTGCAGTTCAGTGGCTGTAGTGAAAGGCGCCCTCTGCTTCTACGACGTAACAGCGTCACTCCTATTTCGCCCATTCCGCGTCAAAGGTGTCGCCGTCCACACCTTGCGCACTCTGACAAAGTCGCTATCCGCGGCTGGCCCACTTGACGACAAGGTTCGGTTTCGGATCGCTAGCCAACTCGATGCCGCCCTCAGGCCAGCATCCAACAGCTGACCAACTGACGAGCCGCATGGGCAAAGTTTGGAATATGACACTGTCAACCCCTTCCATTCAAGCATGCAATACAGTATGCTTTTATGCATGCAAAGCACTAGCGTTCGTATCGACCTGACCACCCATCAAGAGCTCAAACGGCTCGCTGTCAAACTCGGAACGACTGTCGGCGAAACTGTCGCCCTCGCGGTGAGACGCCTCCGCCAGGACCAAATCGGCGCTGAGCTCACAGCGGTCCTGACTGGCGATGAAGTGGGCTGGCTTGATGCTGACCTCGGGTGACGTCGTCGAACTAGATCTCGGACGCCCTGAAGGACGAGAGGCTGGCTTCCGCCACCCCGCGATAGTGGTCACCGCACAACGCATTCTCGATGCGCAGCCGACGGTGATCCAGGTAGTGCCAGTCACGTCCACCATCCGCCGTTTCGCGTCGGAGATCACGATCGACCCTGACGCCAGCAACGGCCTACTCGACCGCTCAGCGGCACAATGCCAGCACATCCGTGCGGTGTCGCCGAGACGGATAGATCAGACTCGCGGCAACGTCGGCCCGGCCATCGTTAGCCAGATCCGTGACACCGTCGGCTTGATCCTCGACATCGCAACGTAGCTGCCGCTCGATCGACTGCTTCCCCTTCACTGAAACGGGCCACAGGTTTTTCTAGGAAGACGCCGAGGTGTAGCTGCTTACGCCAGCCTTCCAAGCGAATCGCGAGGCGAAGGCGAACACCACGGTCAATGCCAGAGCCAAGCCGATATCTCGCCAGGAAATGCGATCAACGAGCGTTTGGGCCGGCACGGTGATCGCGAAGCCGAGCGGAATGACGTAGGACAGCGACAGGCGCATCGCAATCGGATAGATCGTGACCGGCCAACGACCTGCTTCGTAGCTCCCAGTGACCAGATCGCCCATCCGACCCACCTTTATCAGCTTGAAGGCGGTCGAGGTGAGGATGAGAAACATGCTGTATAAGAGTGTCGCTCCACAGCCGAGCAGCAGCCCACCGACGACCAACCCAGTCACTGAGAGCGTACCGGTGAATTCATTGAGCCCCCAGATGATGATGCCAATGCCGAGCACCACGTCGGTGAGCTGCCAGACCCGAAACGTTCGGAGGCTGGTGAGCAGCTGCGAATCGACCGGCTTAACGAGCGGATGATCGAACGTCCCTTCGTCAACCTCACGAATCGTCTGTTCCATGTTGGGTCGGATCACGGCCCGCATCACTCCGCCAAGAACAAGATGCACCCCGAGCACCACGAGCAGCTCGGGTCGGGTCCATCCGCCCAGGCTCGTCGTGTAGGTGAACACGAGCTGGATGGCGATGATGCCAGTGAGGATCTGCAGGCCCGACTGCACCAGCTGGACAAAAAAGTTGAGCCGATATTGCATCTCGTATTGGGCAGTGAGTTTCACGAACAACCAGCTGAGCCGCATCGCTTTCATGAGCCGACCGCCGTATACCTGCGGACCGCTCGTTTCCAGACGACTCCGATGCTCGATGCCAGGACCAGGATCCAGCCAGCCTGGAACATCCAACCCGAGTAGACCTGCGTCGGATCGAGCCGGCCAATGATCACCTCGATCGGGAACTGGAAGGTCCACTTGAACGGCAAGAAGTCGGAGACCGATTGAACCCACTCTGGCATCACCGACATCGGTACGAGCCGACCGGACAACAGGATCTCGCTCATGATGATGATCTCGAACAGGGCGGCGACCCGGGTCGTCCAAAAACCAATCAGCCCGATGAGGAACTGGTAACTCGCCCGCACGAAGTACGCGCCCCATAAGGCGAAAAAGCCGAACACGAAGGTCCGCCAGGTAAAGACAATATTGGGATGGAACACGAGAAACAGGGTTCCCCCGATCGGCAGCCACATCGTGAACCAGAGAAGCTTCATGCCGGCAAAGTTCATCGTCGACCGCCAGTAAACGCTCGTCGGAGCCATGAGCATGTGCGACACTCGCCCGAACTGGATCCACCACTCCCAGACGTAGGGCGTGAGCGCCAGATTCATCGCCCGCACTAGCGTCCACACGATGTAATAGGCGACGATTTCGTCGGACGTGTAACCACCGATTGAGCCGGCTTCCAGGGACACGGTTCGCCAGACGACCAGCAGGACGATCGGTTCAATGAGGAACCCGAGCAGTTGCAGGAACCCGACAATCCGGAACTGCATTTCCTGGAGCAAACCAACCCGCGCCTCGGCCCAGCCGACCGTCGCCAGACCCCGCAGGTTCATGAATCGTCGGCGGTGAACGCCATGTCGATGATGTCTTCGAGTGGAACGTTCTCGATGCTCAGGTCATAAACACCACGCTGCAACAGCAACGAGGCCACATCCGCCACGTTGTCGTTCGGAACCTTCATGACGGTTCGATCCGGGGTGGATTCAATCGAGTCACTCAGTCGGCGCATCTCCTCGGACACCTCGTTGCCGCCGAACGAGATCAGACGGTGTGACACGAACTTGCTCCGCAACCCACCGATGTCGCCGTCATAAAGAATCGTGCCCTCATGGATGACGATGATGCGATCGCACAGCGCTTCGACGTCAGCCATGTAATGGCTGGTGAGGATGATCGAAGCGCCCGATTCCTTCTGATAGTTGGCGATAAACCCGCGCAGTCGCTTCTGCATTGTCACGTCAAGGCCAAGGGTTGGTTCGTCGAGAAACAACACTTCCGGCGCATGGAGGAGCGAAGCGATCACTTCCACTTTCATCCGCTCCCCAAGGGAAAGGTTTCGGATCGGCTTGGTGACCAGATCGCCAACGTCGAGCAGTTCAACGAACTCGTCGCGCCGCTTTACGAAATCGGATTTGGGTACCTGATAGATGGCCCGCTGAAGTTCGAAGCTGTCAGCAACCGGGAGGTCCCACTGCAGCGAGTTGCGGTTCCCCATGACCAGGGCGATTCGGCGCCGATAATCCTCTTGACGTAGGCGGGGGTCGTAGCCAAGTACCCGAGCCTGGCCGGAGGTCGGATAGAGCAGACCGGACAGCATCTTGAGGGTGGTGGATTTGCCAGCCCCGTTCGGACCGAGGAAGCCGATCAGTTGTCCAGCGGGCACTTCGAAGGACACCTTGTCGACCGCTAGAACCTCTCGGAACTCCCGTTTGAATAAGCTCCGCACCGAATTTCTCAGCCCTGGCTCACGGACCGGGACCTTGTAGGTTTTCGAAAGGTCGGTCACTTCGATCGCAGGCATGAGGGTCGAGTCTGGCATACCCAGCCGCGTTCAGTCGGACCATTACGAATATCACCGATCGCTAGAGTCGCCGCATGCTTGACATCCGGTACGCCCAAAGCGAGGACGTGCAAATCGCCTATTTCGTCGTTGGCGATGGTCCCATCGATCTTGTCTACGTGATGGGCGCCTACTCCCACCTTGAGATCAACTGGGAGCTACCTGCTTTCCGTCATTTCTGCGAGGTGCTTGGCGAGTTCGCCAGGGTCATCGTTTTTGACAAGCGCGGCATGGGTATGTCCGACCGAGTCCCTGGGGCTACACCGCTCGACGTACGGATGGATGACATCCGGGCGGTTATGGACGCCGCCGGAAGCGAAGAGGCAGCCATCATGGGCTCCTCCGAAGGCGGGCCTCTATCTCTTCTGTTCGCGGCCGCTCACCCGGAACGCACCGTTGCACTGATCCTTGACGGCGCCGAAGTCCGCGAGCGCACAGACGAAGACTGGCCGTGGGGAGAGTCGACCCCTGAGGAGTTCGAAGCAGCCATGGCCCGTTACCCCGAGATATGGGGCCGCCCGGGTCGTATGATGGAGCACCTGGCTCCCAGCCAGGACGCAACCCCGTGGCTGTCAGACTGGATGGCCCGCCTGCAACGCAATGCGAGTACACCGACCGCTGCGATCGCTTTCTGCCGCATGGCGTTCGATATTGATGTCCGAGATATCGTACCGACGATCAGGGTTCCCACGTTGATCTTGCACTCTGTCGACGATCAAGTCTGTCATGTTGAGAATGCCCGGTTCCTGGCAAAAAACATACCCAACGCCAAGTACGTCGAGCTTCCCGGTGGCGATCATCTGCCGTGGTTCAAGCCCGACCGGGTGATATCCGAAATCAGGGAGTTCTTGACCGGGCATCGAGTGGCGCTCGTCCCCGATCGGGTGTTGGCGACAGTCCTCTTCACGGACATTGTCGGGTCAACCGAGCGAGCATCAGAGATGGGCGATGCCAGTTGGCGCCAGCTGCTCGACTCGCATAACTCGGTCTTACGCTCAGAACTCAAACGCTTCCGGGGCGTCGAAGTCAACACGGCCGGAGATGGTTTCCTGTCAACGTTCGATGGACCGGCCAGAGCCATCCAGTGCGCCAAGGAAATCGGGCGGCAGCTGCACCAGCATGGCATCGATATCCGGGCGGGGATCCACACTGGAGAGGTCGAACGACTAGCCGACGATATCGCCGGGATCGCCGTTCACATCGGGGCGCGAATCGCCGGGCTAGCCGGAGCAAACGAAGTCTTGGTGTCGGGAACGGTTCGAGATCTCGTGGCCGGATCCGGTTTGGAGTTCAACGACCGTGGCAAACACCAGCTCAAAGGTGTTCCTGGCGAGTGGCAAGTCTACGAAGCGCTCTAGTCCGGCTTCGTTACTGCGCGCCAGCACGCCGACGCCAGAAGGTTCAGATCTTCCGGACGAGAGGCGATGCCAGCGGCCACCAGCTGAACAATCGGACCGATCGCCAATTGATAGATCACAGCCATTGGTAGATCGACGAAGAGCGCCAGCATGTCTTCGCCTGCCGTCTCCGATAGCTGGCCGTCGTCGCTGGCATCAGCACCTTCATGGGCTGCTCCGGCGAGGGGCGAGGCTGCTACCTGGGCAAGGAAGCGGGCCCGGACCGGATCGCTTTCCAGGTGTCGATAGAAGGCGATCCACAACTGCTTGAACCGGTCCGCCGGTGATCCGTTCGGTACAACACTCGCACCCGCTCCGGCCATATCGTGTTTCAACTCTTTGTAGGCGGCGACGACGAGCGCATCCTTTGACTCGTAGTGAACGTACGCAGTGCCGGTTGCGACCCCAGCTCGCTCAGCCACCGCCGCCATCGACGTTCCGGCGAAACCATACTCGGCGACTAGCTCAACAATTGCCCGCCGCACCAAGGCGGCTCGATCTACCCGAGTGGTCGTCATGCAGCTGCCTCAGCCACCATTTTCGCAACGTCGAATTCGATCTTGGTGTCCGCTTCAGACAGGTCCCAAAGTTTGGCGAGGTCGGCAGGGTTGCGGAGCTTCTCCGCCACCTTGCCGACGACAGGGACACCGCGCATGACGAACTTCGGTCGATATAGCGTGCCACCAGGTGCCGAAGGATCAGTTCCTGCTCGCAATTGAGGAAGAGCACCGCGGGCGGCCGACTGACCGACCACCGGCGTTGTCATCTCGAAGAAGCGGCTCCGGGCAGATCCCTTGGTGTTAGTCGAACTCGTGGACTGCAGGTCGGTAGCGGAAAAGCCAGGATCGGCTGCATAGACCTTGACGCCGGAACCGGCTTCGGCCAGCCGCTGGTTCAATTCGAGCGCGAACTGAAGGTTGGCAAGCTTCGAATAACCGTAAGCACGCCACGAGTCGTAAACACCGACATGATGTGGATTGTCCAGGTCGTACTCTCCGGCGGCGAATCGCGCAGTCGAAGTCGTATTGACAATCCGCCCCTGCGGAGCGGCAAGCAGCGCTGACATCAACCGGGCGGTCAACGCAAAGTGCCCGAGATGGTTGGTGCCGAACTGCATCTCGAAACCGTCTTCGGTCTTCCACTCGGGTGTCGCCATCACGCCGGCGTTGTTGAACAACAGATCGATTTTGGGATGAGCGGCGAGTACACCGGCGGCGAACTCCTCGACAGAGGCAAGCGAGCCCAGATCGAGTTTGCGCACTTCAAGCGACGCGCCCGGAATCTCGACTTTAACGTCCGCTTCGGCATTGGTGGCCTTGTCGAGGTTGCGGGCACCGATGACGACATGAGCGCCTCTTCGGGCCAATTCACGGACAGTTTCGAGCCCCAGCCCCCCATTGCCGCCGGTAACAACGGCGATCTTGCCCGTTTGATCGGGCATGTTGACTGCGGTCCAGGACATTGATGACACCTTCGTCGAGAATGAATGAACGTTCATTCTGGACCTTCATTCATTGCGGGTCAAATCGCCCCGGACCCCGTCTACTTGGCCGAGGCGGATTTCCAGTTCACCGAAACCCGCTAGATTCCACAGGCCGGGGAAGGCAGGGCGTTGCTCGAACTAAAGAATCTGACCAAACGATACGAAGCCGTCCAGGCACTCGCCGGGTGTTCGTTCTCCGTGCATCCGGGTCGAATGCTGGGATTCGTCGGCCCCAACGGCGCTGGAAAAACCACCACAATGCGATGCGTTTTCGGGCTCGTGAAACCCGATGCTGGCTCGGTGACCTGGAAGTCGCAGCCGATCGGGGCTTCGGATCTATTGACGTTTGGGTACATGCCAGAACAGCGCGGCCTGTATCCGAAGATGCGCATCGCCGACCAGGTCGCTTACTTCGGCGAGCTTCACGGGCTCGGCCGGTCCGAATCACGAGACGCCACCGTCAGCTGGCTAGAGCGGCTCGGGCTCGGCGAACGACTGAATGATCGACTCGAACAACTGTCGCATGGCAACCAGCAGCGAGTGCAGCTCGCCACCGCTCTCGTCCACAAACCCGATCTCCTGGTCCTCGATGAGCCGTTTTCGGGACTCGACCCACAAGCCGCTGACGTGATGTCCGAAGTGCTGCGGGAACGCGCCGCAGCTGGAGTAGCGGTGGTCTTCTCAAGCCATCAGCTCGACCTCGTCGAAGATTTGTGCGAAGACGTTGCAGTGATCAACGCTGGGAAGATCGTGTTGACCGGCGAACTCGCCGAACTGAAGCGGGCTTCCTCGGTTCGCAGACTGCATGTCTCGGCGCCAGGCAGCGACGGCTCCTGGACAAACGCTCTTCCCGGTTTGATATCGGTCGAGGAGAACCATCACGGAGTGACGGCGCTCATCAAAGCGGGCACAGATCCTGCCACGGCCCTTGCCGCCATCGATGCCCCGGTCGAGAGCTTTAGCTTCTCACCGCCTACGTTGACTGACCTGTATCGAGAGGCTGTGCGATGACTGCGTGGAGAGCGATCGGTCTCGTATGGCGTCGCGAGGTCCGAGAACGGGCCCGCTCCAAAGTGTTCATGATCGGAACGATCGCCACGCTGCTGATCATCACCGCCATTTTCGTGATCCCACCGCTCGTGAACCCGGGACCCGAAAAGGTGTCCGTTGGGCACGTCGGAGCCGGATCGGAGCCGATCGTTTCGACAGTCCAGCTACTAGTCGCCACGGACGACGCTATCGAACTGGAACTCATCGCTTACGACGACCTGGCAGCCGGAGAGGCCGCCATCGAAGACGGCACCATCGAAGCGCTTCTCGTCGATGGAACCGAGCTAGTCACACTCGGGCAGGGCAGTTTCGCCTCTAACGAAGGCTCCAGCCTGCTCCAGCAAGCAGCGTCCGCCAACGCCGTGGAGCAACTCGTTGTCGAGACTGGAATGACACCAGAAGAGGTTGTCGAACTGCTCACCGGTCAGACCCTTCGACCCCGCACACTGTCGGGGGTGGACGCCGACGACCCAACCCGCGAAATCGTCGCCTACGCCGGGCTGATGCTCATGTATATGGCCATCCTCATGTACGGCACCTGGACGTTGGCTGGCGTGACCGAGGAGAAGGCCAACCGGGTCGTCGAAATTCTCGTGTCGACTATCCAGCCCTGGCAGCTATTGACTGGCAAGGTCCTCGGGATCGGCGCGTTGGCAATTGTCCAGTTCGCTGTGACGGTCGTCTACGGACTCGTACTGTCCCGCGTCACGGGGAGCGTCGATCTCGCCGACGTTCCCTTGGATTCAGCCGCCATGGTCATCCTCTGGTTTATTCTCGGGTTCACCATCTACTCCGTCATGTTCGCAACCGTCGGGGCCTTGGTGAGCCGAGCCGAAGACGCGTCGTCAGCCTCAACTCCCGTCACAATTGCCGCTGTTGGATCGTTCATGATCACGATTGCCACACTCAACGATCCGTCCGGCCTGACGGCCAAAATCGCCACGTTCGTCCCATTCACAGCTCCGTACGTGGTTCCGGTGAGGTTCGCCCTGGACGCCATCGCCTGGTGGGAGATCGTATTGGCAGCACTTTTAACGATCGCCTCTGCCTACCTGCTTATCCGAATTGCCGGACGAATCTATCGAGGGGCGCTCTTGTCGTATGGCGCCAGAGTCAAGCTTCGCGACGCCTGGTCTGGCTCGGGCGACGCCTAGTTTTCAATCCGTAGCGGGGGTAACCGGCCAAACGATCTTGGTCTGCCATTTGCTCGTGTCGGGCTCCACATTCGGATCCGTGAGGTAAAACTCCCACGATTCGCCGGCAGGGACCAGGTTGTGATCGGTCATCCATTGGACGACCTCACCGTAAGTTGTCTCCAGCGTGTCATACGAGCCGACATGGATGGCCTCGACTCGGCACTTGGGAACGAATCCCGATCGTTGCTATCTCCGACTGCGTTACCAACGCGCACTCAACCAAGTGACCTCCTTGTCGTTCGTCACCTCCAGTATGCTGCAATTCGGATCCGGCGGCATGGCCGAACGTCACGGTTCCCACTAAATCGCTACGGAGGACTCCCATGACCGATCGACCCGTTGCCCTAATAGTCGGGGGTGGTTCTGGTCTTGGTGCCAGCGCCGCTCGTCTACTCGCCGCCGAAGGGTTTCGGGTGGGCGTCATGTCATCTTCCGGCAAAGGCGAACAACTCGGGCAGGACTTGGGCGGCTTTGGCTTCACGGGGTCGAACCTTGAAGTTGCTGACCTGACGGCCTTCATCGAAGCAGCCATGGAAAAGTGGGGACGTATCGACGGCGTCGTCAACAGCGCCGGCCATGGACCAAAAGGTGACCTCCTCGAGATTTCCGATGAGGATTGGCATCTCGGGATGGACTACTACCTAATGAACGTCGTCCGGGTAGCTCGCCTCGTGACGCCAATCATGCAGCAACAAGGGATGGGATCGATCGTCAATATCTCGACCTTCGCAGCGTTTGAGCCCGATCCAGACTTCCCAACTTCGGCCGTTTTTCGTGCCGGTCTAGCTGACTTCACCAAGCTTTTCAGCGTCCGTTACGCAGCCGACCAGGTGCGGATGAACAACGTCCTTCCAGGTTTCATCGACAGTTTGCCTGAAAAGCAAGATCGAGTCGATCGCATTCCCGCCGGCCGCTACGGAGCGGCCGACGAGGTTGCAGCCCTCATCTCGTTCCTCATCTCGGACAAGTCCGCCTACATCACCGGCCAGAACATCCGCATCGATGGCGGCCTGACCCACGCAATCTGAGATAGCGGTTAGGGCTTGGGAGTCAGCAGCTCGAAGGTTTGGTTGAACCAGGTGACTTCGTAATCGTCGTCGATTTCTGCACGAAGCTCCTCGGGGACCTCGTCGGTTCGGAGCACGAGGAGGTCGAACTGGGAGCCAGGGTTCAGTGGGTCTGCCTCTTTGACCTGCACGGATCGCCGGTCGGTGTACAGGGTCATGGCCCTCGCCTTGAAGAACCCGATCACCGCTTCGGTGGCCGTCTCGTCGCGTACGGCTTCGAACATTTCGATGGCATCGGAGCGATACGGTCCCTCATTGACCAACGCGCTCAGTCGATCGGCCCGCTCAGCCTCGGCCAGGGCCTTGCCGGTGTTCAACCAAATGAACGGAGCAATCACGAGCACCACAACGACGCTCAGCACCCCGAGTTCAACGCGTCGCTCCCCGGCCAACAGGGCCGGAATCATCAGAAGGCCGAGGATGAGCAGCGGGACCGCGGTGGAGAAGTAGCGGCCGGATGGGATGAAAAAGCTGCCTCCCACAGCCATCACCGGCAGCAAGTAGGCAACGGTCGGCGCATGCTTTCGCCAGTCTGACCACAGTGCCAGAGTCCACCCTACAAACCCGAGAACCACGACAGCCCAGCCGATCGTTGGCAAATCGAATCCGAATATCTCGCCGATCCGCCTGGCAATGGTGGTGCCAAATCGCACGATGTTCATGAGGGAGTTCTCGGGATATCGCGGTACCAGAGTGCTCGGCAGGACTATCTGCAGGAGCAGCACGACCGCTGCGAAAGCCCCAAACGGCGTCAGCGCCCGCCATCGCGTTTCTTTGTCGGCGAGCACTCGATCGGCAAGTATCGCCACGCCGATCGCCACCACTAGAGCAAGTCCTTCTCGCCGGACAGAGAACGCCGCCGCCGCCAACGCTCCGGTACCCGCTCCCCGCCACCACGAAGACGCCCATCTACCGCGACTGCGGTCGATCGCAATGAGGCCACCAAACGCGAACACCATGTAAGGCAGTTCGCTGTGAAGAAGCTCCGTCCAATCGATATAGATCGGGCTCGTTCCAATCACCAGGACTCCAGCTACGGCTCTCCATGCGCCGGCTCGCTCAACGGAGTACAAATAGAACGCAAGCAGCATGACGACGAAGAGCACCAGGCTCACCAACTTGAGCCGGTCGACGTCCAGGCCAACTAGCCGGACCGGTATTGCGAGTATCAACGGCCAGCCCCACGGATACACCGGCGGCGAAAAATCGGTTCGGTAGGAATGCTCGATCATGTAAGCGTTGTCGGCGATGACATCGGCCACCGAGCTCCCCCCGACCAGGCTGGCCGCTTGCCGAAGGTAGAGAGTGAAATCATCACCCCAGTAATGACCCGACCGGTGGGTACGCCAGGCCAACCAGGCCAGTCCAAGGAGAACCAGACCCACGCCGAGTCTTCGCAGCAAGAGTTTCAGGGGAGTCACACCGCTACTTTATGGCCCTTTTGGCCACCCGTGGTCAACTGGTCTCTTTTGGACATGGTTTTCCAAGATGAATAAACCAACAAGTAGTTGGCAACGCTCGCTAACCAGTCCGACCGCTTTGGCGTCGACGCTCGACTAGAGAGGGGCCATCAGGCGGCTCGCCGGTAGGCCCCTGGGCGTACCCCCATCACACGGACGAAGGCGTTGCTGAAGGCGGCGTCGGTTCCGTAGCCGACCTTTCGAGCGACGGCGGTGACCGATAGCCCGTCGGACCGGAGCAGCCGAGTGGCCAGGTGGACCCGCCATCTGGTCAGATACTGCGACGGGGATTCGCCGACCAGCTTCTTAAAGCGTGCAAAGAACACGGATCGGGACAGCCCGACCGAACGGGCCAGTTCAATCGCCGTCCAGGGATGGTCGGGTTGGCTGTGAATCAGACCAAGGGCAGCGCTGATTTCAGGGTCGCGCAGTGCGCCAAGCCAACCAACCTCATTAGATGGCAACCGGGATATGTAGTCACGAATGACGTAGACAATGAGCACATCGGTGAGTCTGGCAACCACCGTGTCGCTACCGGGACCTGAGCGGTCTACCTCGGCGGCAATCAACTCGATGAGCGCCTCAACCACTCTCGACACGGCACCAGTGGTGTCCCGCACGTGAATCAGCGGCGGCAACATGGAAAACACCGGATGGGCTTCTCCCCGATCGAACTCGACCGTCCCACAGATCAGCGACGTCTCGGCGCCTTCGCCGTCGACGACGAGATGCCCCATTCCGGCCTCATCGAGGGTTGTCAGCTGGCCGATCGGGCGAGTTGGTCGGTTCGGTCGATCGGTGAGCAGGTGGTTGTCTCCGAACGGCATGAATACCACGTCGCCACGCTCAAGAATCACTTCCTCGCCAGTCCCTGCCAGCCGAGCATGAACCTGCCCAGCCACGACCGCATGGAATATTCCGTTAGCAGTCGGGCCCGATTCGACTCCCCACGGTGCGGCAAGCGACGCCCGAGAGAAGACCGACCCGCGCATCCGCACAGAATCAAGGATGTCAGTAAGAGCATCAGCCATGGGCGTACCGTTCCGCACGTCTCGATAGAGAAACAGGACGTTTGTCTATTTATACGTCCTAAACCTAAGGCTACGGTATTCATTGGACAGCGTCAATACCCTGGAGGACATTATGCGCAAAGCCCCGATCGCCGCAATCGCCAACTTCTTCTTGCCGGGCCTCGGCTACTTGATCATCGGAGCCAAACGAGGGCTGGCGGTGCTCTGGTTGGTCGGCGTGATCGGCCTGACCTATGTCGAGTTCGGCATCCAGGAGTCCGAGCCGACCCTCTATACGATCATGTTCGTATCCGTGTTGATCATGAACACCGCCTTTGCCGTCGATGCCTATCAACTAGCCAAAAACGAGTGAGGCCAGGCTGGAGCGAGTCGGGCCTGCAAAGTCCTTGCCTGCGCCGCCTCCACCCTGCATACTTCAACGATGCTGGCACCGGCACAGGTAGACAGCTTCAATGAGCACGGTCGCTGGCTTGCCAATCAGACCAATCCAGTCTGCGCCTGACCACTAATCAGTTGCCGGCCCGACCCTCTAGACGATCAGGTCTGGTCCGGTCGGGTAGGTTCGGCGGATATGAAGATCCGCAACGTCTCGATCGACGAGTTTCTCACGTGGCCGGACGATCGACCCACCGATGGCGACATGATACGCGATCTCAGTCCAACCCAGCCCATTCCGGGGCCCTGGCGACCACTCGAGTGTTCGCCTTCGGCCGGGAGGGAACCGATCAACCCGACCTCTATCGTTCGTTCATAGCGCAGACACTTCCGACGGAGTTACCTGCCGACGTCCACCTCCTCGAAACCCGCCTGAACGAGTCCAAGCATGCCGATGCCGCAACCCGGGCGGCGGAACTAGTCGCAGTCGGCTTCGGCGAGCTGATGGAAGGATTTCGAGAAGAACCCGGATCGCGGATCTGGGGGCATATCCTCGAAATTTAG
>CBDTUI010000053.1:0-18327 GCA_965363765.1 uncultured Acidimicrobiia bacterium
TCCGGAGGCAATCAGCAGAAAGCGATCCTGGCCAGGGAGATCGACGCCGGCACCAAGAGTGGTCTCGTTCCGCTCATCGTGGCTGCCTATCCGACGCGCGGGCTCGACGTTGGTGCCATCGAAACGGTGAGAGAAGCACTTTTAGCTGAGCGACGCCGGGGAGCCGCCATCATCTTGTTTTCGGAAGACCTCGATGAGCTGCTCGTACTGTCGGACCGGGTGATGGTGCTGCACGGCGGCGAGAATATGGGCGTGGTCGACGCAAAGCGGGCTACCCGGGAACGGATCGGCCTGATGATGGCCGGCGAGGTGGCTGAGGAATGATTCGGCTTGGGCTAGAACGAAGGATTGATCCGCCGCGCTATTTGAATTGGCTGGTACCGGTAGCTTCGGTGGTTTTGGCGTTGATCGCCAGCGGATTGTTGCTGCTTGCATTCGGGGCGAATCCGATCGACACGTACGCCGCCATGTGGGACGGGGCTTTCGGCGGGTTATTCGGTGGCGACGTTTACAGCGTCTCGGAAACGTTGGTGCGAGCTACGCCGCTCATCTTGACCGGCCTGGCAGTGGCGGTGGCGTTCAAGATGAAGTTCTGGAACATCGGCGCCGAAGGCCAACTGGTTATGGGAGGCATCGCCGCATCAGGCGTGGCGCTATTCCTACCGGAGGCTGCTCCCGGGATTCCGCAGAACTTGGTCGTGTACGGGTTATTGATGGGCGGGGCGGCGGTTCTGGCTGGAGCACTCTGGGCACTCATCCCCGCCCTCTTGAAGGCGTACCTGAACGTGAGCGAAATAATCGTGACACTCATGCTCAACTACATCGCCATCCTCTGGTATTCGCAACTGTTCACGACCTCGTGGAAGGATCCGGCCGGGTTCGGCTTCCCCGGTTCAGCACTGTTTCCTGAGTACACCTGGCTGCCAAGATTCTTCAACACCCGGGTCAATCTGGCGTTGTTCATCGGGCTGGTCGCAGCCGGGGCGGTTTGGGTTCTCCTCGCGAAGACCCGGGCGGGCTACGAGATCCGACTCCTTGGGGACAACCCGGAAGCGGCCCGTTTCGCCGGAGTATCGATGTTTCGCAACATCGTCCTCGTCATGCTCGTTTCAGGAGGTCTGGCCGGTCTAGCCGGCATGGGCGAGGTGGCGGGAATCTCGCACAAGCTTCAGCAGGGACTGTCGGCCAATAACGGCTTCACGGCGATCATCGTTGCCTGGGTGGCCAAGCTGCAGCCTTTTGCGATCGTGGTGGTGTCCATACTTCTGGCGGCGGTGTTCGTGGGCGGTGACCAGATCCAGATGACCATGGGCCTCCCGGCCTCGGTTGCTCAGGTGGTCCAGGGCGTCATGCTGTTCTTCGTGCTCGGCGGTGACATCTTCAGTCGGTACCGAATCAGGGTGATCCGTCAGCACGCCGAGGTGGCCGCATGAATCTTGATCTGGTTACCTCGATCCTGGCGATTGCGATTTTTGCTGGAACTTCGTTGACGTTCGCAACGATCGGTGAAGCGATCACCGAACGCTCGGGCATCCTCAACCTCGGGGTGGAAGGCATGATGATCATGGGGGCGGTAAGCGGTTTCGCAGCCGCCTATCACTCGGGTTCGCTGGCAGTAGGGGTGCTTGCGGCGATGGCAGTTGGAGCGCTGATGGCACTCCTGCACGCCTTCGTGACGATCACGTTGCGAGCCGATCAGATCGTCTCGGGATTGGCGCTCACGTTGGCCGGGACTGGACTTGCCAGCTTCATCGGCGAACGTCTCGGTCCCAACAACGGTCCACTGGTTGGTCTCCAGGGGCCCCGCTTCCGGGAAGTGGCCATCCCCGGGCTCAGCTCGCTGCCGGTGGTTGGCGATGCCCTGTTTACGCAGGATCTGGTCGTGTATGCAATGTTTCTGTTCATTCCGCTCGTGTCGTTTTTCATCTACCGGACTGCTCCAGGTCAACAACTGCGGGCGATGGGCGAAAGCCCGGCAACTGTCGAGGCAATGGGCATCCCGGTTCTGCGATACCGATACATCTACACCATGATTGGCGGGGCGCTGGCCGGTTTGGGTGGCGCACACCTATCCCTCGCATACACCCCCGGCTGGTCCGAGAATCTGACCGGTGGACGCGGCTGGATCGCCGTCGCTCTCGTCATCTTTGCTAGCTGGCGACCGGCGAGGGCGCTGGTTGGAGCGTTGCTATTCGGGGGCGTCAACGCCATCCAGTTCCGTCTCCAAGCATCGGGCACCACGATATCTGCGAACCTCTTGAACATGGCGCCGTACATCATGACGATCGTTGTTCTCGTGCTCGTGGCGTCGGCCTCGTCGTTACGGAGCCGCCTGGGAGCGCCGGCTGCGCTTGGAATACCGTACGCAAGGGAGGAACGAACGTGAGTTCTTGGGGGAAGGTTGTTATCGACGCGCCTGACTGGGTTGATGAGCTAGCGCTACCAGGTGGGGTTTTTGCGCCCGAAGATCGAATGCCGTTCGTGATCGAGCTTGCCAGACGCAACGTGGTGGAGCAGACCGGTGGGCCCTTTGGGGCGGCCATTTTTGAATCGGCATCCGGGAAGCTCGTGGCGCCGGGAGTCAACCGGGTGGTCTCGGTTGCCATATCGTTTGCTCACGCTGAAATAACGGCCATCGGTCTCGCAAATCAGCAGCTCGGTGTGTTCGACCTCGGCGGAGAAGGCCTCCCCGACATGGAACTGGTCGCCTCAACCGAGCCATGCGCCCTTTGCCTCGGCGCCACTGTATGGTCGGGGGTCCGTAAACTCGTGACGGGAGCCCGTGACGAGGATGCTCGGGCGATAGGCTTCGATGAAGGTCCCAAGGTTGCGGACTGGCAGGAAGCTTTGCGTACGCGGGGAATCGCAGTTGAGGTGGATGTGATGCGAAGCGAAGCGGTTGCAGTGCTCGATCTGTACGTCTCATCCGGGGCGATTATCTACAACGGCCGCAACAATGCATGAGGTGCAGCGGCGTGGGCCGTTACCCGACGTGGTTCTTCGGCCTGGGACAGTCGACGAAGTAGTTGAGTTGCTCGCCGAATACGGCGAGCGGGCGAAGCTCATCGCCGGTGGGACCGACCTCATCCTCGAATTCGCTCATCTTCAACATGGCGCGGTCGAGGCGCTCATCGATCTCTCGGGGATTAGCGACGCCGACAACATCTCCATTGGAACGGATTCAATCACCATTGGGATGCTCGTCACGCACAACCAGATCATCGCCAGGCCAGAGATGTGGGAGTCTGCCAGACCGTTGGCGGAGGCCTGCTTTGAGATCGGATCGCCCCAACTGCGCAATCGGGCCACCGTGGTCGGCAACCTTGCCACCGCCAGTCCGGCCAACGATACGATCTCGGCATTGCGAGTCCTGGACGCCTCGGTGAGCCTTCGCTCGGTGCGGGGCGAGCGCACAGTGAGGCTGGCCGATTTTCACACGGGAGTACGCCAGAGCACGTGCCAAGCTGACGAGCTCATTACCGCAGTGACGTTTCGAAAACTGGGGGCTGATGAGCGAGGTGTGTTTGTAAAGGCAGGTTTGAGAGCAGCCCAGGCGATCTCGGTAGTGCACGCCGCGCTGGTAGTTGCAACCAAAGACAGCATTGTGACGTCAGCGAGGATTGCGCTCGGTTCGGTAGCAACAACAATCGTTGAAACACCTGTAGATGCCCTCATCGGGCGTCGACTCGAGGAGAAGGCAATCGCCGAGACTGCCCTGGCGGCTTCGGCGGCGGTTACCCCTATCGATGACGTCCGCGCCACCGCCGCCTATCGCTCGGAGGCGGTGCGAATAGTGGTGGAGCGAGGCCTCCGGTCGCTTATTGGTTCGCATCCCATACCCCGACGGCCGATTCTGCTCGGGGCGAGCGGTACGACGCACGGACACCGTGGCTCCGACGTTGTCGTCAATGGTCACGGTCTTGCGGTCGAAGGAGGGGCGGGATTGACGCTGCTCGATTGGCTCAGGGACGTCGCCGGCCCGGCGATCGGTACTTCGCTTACCGGAACCAAGGAGGGATGCGCCGAAGGCGAGTGTGGCGCTTGCACGGTGCAACTCAACGGGAGTTCCGTGATGTCCTGCCTCGTCCCGGCCTCCTCCGTTGGAGGATCTTCAGTAGTGACCGTAGAGGGGATCGGAAACGGCGCCCTCCATCCCGTTCAACAGGCCTTCATTGACAAATTCGCAGTTCAATGCGGTTATTGCATCCCCGGCTTCATCGTGGCCGGGGCCTCCTTGCTCGATGAGGTTTCCTCCCCGGATGCCGACGCAGTGGTCGAGGGTCTGGCCGGCAACCTGTGTCGGTGCACTGGGTATTACAAGATAATTGATGCCGTGGTGGAGGCTGGATCATGATTGGCGAATCGGTCAAACGCCCCGATGCCGAAGCGAAGGTAACCGGAGCGGCCATCTACGCCGGTGATATTCGTGATGGCGAGATGCTCTCGGCTGTGGTGGTTTTCTCGGACCAACCGCACGCCAGGATGCTGTCGATGGACACGTCGGCGGCAAGATCGCTGGCCGGGGTTGTCACAATCGTCACGGCTGGCGACGTCCCCAAAAACGAATACGGCATGATCCTGAACGATCAGCCTGTCCTCGTCGGCATCGATGCCAATGGCCGCAGCGACGTCCCCTCGGATGTCAGTCGCTGGGAGGGCGATCATATTGCGGTCGTCGTTGCTGAGACCGACGCGATCGGTCGTCGGGCCGCGGCGCTCATCGAGGTCACGTGGGAACAGCTACCTCTGGTCGACTCTATTGATGCGGCGCTAGCGCCGGGTGCCGTCCTCGTCCACCCCGAGAATGGTTTATCGACGAACTCGTACCGCGACTATGTATTGCGTAAAGGCGATATGGAGGCCGGGTGGGCGGCGGCGGACGTGATCGTAAAAGGAACCTACGAACTCCCGTACCAAGAGCATGCGTACCTCCAACCTGAAGCGGCCGTCTCGTACATCGACTCCGAAGGGAGGGTGACAGTTCAGATCGGCGGTCAATGGACCCACGAGGATCAAGAAGAGATGGCCCACGCTCTTGACCTTCCGGCCGATCGTGTCAGGGTTATCTACCCGGCGATCGGGGGTGCTTTCGGCGGTCGTGAGGACATGAGTCTCCAGATCGTCTTGGCCTTGGCAGCGCAGAAGACGGCGGCCCTCGGAGATCATCGCCCGATCCGGGCGCAATGGTCGAGGGAGGAGTCGATTGTCGGCCATCACAAGCGACACCGCGCTCAAGTTACCGCCCGCTGGGGAGCGACGGCAGATGGCAAGATCGTTGCCGTCGAGGCTGACGTTTATCTCGATGCCGGTGCATACAACTACACCTCGAACAAGGTTCTCGGAAACGTGCATTTGACCGTGGCAGGTCCGTACCTGCTTCCGAATGTCCGGGTTGACAGTCATGCGGTGTACACCACTTCAACCCCGGGAGGCGCCTTCCGGGGATTTGGCGGTCCGCAGGGCACATTTGTCTCCGAGTCCCAGATCAACAAACTCGCCGAAGCACTGGGTATGGACCCCGTTGAATTGAGGCGTCGTAATCTGATTGGGGATGGTGACCTCGGAGTTACGCACACTCCGCTCCCTGCAGGCGTCTCGATCAAGCAGGTTGTCGAAGATTGCGCGAGCGAAGCGGCGTGGGGACAGCCGCGTCCGAGTTATGAGCCGGTGCGTGCTTTCCGTTCGCTTCCTGGTTCAGCGGCGGCCACCAGGCACGGGCGAGGCTTTGCATGTGCGTTCAAGAATGTCGGTTTCAGCTTCGGTTTTCCAGAGCGTTGCGAAGCCAGAATCGAACTCATCGGCGATGATGATGAACCCACCGGTGCAACGCTGTTTCATTCCGCTGCCGAAGTCGGTCAGGGAACTCACACCGCCTTGGTCCAGATAACAGCCGAGGCTCTCGGCCTAGACATAGGGTCGGTGAATTCGGTGTTCTCCGACACCGCCCACACCGGCGACTCGGGGTCCGTTTCGGCATCTCGGATGACATTTATGGCTGGCAATGCCATCCTCGGGGCAGCGGAAGAGGCGCAGAAATCCTGGTTAGACGGTGACCGCCCGGCGGTAGGCGAGTTCCGATATGTCCCGCCCCCGACAGACCCGCTAGACCCAGATGGTGGACCGTCGGTTTCCAACTTTTCGTACGGCTACGTAGCCCAGGCGGTGGACCTCTCCGTCGATATCGAAACCGGCCATATCCGGATTGACCGGGTGGTAAGCGCGGTCGATGTTGGCAAGGCGATCAACCCGATGCTGATTGTGACCCAGTCCGAGGGAGCCATAGTTCAGGCCCACGGGTACACGTTGTCAGAGTTGTTGGTGAGCAAGGACGGGAAGATCACCAATCCTCGTCTATCGCAATATCTGATTCCCGGCATCGGCGACATACCTCGCAAGGTCGATACCGTCATCGGCGAATACGGCGACCCGCTTGGCCCGTTTGCGGCTCGAGGAATGGCCGAAATGCCTTTGATTCCCTACGCGGCCGCAGTTATTGCCGCACTACACGACGCAACTGGCGTGTGGTTCGACAGTTTCCCGCTGACGCCATCGCGGGTGCTGGCCGGGCTGGCTCAGTGAACACGGGTCAGCCGTGAGCACCACCCTGGTCCGCAACGCCCGAGTCCTGGTCACGATGGACGACGAAAGCTCGGAAATCCCGGATGGGGGCGTTTTCGCCGAAGACGGGTGGATTACCCAGGTGGGCGCATCGGTCGATCTGCCCGAGACAGCCGACCGGGTCATCGACGCCGAAGGAATGGTGGTGTTGCCCGGTCTCATCAATACGCACCATCACCTTTATCAAACGTTGACGAGGGCCGTTCCCCAGGCTCAGGATGCCGAACTATTTGATTGGCTCGTGGCGTTGTATCCGATGTGGGCTCGGCTCACTCCGGACAGCGTGCGTGACGCCACAACTCTCGGACTGGCCGAGTTGGCGCTGTCGGGCTGCACGACAGCGTTCGATCACCAGTATCTGTGGCCGAACGGCAGCTCGATCGATGATCAGTTCGCCGGTGCCGAGGCGGTACCGATCCGGTTCGTTGCGTCGCGGGGGTCGATGAGCCTCGGGGAATCCGACGGTGGGCTACCGCCGGACCTGATCGTGGAATCGCACGAAAACATCATGCAGGCCAGCCAGGAGGCAGTCAGCCGGTGGCACGATCCTGCCGCGGGGTCGATGCGTCAGGTAGTGCTCGCGCCAGCTTCACCCTTCTCGGTGACCAAAGAGCTCATGGTCGAGTCGGCTGAACTGGCCAGGGAACTCGGCTGCCGACTGCACACGCATGTGGCTGAGACCGTCGACGAAGAAGCGTTCTGCCTGGAGCGGTTCGGGTCCCGCCCGGTCGAATACGCCGGAGAAGTTGGATGGCTGGGCGACGACGTCTGGTACGCCCACGGTGTGCACATCTCAGAAGACGAATCCCAACTGATGGCCGATACCCGTACCGGGGTCGCTCACTGCCCGAGCTCCAACATGCGCCTCGCTTCGGGCATCGCTCCCATCGCCCGGTTTCTGCGCCAAGGCGTCCCGGTCGGTCTCGGGACAGACGGCAGCGCCTCGAACGACAGTTCAAATCTCATCGGCGAAGTACGCCAGGCAATGCTTCTCGCCCGACTGGCTGTGGCTCCGGGCGTTGGTGAAACGGGTCTGCTCATGTCGGCCCGTGCTGCGCTTCGACTAGCTACTCGGGGGAGCGCTGAGGTACTGGGCCGTTCCGATATCGGTTCGCTGGAGGTGGGCAAGGCCTGCGACCTGATCGCCGTTGACGTAACCGGAGGTTTGGCTGATTCCGGGTATGCCGATCCTGTCGCAAGTTTGGCTTTCGGCAGCCGGTCCCGGGTCGATTGGTCGGTGGTCCATGGCCGCGTCGTCGTCGAAGCTGGACAGCTGCGCGGACTTGAGGTCGAGTCTTTAAGGGATCGCCATCAGGCCTGGGCGAAAACCCTCTGGTCCTAAGGTCACTCGGTACGTCTTGCTCCGACGTCCCTAGGCTGGTCTCATGGTCCCGCCCCGCATCCGCGAGTACGTCATTGCGGCCGCGTCGGTGATGGCGATCTTGGTCCTGGTGGTTGCTCCCGTCTGGGTTATTGAACTGGCCGTGGCAGGCCTGGCGGCCAGCACGCTCTACTGGGTCATGACCTGCCCGATTGGTCAGATTTCTCTTGCGAACGGAATGCCGCGCCCCCTCGTATTCGTTGCGCTCTTGGTCGGCATGGGAGTACACCTGTCAGCGGTGCGGTTCCTCGGTGATCTGACGGCCAATCGATTGACTCTGACGCTGAGCCTGCTGCTCCTCGCCGGTGCTTTCCTCGGAGGACTCAAGCGGGTGTTGTGGCAACCAACTCGGACGCCGCCAGGTACTTCTGCCGAATAGCGTCGTTCAGACGTTGTTGACGGCGGTAACGAGATCACTCAGAGCTTGACGGGCATCGCCGAACATCATGAGCGTGCCCTCCTCATAAAACAATGGGTTGTCGATGCCGGCGAATCCGGGGGAGAGGGACCGCTTGATCACAACGCACGTTTTTGCCGCGTCGACGTCGAGAATGGGCATGCCGTAGATCGGGCTGTTGGTGTCGTTGCGGGCGGCAGGGTTGACAACGTCGTTCGCGCCGACCACCAGAGCGACATCGGTTCGGGGGAAGTCACGATTGATGGTCTCGAGGTCGTAGAGCTGGTCGTATGGCACATCGGCTTCAGCGAGTAGCACGTTCATGTGTCCAGGCATGCGGCCCGCCACTGGGTGGATCGCATACCGGACCTCGACGTTGCGGACCGCTAGCGCGTTGGCAAGATCTCTGAGGACATGCTGGGCCTGGGCGACCGCCAGACCATATCCGGGGACGACGATGACGCTCCTGGCATAGGCAAGCGTGATGGCCACGTCGTCGGCGGTGGCCCGTTTCACCGGTTTCTGGCCGATCTCTTCTTGCGGTCCGCTCGTACCGCCGAACCCGCCGGCCAAAACCCCGATCAGCGTGCGATTCATGGCTTTGACCATGATCGAGGTGAGGATCAAACCGGACGCGCCCACGAGGGCACCGGAGATGATGAGAACATTCGAGTCGATCACGAAACCCGCTGCGGCGGCGGCGAGTCCGGAAGCCGCATTGAGGAAGGCGATGACCACCGGCATGTCGGCGCCGCCGATTGGTAGGACCCGAGTCACACCGATCACCAGAGACAACAGTGTCAAGATCCAGAAATCCAAACTCGTCGGGTTGGTCACCAACAACACTCCGAGTGCCAGGATGACAAGGACAATCAAACCATCGAAGAATTTCTGTCCTTTGAAGCTGATGGGATTTCCCGAGATCAGGCCCTGGAGCTTGGCGAACGCCACGAAGCTTCCGGTCATGGTGATCGAACCGATGAGGACCGACAGAACGATGGTTATCCGTGTGTCAACGGCTCCCGGATCCCTGATGAACTCGGTGGCGGCAACGAACGCCGAGGCCCCACCGCCGAATCCGTTGAAGGCTGCGACGAGCTGGGGCATGTCGGTCATGGCGATTCGGCGGGCGGCGACCGCTCCAATCGCGGATCCGATCACGATTCCGACAAATATTCCCGTGTAGGAGACGATGTTTTGCCCGAGCAGCGTCGTGACGGTGGCGATGAGCATACCGACGGCCGACAAACGGTTTCCGTTGCGGGCGGTAGCCGGTGACGTCAATCGTTTGAGGCCGAGGATGAATGCAACTGCCGCGACCAAATAGAGGAACGACTGAAGGGTCTCGTTCATCGGGGGTCCCGTTTGAACATTTCCAGCATTCGGTCGGTGACGAGGAACCCGCCTACGACGTTGATCGTCGCCAGAATCACCGCCACGATGCCGAGGATGGCCGCGAGGGTTCCTTCCGCTCGACCAGACACGATGATGGCAGCGACGATGGTGATCCCCGAGATGGCGTTCGAACCTGACATCAACGGCGTGTGCAGTGTGGGAGGCACCTTCGTGATGATTTCAAAGCCCACAAAGGCGGCCAGGATGAACACGGTGATGGAAATCATTAACACGGTTACACGTCCTCAAGCATGGCACGGACTCGATCATTGGTTATTCGGCCCTCATGCGTGACCGCACAACCCGCAATAACTTCATCGTTCATGTCAACGCTGTCCTCTGCGAGAGCGAGCTTCAATAAGGTGGTGACGTTGCGAGCGAACATCTGGGAAGCGTGCCCAGCCACTCGTGATGCTAGATCGAGGTCGCCGACGATAGTTACGCCGCCCACCACGATTGTCTCCCCGGGTTTGGTCAACGCACAGTTCCCTCCCGTGCTGGCGGCGGTATCAATGATTACCGAACCGGGTCGCATACCTGCCACGGTTTCGGCGGTGATGAGCAGCGGGGCTTGACGGCCAGGAATCTGAGCGGTGGAAATGACGATGTCCGAATCGAGAACCGATGGGGCCAGGTTTGCGACGATGGTTGCTTGTTCGTCGGCGGCCAACTCTTTGGCGTAGCCACCCGAGGTAGCCGCATCCTGGGGGCTGGTGATCGCTTCGATGAATGTCGCTCCGAGACTCTGCACCTGTTCGGCGGCGGCTGAGCGGACATCAAAAGCGCTCACGACGGCACCAAGGCGCCTGGCTGTAGCGATGGCCTGCAAACCGGCCACTCCCGCACCGAGGATCAGGGCTTTGGCCGGTCGGATCGTGCCGGCCGCCGTGGTCAGCATCGGTAAGAACCGTGGCAGCAGAGTGGCGGCTTCAAGCACCGCTTGGTATCCGACGACGGTGGCCTGGGACGACAGTGCGTCCATGGACTGGGCACGCGTGATTCGCGGCAACGTTTCAAACGCCAGGCTGGTTGCTCCTGTTTTGGCGAGTTGGGCGATCACTCCCGGTTCGTCAAGGGGCCGCAGTAGTCCGACGATGATGGCGCCGGTCCGGATACTCGACCGCTGCTCGGCTGAAGGAGGTTCGACGACCGCTATTACATCGGCGGTCCAGGGATTGTCCACGATGGTGGCCCCCGCTTCGACATACGCCTGGTCGGGGTATCCTGCTGGTGTACCTGCCGACTGTTCGATGTGTACGGTGTGCCCGTCGGTGATCAGGGAACCGACGGCATCGGGGGTAAGTGCGACGCGATGTTCGCCCTGGCGCGTCTGGTTCGGTGCGGAAATGATCATGTGCCTGGTCACGTTAATAAGTCTGAGAGCAGTTTTGGTGCGATTGAACAGATCTTTTTCGGGAGTTGGTTTGAGTGTCTGACATTCATCGAGTCATTTGGAGTAGGGGAAGTGGCTGTTCCGAGCTCGCTACGCTACTCGACTCTGAAGCTCAGAGGGTCGAAGGTGATCTGACCGACTTCGCGATTGTGAACCGTGCCGACTTGCTCGTCTCTAAACGGTTTGCTGCCTCATTCGATGTCGTACCAACCGTGGTCCCTTTCGATGTTTCGTTTGACGACGTTGAGTCTGTTGCCGCGTTGGTGGCTGGTGGCCCCCATTCTGAACTAGCCGCCCGGGTTGCTCGTCGACTCGGTGAGTCGTTGGGTGTCCCGACAAAACTGGAATGCGCTTACGAGAACGACGGTGATCAGGTGTCAGCGCTCAACGTCGTCGAGACGCTCGTTGGGCTAGTCCCGGGTGTCGAAGCGGGGATTGTCCAGGCCAACAGTGCATCCGAGGTGATTCAGCACGCAGGTCCCCACACGCTTCTCGTCGTTGGAGCGCCAGGTGGATCGTTCCTCCAACGCCAGTTCTTCGGAAAGGGAGCCCGGTTAATCGCCAGGTCCGCCATCGGGGCGGTAGCGGTCCGTGAAGCACCCCGACGGGTTTTCCATGGAATGGATGAGCCTGCTTACGTCTCGCCGCATATGGGTGCAGGCGACGCCGCCCGCGTCATGCCCGGCGGACTCCTGGCGGTGGTCGAGGACGGGGTGCTCATCGGCAGTGTCACCGGGACAGCGTTGGTCATGGCGGGTGACGGTCCAAGAGTCGCCGACTGCATGCGCGAGCCGGTGTCGCTCGATCGCCTGGACACCGTCGATGACGCCGCTGAAAAGCTCCGATCGTTGGGGGTTCCCAGTCTTCCGGTTGTCGATGACGGTATGAATCTGCTCGGGACGGCGACTGCCCTATCCCTCAGTGGGACATCGTTCGGGAGCTGATGTGAGCGTGCCACGGTGATTGAAGTCGTATTGTTCGATGCCGACGATACGTTGTGGGACTTCCAGGGAGCGATGCGGGCCGCCCTGCATGCCACCCTCGAGGAGCTCTGGATTGCGCATCCTGGCCGAGAGTCCGCCAGCCTGACCGTTGACCGTCTGATCGAGATCCGAGACCGCGTCGCCCATGAGCTGTCTGGGCGGGTGATGGACCTTGCGGTCGTCCGGCTCGCCTCTTTCGAGCGGGCGCTCGAGGAGGCCGGGATCCATGAGGAGGGCCTGGCGGTCGAACTTGGAGCGTCCTACTTCTCGCATCAAGCGCACGGTATCAACCTGTTCGAAGACACCTTGCCAGCGCTAGATGCGCTGGGCGACCGGCGGCTGGCGATCGTCTCGAACGGGAACGCCAACGTTGCTCGTCTGGGTCTTGAGGATCGATTTGAAGCCGTGATTCGATCAGTCGACGTGGGGGTAGCCAAGCCGGACCCTGCCATCGTTGAGGCTGCGCTTACCCGGATGGGAGTTTCTGCTCAGCGAGCGGTGCTGGTAGGCGATTCGGAGGAGGCCGATGTTGCTGCCGCTCGGGCGGCCGGCATACGATCGGTGCTTGTCGACCGAGATGGATCAGCCGATGGTTCACGAGCCGACTGGGTGATACGTTCGCTGCGTGAGCTGCCGGACCTGCTGGCAGCAGTGGACTGAATAGGAACCTAATGGAGGGCGCGGAGTCCGAACCCGGCCACCGTCAGGATGGCGACGCCCCACACGAAGATGCGGCGATCCGGATGGCTTCGGGTGAACCAGAATCCGGCCGCAGCTGCGACGATCGCCAGTCCCGCCTGCCCCAGCACACCGGCATCGGTGGCCGGTAGAACGAAGTCCATCATGGAGGCCAGGCTACCGGATGGTCTGGTTGGGCATCTCGGTGCGTTCGGCGTGGACGGTCCTCCACTAACCTGGTCGCTTCTTTGTAGAGAGGGTTGTGAATGATTGCCGGCTACTACCGCCATCCGACTATTGCTGGTGACACGATTGTCTTCGTTTCCGAAGATGACCTCTGGTCCGTGGAATCGACGGGAGGAGTGGCTCGACGCTTGACCGCCAACCCCGGCTCGGTGCTCTTCCCCCGCCTGTCTCCTGACGGATTGCAGGTGGCGTTCACCAGCAGGGACGAGGGTCAGCCCGACATTTTTGTTATGGATGTGTCGGGCGGTCCCACTCGTCGGGTGACGTTCTGGGGAGCGACGACACACTGCGTCGGGTGGGCCGCCGATGGCGCTTCGATCGTTGTGGCTTCGGACTGGCAGCAGCCGTTCGCAGGTTCGATGCACATTCACACGGTTCCATTGGACGGGTCGCCGTCTACCGAATGGAACGTTGGTCCGGCCCGAGCACTGGCTCAGCGCCGCCAGGGCATCGTACTGGGGCGCAATTCGCTCGACCCGGCTCGCTGGAAGCGATATCGAGGCGGACGAGCAGGCACCCTTTGGGCGGACTCCAAAGGTTCGGGGGACTACACCCCGCTGGTCGAACTCGCCGGGAATCTGGCTGATCCCATGTGGATCGGCCGACGTATCTATTTTCTTTCAGATCACGAGGGACACGGAAACATCTATTCCGTGACGCCCACCGGCCGCAACCTCGAACGCCACACGCACCATGAGGGGTTTTATGCCCGATTCGCCTCGAGTGATGGACAGCGAATCGTCTACCACTGTGGCGCAGACCTCTGGCTCTTCGATCCTTCTACCGGCGAATCGGTTCAACTCGACGTCACGTTGCCTTCTGCTCGTCCACAGCTGAATCGGCGATTCGTCCCAGCGTCGAACAGCCTCGAATCCGTCGAATTGCATCCCGAAGGCCACTCGCTGGCTTTTGTTTCGAGAGGTACTGCGGTGACCATGCCGGCCTTTGGCGGAGCACCGGTCCGTCATGGAGCAGATTCATCAATCCGGTACCGACTCACCACATGGCTACCTGATGGCAAACGAGTCTTGTCGGTCACCGACGACGGTGGCGAGGAGCAGTTGGTCCTAAGTGCTGCCGACGGGTCGATGGACGTCGAATATCATGCCGGGGACTTTGGTCGGGCCAGGGCCATCGAGGTGGCCCCAACGGGTGCCGACCGGGTGCTCATCTCCAATCATCGGCATGAGCTGATCATCTTCAATCTCGAAACGGGCAAATCGCGGACCATATACAAGTCGGCCCACTCCTGGCTGCACGGTATTTGTTGGAGCGCCGACGGTCAATGGGTTGCGTTCGGTGCGTCGATTAGCGAAAACCTCTCGGCTCTCTTCGTCGCCAATGCCCGTTCCGGGCGCGTCCATCAGGTCACGGACGGATCCCACCAGGATGGGTACCCGTCGTTCGATCCTGGCGGAAAGTTCCTCTACTTCCTTTCAAGCCGAATTTATGACCCGGTTCCTGACTCGCTTATGCACGACTACGGATTTCCGGTCAGTGACAAGCCGTATTTGGTCGTGCTTGATGACAAGACCATTTCGCCTGTCAACGAGGAGATGCGTCCGCCAACCGCTCCAGGGAGCCCGCCGTCGAACGGCAAGACCGATGCCAAGACTGACGACGGCCCTCCTAAGACGACGATCACGTTCGCCGGTATCGAGCAACGAATTGTTGCTTTGCCGGTCCCTCACGGCCGCTATCGCCAGGTGGAGGGTGCCAACGGCAAGGTATTCTTCGTTTCGGTGCCATTGAGCGGCACCGTCGGCAAGGCGCCTGCGGCTGGACCCGAAGGCAAACTTGAGGCGTATGACCTTGCCGCAAACAAGGTCGAAACGGTTACCGAAGGAGTCAGTGGGGTCACCGTTTCGCGAGACGGCAAAGTGCTCGGCATCCTGGCAGGGAAAAAATTGCGGGTTGTACCGACCTCCTGGAAGGGAGGCGAGAAGAACGGGCCAGATAAACCAGGGCGCGAATCGGGACTCGTTGACCTCGATCAGATCAGGCTGGAAGTTGTTCCCGTCGACGAGTGGCGTCAGATGGCTCGCGAAGCATGGCGACTCCAACGAGAGTATTTTTGGCAGCCGGACATGGCCTCGGTCGATTGGGTCAGGGTGCTCAAACAGTATCTTCCTCTGGTCGATCGGGTCGGTTCGCGATCGGAGTTCTCGGACTTCATGTGGGAAATGCAAGGCGAGCTTGGCACTTCGCACGCCTACGAGATGGGCGGTGACTATCGCCCCGAGCCCACGTATCGGCAAGGTTCGCTGGGTATCGACGTTGACGTGACCGCCCGGGGGGTCACCACGGTCGCGAACATCCTGGCCGGCGACGCTTGGGATCCCAAAGTGACATCGCCGCTGGCCGGATCTGGGTTGAATGTTTCTGTCGGTGATCGAATTGTCAGCGTCGATGGGCGGCCAATCGACCGCCGCCATTCGGTACAGGAAGCCCTAGCTGACCGGTCCGACAAGCCGGTCATGCTTGAAATCCGGCGAGGGACTCGGAAATCCCATCAGGTGGCGGTAAAGCCGCTGGCGTCGGAGACTGCGGTTCGGTACCGGACCTGGGTCAACGCCAACCGGGATTACGTTCTTGATAAGACGAACGGCCAAGCCGGGTATATCCACATCCCCGACATGGGGGTGGGCGGTTTTGCCGAGTTCCACCGGAACTTTCTCCAGGCGGTCGACAAGGAGGGCATCGTTGTCGATGTGCGGTACAACCGCGGCGGCAATGTATCTCAGCTCCTGCTCCAAAAACTCCTCCGTAGGCGGCTGGGATGGAGAATCTCGCGCTGGAATGAGCCGAAGGGATTCCCGTATGGATCGCCAGCTGGTCCGATGGTGGCCTTGACGAACGAATCGGCAGGTTCTGACGGAGACATCTTTTCACACACGTTCAAGCTCCACGGGCTTGGTCCTTTGATTGGTACCCGCACCTGGGGAGGCGTCACGGGGATCTGGCCGCAGCAGTCGCTTGTCGACGGGACGATCTCAACCCAACCCGAGTATGGATCGTGGTTTGAGGATGTGGGCTTCGCCGTTGAGAACTACGGAACAGACCCCGATATTGAGGTTCATATCCGCCCGCAGGACTACGCGGCCGGGATCGATCCTCAGATGGATCGGGGGATCGAGGAAATCTTGAAGATCATGGCCACCGCTGGTCCGTCGATTCCCAAGTTCGCGAAACACCCCTCGATGAAGGCTCCCAAGCTTCCTCGTTAAGTAGCGATTTGTGAGTGATCGGCACGCACGATCCTCGATGGCGCGAAAGGAGTCGCTGCCCTGGCGCGGATGGTTATGATCGGGGGCGTGCAGCAATATCTCGACCTTATGCGTCACGTCCTCGACGAAGGCACCGCTAAATCGGACCGAACCGGTACCGGGACGCGCAGCGTCTTCGGCCATCAAATGCGGTTTGACCTCAGCGAAGGCTTCCCGATGGTCACGACCAAGAAGCTGCACATGCGCTCGATTATCCACGAGTTGCTCTGGTTCATCTCCGGCGAGACGAACGTCGGATACCTCAAAGACAACAACGTCTCGATATGGGATGAATGGGCGGACGAGGACGGCAATTTGGGCCCGGTGTATGGGAAGCAGTGGCGCTCGTGGGAGACGCCCGATGGCAGAGTTGTCGACCAGTTGACCAGTGTGATCGACCAGATCAGGACCAATCCGGATAGTCGGCGACTCATCGTGAATGCGTGGAACGTTGGCGAACTGGACCAGATGGCGCTGCCGCCATGTCACATGATGTTTCAGTTCTACGTCGCCGACGGCAAGCTGTCGTGCCAGCTCTATCAGCGTTCCGCCGATATTTTCCTCGGTGTTCCGTTCAATATTGCCTCCTACGCGCTGCTCGTCGCCATGGTCGCTCAGGTGACCGGGCTCGATCCGGGCGATTTTGTACACACGCTCGGAGACGCCCATTTGTACGACAACCACTTGGAGCAGGCCAGAACCCAGCTCGAACGAGCGCCCCGGCCGCTACCGAAACTGATCTTAAATCCGACAGTTACCTCGATCAACGACTTCACATTCGATGATGTTGCGGTGGCGGAGTACGACCCGCACCCCCATATTTCTGCTCCCGTCGCGGTGTGACCGAGCCAGAGTCCGACCCGCGCATAAGCCTGGTGTGGGCGATGTCAGAAAACGGAATCATCGGAGCCAATGGCGGCCTCCCGTGGTCGTTGCCGGACGATCTCGCTCACTTCAAGCAGCTCACTCACGGCCATCCTGTACTCATGGGGCGGCGCACCTGGGACTCTCTGTGGATCAAACCATTGCCAGGACGGTTGAACGTTGTAATCACGAGAAACCCGCTGTTTCGCGCTGAAGGAGCGTCGGTCGTTTCGTCGGTCGAACAAGCGGTCTCGTTATGTTCGGGTGGTCGGATTTTCTGTATCGGAGGAGCGAACTTGTTCGACCAAATGCTGCCGGACGCCGATCGACTGGAAGTGACGGTCGTCCACGCCGAAATCGACGGTGACGTGTACATGCCGCACGTCGATTGGGACGCCTGGGCCCTCACCCAGGAGGAGCTCCGACCGGCCGACGATCGCCACGAGTACGCGTTCACCTTTCGCACGTACGAGCGCGTGCATGATTGATCATCTCGTGTATGCCGGCCCCGACCTGGATGCGGCTACGACGTCGGCGGAATCGATCATCGGAGTTCCATCGGTGGAGGGTGGTCGTCATATCGGTTTTGGTACCGCCAATCGACTGATCGGTCTCGGCCCAGCGACGTACCTTGAGATCATCGGGCCAGATACCACCCAGCCAGCGCCCGTGTTTCCTCGCCCGTTCGGCATCGATGATCTGGACGGTCCCCGGCTGGTGGCCTGGGCGGTGGCAGTTGAAGATATCGAGCGCAGCCGAAGATCACTCGAACCGATCGAGATCGGGCCGCCCGTCGAGATGACCAGGCGGACTCCGGCAGGTGAGTTACTCAGCTGGCGGCTCACCCCACCGGTTCCTGGGTCGCTGCCGTTCCTGATCGACTGGATGGATACCCCCCATCCGGCCGGCCAGCTGGAACAGGTCGCCCGGTTGGTCGACCTGCGCATCGAAGACTCCGACCTGAACGACGTTCGGGTGGTGGTCAAGAAACTCAAACTCAAAGTGAGTACCCGCAAAACCTGGGAGTCACGCCTCGCCGCCACGATTGACCTGCCAGATCGCCGCGTCGTGCTTTGGTAGACCCACCGCCTGAACGACTGTGCATC
>CBDTUI010000054.1:0-18215 GCA_965363765.1 uncultured Acidimicrobiia bacterium
TGGTGCGGCGACGCTGGTCATTACGAGGGGCATATCGATGGTGAAGACGGTTTCAGTCTCGCGCTGTTCGTGTTTCACAATGCAATCCATTCCGACCGCAAGGGCCTGAGCTACCGACAATCCAACTCCCACGCTTCCGGTGGTCAACGGAGCGTCGCCGTCATGTACGAATCGTTGAAATAGACGAGCCGACAGGGTCTGCGAAACGCCCGGGCCGTCGTCAATCACCTCAAGCAGGTAGCGGTCGCCGACTGCTGAACCGCGCAGGGTGATGGTGTTGCCGCCATGTTTTTCGGCATTGGAAATGAGATTGCGGATGATGTGACGCACCCGGAGCCGGTCGACGTTGACGGTCTCATCGTCGACCTTTGTGATGAATGTCTTTTCGCTTCGCTTGAACGACACCATCGCCTCATCAACTTCCCTCAGGATGCTGATCGACTCGGGAAGGAAACTGAGGCCATCGTTCTCGGCTTTGGCGGCCACGAGGAGGTCGTCGACCATTCGGCTGAGGTCGGCGGCGTCGCGGATGATGTAGCCGTTCATCTCGGCGGCGAGATCAGGATCGTCGTAACCGATGTCCTCGAGAGCGAGCGCGAATCCATAGAGCCCGGTGAGCGGGGTACGAAGCTCATGGCTCAGACTGGCGATCATGTCGTCTTTGGCCTGGCCGAGTTCTTTCGTACGGAGAAGTTGTTGCTCGAGAGCGTCTTGGCGTCGCCGCCGGTTGACGAACGCCCGGAATACGCCGAGGGCGAGCAGCGGTGCCAAGAATCCCACACCGAAACTGGTGACCAGACCCCATCTCCCGGCTACGCCGGTCTCGATGCCGATGATGTTGACCGCCTCTTGGGCAATGGCTCGCGACTGCACTCGCCGGGCGTCGGCCAACGGGTCGATGGTCGTGTCGAGGTGGAGGCGAGCTGCGTCGGTGTCGCCAACTTCGAGGTACTCGATGAACGTGTCGACATTGGCGGCGAGTTCTCCGTTGAACAGGGCGCTGGTTGAGGCCTCGAGCGCGTCCTGAGCCTCGGTTACCGACTGGATGGCTTGGTTTCGCTCTTCTAAGCCGGTGAGGCCGGCGTTGTAAGCAGCCACGGTGATGAGCGCACCTTCCGCGCGGCTGTCCAGGCTATCGATCAAGACGAAGGCGTTGGATGCGTCTGCTTGCAGGGCGGCGGCGGCGGCGACTCGCTCAGTTTGTTGGGTCTGAGCGAAGATGACAGCGAGCACCCCGGTAAGCGCGGTGATAGCCACCGCCAGCAGCGCCGTGGCCACGATCTTTTTGTCGAACCTACCCATGTCTGAAACATCGGCACCGCAGGCCCGGCGCTTAAGGGAAAACAAGTTCAAGAAATCGGCTGGATCTGTCGATAGATACACCATGGATTCGGGATGGCGCCACAGGTTTTTCGCGATGCTCCTCTGCTTTATTGCAGCTGGGACGATCTTCGCGATTCCGGCGTTGGCAGCTGCGAACGCTCTCGATGTCATCGTCGATGAATACGAAGCTGATTCCGAAGCAAAACTCGCCTGGCTCGAACATAGACTGGAGCCACCGTCCACCGCGAAACAGCAGGCTCAGGCGTATAAACAAGCGACGTTCTGGCTAACTCAGAAGGCCGATAACACGCTCGAGGAACTGCTGATTGCCGCTGGGAACGATCCGATCCTGCTTGCCCAGATTCCCGACCTAGCCGAAGAAATCGCTGGGATGGAACAGGACTTCCTCGAGGAAGCTGAGACGATCTACAACTCCTACGTGCCCCCGGTAACCACCACTCTTCCTCCGGTCACGACCACCACCATCACGCTCCCGCCCATTACGACCACGACCATCCCGGTTATCCCGACCACATCCACGACCTCTACGACCTCTACGACGAGCACAACCTCGACGACGACCACCAGGGTGGCTGCGGTTGTGACGACCACGACTACCCGTCCCAAGATCGCTCCTGCGCCGGAGCCGAGTTCGTCCGCCTCGGAACCGTCCTCATCTGGCGGATCCGGGAGCGACGTGGTAGTCGCCGACGTTTCCATCCCACTCGACGTCCCCGCAAGTGCGGCTGGGAGCAGGGTGTTGTCTGACACGGTTGGGGCGGCGATTCCTCGCAGTCCTTTCCTTTTCAACGTCGAACCTTCTGAGGTTGTCTCAGCGCAGCAGATGCTGGTCCCGTACCAGCCAGCCGCCCTTCCGTCACGCCTGCCAGCACCGGTGACGAGCTTCCTGGCCATTATTCAGATGGTGCTCGGGGCCTTCTTGTCCAGTTTCAAGCAGATCGGCGGTCCTGCCACCGCTGGTGGGTTCTACTTGGTCTACGAAGTGATCCGCCACATTCGTTCGAAAACGCCGGGAGCCATTCCTGCATAGGGCACTGGTGAGAGCCACCGTCATCTCGGCGGGACTCATTCGAGGCTCGACTAGATTTTCTCACTGCCGCTAAGAGAGTGAGAATTCATGGAACTCGGGATCACAACGTTTGCCGAGACCATTCCAACGGTCGGTCCAGCTGTTACCCATGCCGAACGGCTCAGGCAGGTGGTCGAAGAGATCGAACTCGCCGACCGGGTCGGGTTGGATGTGTACGGGGTTGGTGAGCATCACCGCCCCGATTTCGCGGCATCAACGCCAACGGTGGTCCTGGCCGCTGCGGCCGGAAGGACCGAGCGAATCAGGCTCAGCTCGGCCGTCACGATTCTGTCGTCTGATGACCCGGTGCGGGTGTTCCAGCAGTTCGCCACCCTTGATGCCGTCTCGGGCGGCCGCGCCGAGCTCCTGGCGGGCCGTGGTTCGTTCATCGAGTCGTTCCCGCTGTTTGGGTACTCGCTCGATGACTACGACGAACTGTTTGCCGAGAAGCTCGACCTCCTACTGGCTATTCGAGACAACGAAAGAGTTACATGGACCGGGAAGTTTCGGGCTCCACTCGTTGATCAGGGCATCTACCCGAGACCCGAACAAGACCCGCTGCCCGTTTGGGTCGGCGTTGGCGGGAACCCTCGCTCGATAGTGCGGGCCGGGGTGCGCGGATTGCCGGTTGCCCTGGCGATCATCGGTGGGAGTCCGATTCGTTTCTCCGGCTTGGCTGATCTGCACCGCAAGTCCGTAGCCGAAGCTGGCTTTGATCCCGCCGAGGTGCCCTTGGCGGTCCACGCCCACGGGTACGTTGCCGACACCAGCGAGCAGGCAGCCGAAGAGTTCTATCCGGCCTATGCCAAGGCGATGACCGGACTGGGGGCCGAACGTGGGTGGGGGCCGATGACTCGCCTTCAGTATGACTCGATGCGAGGGCCGCAAGGTTCTCTCGTCTTGGGTGATCCGACCGAGGTTGCTGAGACCATTCTGCGGTGGCGCGACATCCTCGGCATTGAGCGTTTCATGCTGCATATCAGCGTCGGTTCTTTGCCCCACAGCCAGGTCCTCCGATCAATTGAACTGCTCGGGACTGAGGTAGCGCCTCTAGTTAGAGCTGGCTAACCCCGGGCTGTCGGGAGGATGGGCTCGGCGGGCTCGCCGAGCCGTAAAAGCAGCAAGCAGATATAGGATGGCTGAACCGGTAAGAGCCGTACTCAAGCTCGTCAGTGTCGCGACAGCGCCGAGAACAAGGCCGCCGGTGATCTCACCAACCGAGTGGGCCTGACCGATGAATGAATGGACCGTCGCTCTTGCTTCCTTGCTGGCGTAGGCGTTGGTCCAGACCACCGTTACCGGTTTGGCGACGGATCGCATCATTCCCTGCATTACCAGTCCCGCTCCGGCAATGAACAGCACATCGACCTGGGCAAGTACGAGGACTCCCACCGCAGTCCCGACCATGAGTAGCGCCAGCGCAGGCACGAGAGCTTTTCCTCGTAGTCGAGACCCATATATGCGCAACAGGAGAGCTGCTCCGACGGACTGGGCGATGAGGATCCCACCGACGATCACAACTTCTCGTCCCGTCCACGCCGTCACTGATAGGTCATCGAGTCTGCGAACGTAGAGTCGGTCGACGGCTTCGCTTCCGAACCCGGCCATCACCGTCGCGATGAAGAGAATGCGGAGAGCGGACACGCGACGGACCGACTGCATTCCGTTGGCCAAGATACCCCGAAGCTGGGCGACTCTACGTTCCCTGATACGAGTGAAACCAGTCTCCGGCATCGTGATGGCCAGGTTGACAGATTGAAGGATCAGCCCGGAACCGAGGACGATCAGGGCGATCGAGAGTGAGAAAGCCATCGCTAGGGCGGCAGCGGCGATGGATCCCATGACGACGGCCACCAATTCGATCCTGGCTCGCCTCACGACGACAGGTTCGGCCGCCTCTGAAGAGCCGAGTTCGTCGGTGAGCCAGGCTGTTTCAGCTCCGCTCCGAAACGTGAGGCCGAAGCCCCACAGGGCCGAACTGATGAGCAAGAGAAGGAAGCTATCCAGAACGCCGGCGAGGATGACTGCAGTACCGGAAATCAAGAAGGCGAGGACGACCGACCATTTGCGGCTGTAGAGATCGGCGACAACTCCGGTCGGGATTTCGGCGGTTAGAACGGTGATCTCTTTGGCGGTTCCCAGTAGAACAAGTTGGAGCGGGTCCAGGTCGAGATCAACGACGAGGCGAACAAAGAAAAGGAGCCAGTACCCCTGGGTACCAAGTTGCCAGGCGATCCCCGAAAAGACGAAGATCCGTTCGATCCTTCGATGGGCAGCCGTATTGCCGATCACGCCGATATTTGTTTCATGGAAATCTTCGTTGGATGGGTCACCGGTGAGTCGAACAGATTGTCATTGAAGGTTCTCATTGAATAGCGGCCAGATCTGATCGAGCGGCTCCTCGCTTGGCTCAGGGGCAGGTTCGATATCAGCCGCCCTACGCCGAAACAGTAGAGCCGCCAGTACTGCTGACGACATGACCAGCCCGGTGGCCGCGAAGGACAGAATTCCCGGGTCGCGAGGCCCGAAGCCATAGAGACCCCACAAGAGAGCTTCGGCCCAGGCCATCAGCCAGGTAAGTGTGGAGACGCCGCTCAGATCGCTTGCGCGGTAGACAGCAATCACGGCTGGCATCAGCTGGACCCCGTAGATGGTGCCGAGCGTCACGCCAGTTGCCGACCATCCGCCGAAAAGAAACGCAGGGACTGGCAAAGCGGCACCGATCGCCGCTGGTATCACAAGTGAGTAGATAGCAGCCCGGCTGGTTCGGTTCGTGAACCGGACCAGGTTGACCGAGATGAGCAGATATGCGACCGTCGAGATGACGCCGACCGGGATTATTGCCCAACTGGAATCCCCTGCGCCGACGCCATACGCAATCCACCAGGCGTTGACCCCAACGCTCGACCCCGCCCACAGCGAGGAGACGCCTTCAACACGACGGTGACGGATCAACCTCGCTGCCTGAGGGATGGCAACCGCGCCGCCGAGGATGTTGGCAAGTGCAACAACGATGACTTGGAAGGCGGATTCCATTCCGGGAGACTAGACCCATCAAGACGAGCCGAGTCTCCCCGGATGGCCGATCTTCGACGCCAGCCCAAGGATTTGGAGATCGTTTGGCTGCCGACGAGATCGACGCGCTGGTTGGCTACATCGAGTCATTCGGCAGTTGAGCATCGCTACCGCAACCGCGACGGCCGTCCGTCCGGTAGGTTTTGTCTCTAGGAGACTTTGATGACGCAACCACACGACAGGCATCCATCGAACGCGCCACTGCCGGTTGGCGCTGATGATGAGGTGCACACGATTATGCCGCTCGGCGCCGACGACGAGCGCTACGCAAAATCTGGCCGGCTGAAGAAAAAGTTCTACGAGCAGGAGTTGGCGCGCCTTCAGGAAGAGTTGGTCAAGCTTCAATACTGGGTACAAGATCGAGGTCTGAAGGTTTTGATCATCTTCGAGGGACGCGGTTCCGCTGGGAAGGGCGGCGTGATCAAGCGGATCACCGAACGAACGAGTCCCCGGATCGTAAAACTCGTGGCTCTGCCCAAACCGACCGAGCGTGAACAAAGCCAATGGTATTTCCAGAGGTACGTCGAGCACCTACCTTCGGCTGGCGAGATCGTCATGTTCGATCGCAGTTGGTACAACCGGTCCAATGTTGAATGGGTGATGGACTACTGCACGCCTGAACAGCATCAAGAGTTCCTCCGTAGTTGCCCGGAGTTCGAACGGATGCTCGTGCGATCGGGCATAACGGTGCTCAAGTACTGGTTCTCGGTGAGTTGGGACGAGCAAAGAAAACGCTTTGAGTCACGAAACGAAGAACCGCTCAAGCGCTGGAAGTTGTCCGACATCGACCTTGAGGAGCATCGTTTGTACGTCAAGTACTCCATGGCCAAGGACACGACGTTTCAGTTCACCGACATCAAACAAGCGCCGTGGTACGTCGTGCCTTCCGACGACAAACGGAGCTCCCGTCTCAACTGCATAAGCCACATTCTTGAGCAGTTCACCTATGCGGATGTTCTGCCAGATCCGGTGGTCCTGCCTGGTCGTGAAGATATCCCGTACGTCCGTCCGCCGATGCAAGAACAGACGTTCGTACCGCAGGTCTATTAGTGAGCAAGTACTTCCGCGTGGGCTGTCGGTGAAGCGGAGCTGATTGCGCTCCAGGACTCCTGGACTACTGGATGAGTCCGGGCCAGAAGCCAGCCAATGGGCCGGCGTTTGATCGGGTGATTGCTCCGGTCATTCCGCAGGACGGCTGGACGTTGTCGACTCTTCCTATGCAGCCAACTCCGAAGCAAGCGCCGTCCCGACCCCAGGGCACACGCCAGGTCACGTTTCGTTCGCGGTTGCCAGCGGAGGTGACCACGCTTAGATCCTGGGTGATGCAGTCCACAAGCCGGTTGCCCGGCTTTGACATGGATTCGGTGGAGTCCACTTTGCCTGTCCGAGTATGGGGCACGTCGTGACTCTCGATGAGATTCGAACCTTTCGGTACCTCTCGTGATCTGGAGGGGTTTCAAACGGGGTCTCTTTGGGTAGGTAGTGTGAGACCGAGCCCATTTGAAGGAGCCCGATGGAACATCTTCGCCCACTTGAACGCCGCGTACTCTCCATGGCCGCTGACGGTGTCGAGATCGATGAGATCGCTAGACGAATATGCAAAACACCGGATCGAGTCGAGAGCATCATCGCTTGGACGGACATCCCACGGACCCGTCCGGTGACTCGCCGATCACCAACCGCGGTCGAGTCGCGGGTGCTGGCATTACTGGCAGATGGAGAGAGTCACGAACGGATTGGTCGCCGGTTTCACCGGTCAGCCCGGTACGTGCGGCAAGTCGAGGGTCTGGCGCACTATCGTCACGGCACCGAGATACTTCGGAGCAAGCGGGAGGGTTCATAATGGATGCAACGAAACTAATGGTGTGGATCGATCAGGACCTGTGCACGGGTGATGGGATCTGCGAGGAGATCGCCCCAGATGTATTCGAGGCGAGGGATGACGGCCTGTGGGTCGTCAAAGAAACCGCCGACCATTTCGGTACGGCGGTGGTGTTCGACGCAAAAGAAGGACCCGGTCACGGCCCGGAAGGCTCCCGTGGCGTAGCCCGAGTACCGGATTCCCAAGTCGAAGATGTGATCGAAGCTGCTGAGGAGTGCCCCGGCGAGTGCATCATGATCGAACCATACGACGCCCAGATCATGTCCGACCGCGGCGTCTGAGTTTGGTACTCGTCCTGTAGCTGTATGGCCAACGGGCATCACATGTTTCTCTATTGTCCCCGCCGTGGACCTCGCTTCGATGTGCGACTTCTACAGCGAAGCGGTCGGCTTAGACGAGTCGTACTTCGATGAAGAAACGGTGTCGTACGTTTCCCCGGGGATGCAATTCACAATCTATTCGAGCGATGCCGCACGGATCGACAGCGGCGAGTGGGCGATTCAGCCGGGTTGGGGCGGCAGTGAGCCAGTGATCAGTTGGTCTTTGGATCTGGACGGTCTGGGCTTCGCCGCCGCCATCGATGGAGTGCAGAACCGTGATGCGCCCCTGCTTCATCTCTCGCCGCGTTGGGTGGGGTATTGGTCGTTTCCGTTCAAAGACCCGATGGGCAACACCGTAGAGCTGACGTACGCAGAAACGCCACCTCCCGTCGACGCCGAATGGTCCGCCAACCTCAATCTGTAGCCCTTGACCAGTTGACGCATCGCCGGTATTGACCTCTTCGAGCCTTGTTCTGCGTATGACGCATGATATACTGCGTATCGTGCAGTACACCTCTCTTTCCATCTTGCCGATATTGCGAACCGACACGCAGAAAGACCTGTTGATCGAGTTGTTCTTCCTCACCGATCGGCCGAGAACGCTTTCTGACCTGGCCAGGGCGATCGAGGTCGATCAGACCACGGTCATGCGAGAGGTCAATCGACTGCTTGAGTCTGGAGTCGTGGCCGAACAGCGGGTAGGGCGAGCTCGTACGGTGACAATTGATGAGTCGAGTCCGTTTGCCGCTCCCCTCAGGCAGCTCCTTCGGGTCGTTCATCGCCCGCCGGGACCATCTGGGGAGGATCATGCGCACCGGTTGGGCAGTCGGCATGTCCTCGTCGATGCGGAACGGAGTCGGCATGAGCGGCGCCCGCTGCCTTCTTCTAGGAGACCGCGTTCATGATCGTTCCAGGCCGAACGATTGGTGTGAGGATTCACCTCGTCAGCCGGATCGCGAGCGCCGGGCCGGCGCTAGTGTCGGGATCGATGCCATCAGAAGCCGAAATCCGAGAAGTAGTGCGGAGAGTCGTGTCGGGTATGGCGCCGGGATCGCCTACGGAAACGCCGGTTTCTGAGGCTTCATCTCCCAGCGTTGACCACGCAGAGATCGCCTCGATCGCCATCGGGTCTGATCATGGAGGCTTCTCCTTGAAGGAACGGATCGGCTTTCGCCTGAAAGAGCGGGGCTATACCGTGATTGATTGCGGAACAGACAGTACCGAGTCGGTCGACTATCCAGATTTCGCCTTGGCCGTCGCCCAAAAAGTTGCTTCTGGCGAAGTTTCATGCGGAATCGTCGTCGACGGCGCAGGGATCGGCTCGGCCATGGTCGCCAACAAGGTTCCCGGGGTGCGAGCCGCGCTTTGCTACGACATTTCAAGTGCCAGAAACTCGCGCGAGCACAATCACGCCAACGTGCTGACCCTCGGTGCCGGTCTCATCGGCCCTGCCCTGGCGTTGCAGATCACCGAAACGTGGCTCGAAACGCCTTGGGGTCCCGGTCGACACGCCGGGCGGGTTGACAAGATCACCGCCATCGAACGGCAATACCTCCGGAGCGAAGCATGAACCAGCAAGAGTTAATCGAAGCCGTAACCAAAGAAGTCATCGCGGCGTTGAACGGTGGGGACCCTTGCGCCGACTGCCACGGATCGTGTGCGGCGCACAGTCCCGATCGAGTCCGCAACGTGGTCGCGAACGGTGCTGATCGAGTCAGCTATCGCGGGCAAGGGGCCGAAGTGCCGATGGACCTTGCCAAGTACATCGATCACACGCTTCTCAAACCCGATGCGACCGCCAACGATATTGATGTCCTGTGTGCCGAGGCCCGCGAATACGGCTTCGCGTCGGTGTGCGTCAACCCGACCTGGGTCAAACGGGCCGCCAACGCTCTGCGTGGGTCCGACGTGCGAGTCGCTTCAGTGGTCGGATTTCCCTTTGGCGCCACCCTATCCGAGATTAAGGCCATGGAGGCCCGCCGGGTGCTCCGAGATGGCGCCCGCGAGATTGACATGGTTATCAACATCGGCGCGCTGAAATCTGGCCAACACGACGTCGTGCAGGAGGACATCGCCAAAGTCTCCGACGCCTGCCATGAGGTTGGAGCGCTGAACAAGGTCATTATCGAAACGTCACTGCTGGAGGATTCTGAGAAAGTGATGGCGTCGCATCTAGCCCGACTCGCAAAAGCAGATTATGTCAAGACCTCAACCGGCTACGCCGGGGGAGGGGCAACCGTGGCTGATGTCCTGCTCATGCGAGAAACCGTCGGTCCCAAAATGGGAATTAAGGCGTCAGGTGGGGTGCGAAACCGAGAGGACGCCGAAGAGATGATTGCCGCCGGAGCCACCAGAATTGGTGCTTCGGCAGGGATCGCCATCGTTACAGGAGGAGTGTCAAGTGAGCAATATTGAGCTGAGGTCGTTCGTCTTCCTCGACAGTCTGCAGCCACAACATGCTGCCTTCATCGGCACGACAGCTAGCGGCTTCCTCCCGCTCGCCAAAGAGGCGGCGTTGTACGTTGAAATATCGCCGGGGATCGAAATCAACCGCCTCACCGATATCGCCCTTAAGTCGAACTCGGTCAAACCCGGCATGCAGATCGTCGAGCGGGTGTTCGGGTTGCTCGAGATTCATTCGCCGGAACAGGCAGAAACTCGTGGGGCGGGTGAGGCGATCCTCGAAGCGATGGAACTGAAAGAGACTGACCGACTGAAGCCAAAGATCCTGTCGAGTCAGATCGTCCGGAACATCGATGATCACCAGGCCCAGCTCATCAACAAAATGCGCCACGGCCAGATGATCACTCCTGGCGAGACCCTGTACGTCATGGAATGTGTCCCGGCCGCTTATGCGGCGTTAGCCGCCAACGAAGCCGAGAAGGCCGCCAATATCAACATTTTGGAGGTCCGAGCGTTCGGTGCTGCAGGTCGGGTGTATCTCGGTGGCGAAGAGGCAGATATCGACGTCGGTTGGCGGGCGGCGGTGGCTGCGCTTGAAGGATTAGAAGGCCGCGACCACTAGAACCAACACGATCATCTCGGAAATCACATTGAGGAAGATCACATTGAGTAGGAGGAAATAATGGCAGATGCACTAGGAATGATTGAGGCGCGGAGCTTCGCGGCGATGGTCGAGGCAGCAGACGCGATGGTGAAGGCAGCCAAGGTTGAGTTCGTCTCGTACGAAGAAACCGGTGGTGGCTACGTGACCGCCGTTGTGCGCGGCGACGTCGCAGCCGTCAAGGCTGCGGTTGAAGCAGGCGTCCGCGGTGGAGAACGGGTCGGCGAAATCATCGCCAGCCACGTCATTGCCCGGCCACACGATTCGATCGACGCGGTGTTGCCGCTCGGCCGTTCAGAGGCAACCAAGTAGACGGGGGAAACCATGCTTCTCGCACGAGTCGCGGGAACGGTTGTTGCCAGTCGTAAGGAGCCACGTCTCGACGGGCTTACCTTCCTCCTGCTTGAACAGCTTGACGTCGACAATAAGGGAACCGGCGGGTATGTCGTGGCTGTTGACGCGGTCGGGGCGGGCGTCGGTGAAGTGGTGATGTATGCGAGCGGTAGCTCGGCGCGCCAGACCGAGTCGACGTTCGAACGTCCCTGTGACGCCGTGGTCATGGCGATCGTCGATTCCTGGGAAGTGGGCGGCGATGACCGTTACACGAAATAGTCCGGACGGGCCATGAGCCTGACCGACCAGCAAGTACAGGAAATCATCGACCGGGTCCACCGTCGTCTCGGCGACGTGCCTGCGGGGAGTCGCCCCGGGGTCACCCTTGCTGCCCAGGCGGACCTTGGTGTCGACATGGATCTGGGGGAAGGCATATTTGCTTCCATTGATGAGGCGGTGGCCGCAGCCAAACGCGCCCAGGTCGATTACGCCAAGATGGGATTGAAGGCCCGCCACGACATTATTGATGGCATCCGACGGTCGATGTTTGAGCACGCCGAATCGTTGGCGAGGTTGGCGCACACCGAGACGGGTCTCGGTCGATACGAGGACAAGGTTAAGAAGAATCTGTTGGTCACGACAAAAACGCCGGGACCCGAAGATCTCGAACCGCAAGCTGTCACGGGCGATGGTGGCATGTCGGTTACCGAATGGGCACCGATGGGACTGGTTGGCGCAATTACCCCAACCACCAATCCGACGTCCACAATCATCAACAACAGCATCTCGATTCTCTCCGGTGGCAACGCGGTCGTTTTCAACGTGCATCCAGGGGCGAAACGGGTTTCGGCTGAAAATATCCGGCTCATCAATCGGGCGATTGCCGCCAACGGCGGACCCGCCAACCTGGTGACGGCCATCCCGACCCCGACGATCGATAGCGCCAAGGAGTTGATGGCGCATCCAGACATTCGCGTGTTGCTGGTAACCGGAGGTCCAGCCGTCGTACGTGAAGCACTCCGCACGGATAAACGGGCAGTGGCGGCGGGACCGGGCAATCCGCCGGTCGTTGTGGACGAAACAGCCGACATCGAGCGCGCTGGACGTGCGATTGTTGCGGGCGCTTCGTTCGACAACAACATCATTTGTACCGACGAGAAACTGGCAATCGTGGTTGACACCGTCGCCGACCGCCTCGTGCGATCCATGGCCGAAGCTGGAGCCTATGTGCTCAAGGCCCATGAGCTCAAACGACTGGAACGAGTCATCTTCAAAGAGCTCGGCGCTCCGAACAAGCCAGGGGTTATCAACCCGGCGTGGATCGGCAAGAACGCCGGCACCATTCTGGCCGAGATCGGCATTCAGTCTGACAAAGACATTCGACTGGCGGTCGCCGAAGTGCCAAACGATCACAGCCTCGTATGGACCGAGCAGATGATGCCGATCTTCCCGGTTACCAGGGTCGCTAACGTCGACGCCGGGATCGACCTGGCGGTCCGAGCCGAACACGGTTTCCGTCACACAGCCGGGATTCATTCGACGAACGTTGAGACGATCACCAAGATGGCGAGAGCCATGAACTGCTCGATCTTTGTCGCCAACGGCTCCTTCTTTTCGGGTCTCGGCGAAGGCGGCGAAGGCTATGCCTCGTTCTCGATTGCCAGTCCCACCGGCGACGGTTTGACTCGCGCCAGAACCTTCTCCCGACCGCGCCGAGTCAATGTCGTCGGCGCTCTACGGATCGTCTAAGCGGTGGCCGAGTCGGAACCCTTCGGCACCGCGATTGCTCTCCTCGAATACGGTTCGATCGCTGCCGGAATCGAAGCCGGCGATGCCATGGCCAAACGAGCCGCTCTCCACGTGATCCACGCCGGCACCGTCCAACCAGGAAAGTACGTTGTGATGGTTGGAGGTGGTGTTTCCGAGGTTGAAGAAGCCCTCGACGCAGCTCATCGACTCGGAGGTCTCAGCCTGCTGGACCAGCTGTTTCTCCCCGATCCGCACGCTGATCTCGTGGCTGCGCTGGCCGGAGCGAGATTTTCAGGCGACGGTGAGGCGCTTGGTGTGATTGAAACAAGGTCTGTTTCTTCGGCCATCCTCGCCGCCGATGCCGGACTGAAAAGCGCTGACGTCACGCTCCGCGAAATCTTCCTGGCGGATGGACTCGGCGGCAAAGGATATCTGTTGTTTTCGGGTCCGCTCGTTGATGTCCAAGTCGCCGTCGAGTCCGGTGCAGGGCGGATCGCGACAGAGCTTGTTTCGTCGAAGGTCATCGCCCAACTCCACGATGAGATGAACGTCAACCTTGTCGGAGACGGCCGGTTCGCATCACGAGTCCGGGGAGGCTGACGCAGATGCATTTGGGTCGCGTCATTGGAACAGTCGTGGCGACTGAGAAGACCCCCAACATGGAAGGGGTCAAATTTCTCATTGTGCAGCCGCTTTCACGCGACGGAGAACCCGACGGTCGACCGGTCGTGGCCGCTGACGCCGTAGCGATGGCCGGACCTGGCGAGATGGTCTACTTCGTCGGATCCCGCGAAGCGGCTCAAGCGATGCCTGAAACCTTCGTCCCGATTGATCACGCCATCGTCGGAATCGTCGACCAGGTGCACGTCGAACCGTTACCCAAGGCCAAAACGCCTCCGAAGAAGCGGTCGTCCAAATGAAACTCGCCCGAGTCTCAGGAACCGTGGTTTCAACGTTCAACTCGTCAATCTTTGACGGGCAACGACTCCTAATTTGTGACTATCTCACGCCCGAAGGGGACCCAGCGGGAGGTTATGTCATCGCCGTCGACGTAGTGAGTGCGGCGCCTGGCGAGACTGTGCTCATCCTCGACGAAGGCACCGGTGCACGCCAGATAATGGGCGTCTCCGCCGGACCAATCCGAGCGATGGTCGTCGGGATCATCGACGAAGTCACCTCCGAGTAACGGACCGGGACGGCCCCGGTGCGCCATCGACGATCTCCCTTGTATTCCCTCCGCGGGAGGATCAGGCCGGTTGGATGACCTGGAAGACGGCGCCCTGGGGATCTTGGGCGACGATGACCTGACCAAATGGTGTCTCGAAAGGCCCGTTCAGCACCTTGCCGCCACCTTCGGCAATCTTTGAAGCGGTCTGGTTGATATCGTCACTGGCGAAATAGACGAGCCACATATTCGGCATCCGACCGTGCGCTTCGGGATCTTTGAAGAAGAATCCAGCCACTCCCTGCCCCGCCACTTCGAGCGTCGTGTATGACTTCTCGTCTGCCACTTCGGACGAGCTGTGGGAGGTTCCGAGCACGGTGTCGTAGAAGGCTGCGGCAGTCTCGATGTCGTCGGTGAAACACTCGTTCCACGTCAACGTCCCCGGCTCGTCCTTCACGGTGGCTCCAATGTGGTTGCCTGCTTGCCAGAGGCTGACGGATGCCCCGGTCGGGTCGGCGATGACCGCCATGCGGCCGGAGTCCATCACATCGAATGGTGGTGCCAGTACCGAACCACCGGCCTCGCCTACCTTTTCACATGTTGCGTCGACATCGTCCACGGTGAGATAGGTGTTCCACGTAGGTGGGCGTCCCGGCGGTTGATCTGGCATCGGCGAGATGGCCGCCACGTCATTCCCGTCGAGCCGTGACATGGTGTAGTAGACGCCATCTCCCACCGGATTGGCCTCATGTGACCACCCAAACACTCTGCTGTAGAACGCCTTGGCTCCGTTCTGATCGGTGGTGGTGAGGTCAACCCAGCTGGGAGTTCCTTGTTGATACGAATCGATGACGGGCACGGGACCTCCGAAGGATCGGGACGTCAGTATATGGTCGACTCGCCGGTAGCTAGGAGCTCACCTCGGTGAGCGAGCGGTCGAGGATGGCCACGAATGTGTCGATGTTGTCCCTGGTGGTGACCAGGGGAGGGCGGAGCTTGAGAATATGAGCGTGTTGGCCGTCCTTGCCGACAAGTGCTCCGTTCTCACGCATCGCTTCGAGCAGTTGCAGCGTTTCGGAGGTGGCCGGCTCTTTGGTGGTTCGATCGGTGACGAGTTCCAAGCCGGCCAGCAGCCCACGGCCTCGTACGTCGCCGATCAGCGGCTGAGTATCGGCGAGTTCCCACAGTTGCTCTTGAAGGTAGAGGCCCATCACCCGTGAGTTTTCGACCAGATCTTGGCGGTCGATTACGTCGAGGACCGCTAGACCTGCCGCGCATGAGACGGGGTTTCCGCCAAACGTGGAAAACAGTCTCACCTGGGCCTGGAACTCGTCGAGAATTGCCCGACTCGTGATCACTACACCCATCGGATGCCCGTTCCCGACTGGCTTTCCGAGGGTGACGATGTCGGGGCGCATCCCGAGAACCTGATGTCCCCACATGGCGCCCAGGCGGCCGAAGCCGGACTGGACCTCATCGGCGATCACGAGTCCGCCAGCCTGTCGAATCGTGGCGGCGACCGATCCAAGAAAGTCTTCTGGCACATCGGGAATGCCGCTCGAACACATCGCCGAGTCGACGATGAAGGCGGCCGGTTGCATCCCCCGTGCGGCGAGCCGATCAATGGCGGCCCGGGTATCGGCGGCCGCCTCGGCGCTGGTGGTCACCGAACGGTGATAGTCATCTGGAGCCGGAATTTCTTCGACATGTCGTGCGCGCTCTAAGCCCTTGGCGGTCGTCATGTCGATGCCAGCCTGGGTGATTCCGTGATAGGCATTATCCATCACGAGCAAGCCGTCGTTTCCCGTTACGACCTGGCTGATCTGCCAGGCAACATCGTTCGCCTCTGATCCCGAGTTCACGAACAGCGCCACATCGAGGTGGTCGTCGAGCGTGGCGGTGAGTCGATCCGCATACTCGACGGCATTGTTGTAGAGGTACCGGGTGTGCGTGTTGAGGGCGGCGAGTTGACGCGAAACCGCGTTGACGACGTGCGGGTGACTGTGTCCCACGGTTGGGACATTGTTGTAGAAGTCGAGGTACTCCCGACCGTCCGCCCCGTACAGCCAGACGCCCTTGCCCCGTTCGAGGTGGAGCGCCTCCTTGTAGAAGTGCGGAGACTTCTCTCCCATCACAGCCTCGCGCTTCGCTCGCAGCTCCGCACTGTTGGCGCTGCCATCGATCGCCATCGGAAAACGAGTTGCCCGACGAAGACCTACGCGCAGATCCGGGGCTGCATCTAGGACAGCCTCAATCTGGCTCCACAACTGAACTTCGTAGGCCTGATAGGCCGGAACCTGGGGCCAGGGCGCATTACGGGCGGCAACAATCGTCGAGGTCATCGCCATGCGGCCCAGCACAAGATCGACAAGAACATCCACCTCGTCTTCCTCGAGCGGGAGTACCGAGTCGTAGCCAACGGCTACGTCGAACAGTCCCTCGGGCGAAAGGGAAGGGCGGCCGGTCAGATCGGTGGCTACCGCCAGATCAAAGATGAGTGGGGCGTAAACCATATCGCCGAAGTCGATGATGCCAGCGATTTCGGTCGGTCGGCCTGGATCGATGACAAGGTTGCCGGTGTGGGCGTCCTGATGAACCACTTGGTGGCGCATACCCGCCGTGCGGGGGAGGGTCTCGTCGCGCATCCGCTCAAGGATCCCTTCGATTCTGTTGCGCGCTCGCGAATCGGAGACGGTTGATGTGTACTCAAGGAGTTTCGGCGCAAGGGTCAAGGCCCACGGATGCTCTTGGTCGGCGGCGGGGTGGAAGAAGCCGCGCAACGCCAGGTCGAGACGAGCGAGCATGGCTCCGCTGCTGCGTCTCAGAGCAGCGGTATCGAGTTCAGGGTGGGTGCGGATGGTGTCGCCAGCAAGGAATGACATCAGCCGGACGACGTATTCGTTGCCGTCGTCGCCGAGAATGCGGGCGGTACCGGACCCTTCCAGCGTCGGCAACGGCCGGGGGACCGGAAGCGCGGTGTCGCGGGCGGCTATGTGATGGAGCGCTTGGATCTGGAAGTCGATGACCTCAACGTTTTCGTCGAGGTTGCATACCTTGAACAGATAGGTCCCGGTTGGTGTTTCGACCCTGGTGTTTTGGTCACGTTCGCTGTCGAGGCTGGTCAGCTTGCCTTCGAGTCCGTAGAAGGTCTTGAGCGCCTCTGCAAGCGATTGACTCGACAGGGCGGGTGGGTTGCGATCCATAAATTTCACAGGCGCGACGATAGCGGTGTTGGCGAGCGGGAGGAGGTCATTTGCGTGTCAAGGTTCCTTGTCGTATAGTCAAGGAACCTTGACACTCAGTTTTGGAGAACGGAGCAAAGTGATGACCGACCAGATCGAATCCGCAGACCAGAAGAGCCTGGGAGAGCGTCTGCGCTGCTATCTCCATTCGCCGGGTGACAGCTATCAGATGTTGGGTTGGACGCTGGCCTGGGCAATCTCATTCGTGGCGGCCGCCTGGATCCTGAGCGGTGATTCGGCGCCAACTGGTGCCACTGCATGGATCGTCGCACTGGTTCCGAACCTCTTCGCCGTGGCCGTAGTCCTGGTGTATTTGCGCTTTCTTCGCGACGCCGACGAACTCGTCAAGCGGATCCAACTTGAGGGTTTGGCGTTCGGCTTCGGAGTAGGCGTGTTGTTCGCGATGGGTTATCAGCTGTTGGGCCGAGTCGGGGCACCCGAACTGGACTGGGGTGACATGGCCGCCGTCATGATGTTCGCCTTCGTCGTGGGTGTCATCCGGGCCAACCGGCGGTATTCGTGAACAACAACCTGCGGGTGCTGCGTGCCGAGGCAAGCTGGAGCCAGGCCGAGCTGGCAAGCCGGTTGGAGGTCTCCCGTCAGACAGTCAATGCGATTGAGACCGGTAAATACGATCCGAGCCTCCCGCTTGCCTTCAAGCTGGCACGTTTGTTCGGCCGTTCGATCGAGGCGATGTTCAATGATGGCGAAGACAGCCCGGTTGGCGGCGCCGCGGTGAAGGCAAACGACCGGCAGACTTAGTCGCTGAGTTCAGCCGCGGCGATGTAGTCGATTTCGATGAGCCACTCAGGCCAGGCCAGAGATGTACATGAGGGTTGAGGCGGGCCGGTGGTCGCCGAGGGCCGCATCTCGAACGGCCGCAGCTCCCGGTGCGTCCGCACGGTCAACGAGCCGCATGTTCAACTGAACGATGTTCTCAATTGTCATGTCGGCGTCGGCGAGGACCGCCCG
>CBDTUI010000055.1:0-18162 GCA_965363765.1 uncultured Acidimicrobiia bacterium
TCATCATCGGAGTCGTCATCGTCATCGTCGGAGTCATCGTCGGAGTCATCGTCGGCGAGAGCCGCTTCGTCGACATCTGGCACGGCCGCGTCGTCATCGCCATCAAGGTCGGCGTCGTCCGGATCGTCGGTCTCGGTATCAGCGCCGTCGATATCTTCGTCGTCGAGTTCGTCGTCTGGTTCGTCAGACATGTTTCAAGGCTCCGTGAGGTTGATTTGGGGGCGGGAGTATACCCACATCGCCACTGAAGCAACGCATACGCTGGGATCCTATTCCTTACAGACGAAGGAAGAGTCGATTCTGCTCCACCCATCCAGTCACAGGAGTACGGCCGAGGACGTCGCCGTCAACCTCAAATGGCCAGGGAACCGACGTGCTTAGAGAAAATGTGGCGGTCCGAAAGCGCTTGACCGCTGGGTGCGTGAGATGGAGGCCCCGTTTGACCAGTGGAAACAACTGGAGCGCCTCCCAGCGTTTCGCCTGAATGACCTGCGCATCGAGGATGCCATCCATCAGCGCCGCCTTCGGGGCGACGTTGAAGCCCCCTCCAAAGAACTGACCGTTCGCTACCAGCGCCAGCAGCGCAGGACCGGAGTAGGTCCTTCGGTCGGTAATGAGCTCGATCTCGGCCGGAGCGAACCGCGGCAGCGTTGCCCAGAAAGCAGCCTGGTATCTGATGGAACCGATCGAACGCGGCAAGCGGGCGGCTCGCTCGACGCTCGCGGCTAGGAGACCGGCCTGGGCAACGTTGACGTACGCCCTCGTCCCCCACTGACCCTGGGCAAATCCAACGTCTATCGGATAGTCCGTACTGCCAGCCAGGTGATGGGCGGCTCCCTCAACATTCTGAGCTATCGCAAAAGGCCGGGCGAAGTCTGATCCGGTCCCAGCTGGCAGAACCCCGATCACCGGGATAGTTGTAAGGTCGAGTTTCATCAGCTCATCGACTACAAGACTGATCGTTCCATCTCCCCCAACGATGGCGATATGCCCTCGGCCCGCGTCCAGTGAGGCGCGTACCGCTGCCCGCATCGCTTCGGGTCCGTCCGGGGCGTCGATCGTGCCGGCCACACCTACCGTGTCGAGCGATCTTCGGACCCGCTCCATCAGGGCCCCAGAGCGTCCCGAGCGTGGATTGATGAGCACCGACCACTGTTCGCTCACGACGCTCCCTGCGCGGCGACAACTCCGCGATCGACCCTGCGGAGCGCCACGTTGACCGTGGCCGCAAGATGCGGTGCCCCATCTCTAATCTGTCGTAGCTGATCGATGAGTTGGCGGGCTTGCCGCACGAAGTCGCCTGGCGCCATCGTCAGGCCTTCAAGAATCTCTTCTAACTCAAGGCCTTGTGCCCAGTGGTAGGCCGCCTCCATGAAGCCGAACTCCGGAGCGGGACTGGGGCGCACGCCGAAGGAGCGCTCCACCCCCGCGAGTTCTGCCGCCAACCGAGAAAGCTCTCCGGCGAACTCGTCGAGGGCTAGCGGCACAGGCACCACCTCATCGCCAGACCGGGGCTCGTACATCAGCGCAGAGGCTGCCGCCACCATGTCGGGGGCACTCAGCCCATCGAGCAGCCCCATCCGGATGGCCTCGGCGACCAGCAGATCGCGCTGGCCATAAATGGTCCGGAGACGTTCACCGGCGGCCGTCAGTTGCCAATCAGACACATAGCCGCGGTCGGCGAGCACGGCGAGGATCGTGCGGAACTCTTTGACAAGCGAACCGCCGTCCGCTCCCCCAGCTTTTTTGATCTTCCGCTGCAATTTGAGCGCCTTGCGAGCATGACGTAGGTGGTCATCAAGGTCGTCACACCCGTTGACCGGATGGTCAATGCCGGAGGCAACGGTTTGAACCGATGATGAGAATGACCGGAGTCGCTGCGTCGCCTTCTGCTGGAACTTGCGGTCCGATGGCCGAAACGGACCTGAGAAGTCCAGCTGACCAAGCACTACGGCTCCCGACAACTCAGAACCAGTCATGTTGCGAATCTTGCCCCCAGAAGACAAGGCGACCATCGACTCTCCCGCCTCGCGACCGACGGAGAGCAAGAGGTAGCGTCCCTGCCGGCCACCCCGTCGGACCTCGAACACGGCTCCGGGCACCATCGATCCATCCTGCTTGGGGACGTGGGACTCGATCGCATCGAGAAACGACCAGATATCTCCCCGGTCACATTCCGCCAGGAATCGCTCTTGTTCAACGTCACGTCGAAGGTCCACGAGTCGGCCTTCTAGTTCGGCAGCCTGGCTCCGCAGCTGAAACTGGGCAAAGGACGCCTCAAGCAACTCTTCAGCATTCGCCTGGTCATAGTTGGCAACAAGATTAACGGCCATATTGTAGGTCGGCCGGAAACTCGACACCAGCCTGGTGGCGCCAGTTCCGGCTACCTCGGCAATTCGTTCGAATCGGATAAACCGCGAGTAGAGCGAAACTCCGTACCCGACCTCATCAATACCTCGTCTGCCGGCCCGTCCGGTTAGCTGGGTGTAGTCCGATGCGGTGAGCATTTCATGGCTTTCACCGTTGAACTTGGTCATCGACTCGATCACCACGCTGCGGGCCGGCATGTTGATCCCTAACGCAAGGGTTTCAGTAGCGCACACAACCTTGAGGAGTCCCGATTCGAACAGGCGCTCAACCGTTTCCTTGAAGGCTGGAACCAGACCAGCGTGGTGGGCGCCAACTCCTCTTTCCAGGTCAGCCAGCCAGCGACCGTACTCCAAGACATCGAGGTCTTCGGGTGCGAGATGATCGGTGGCCTCCATGGCGATTCGCCGAATATCGCGCCGCTCGTCCGGGGTGGTCAAGCGCAGCGTCGATCCTGCGATCATGTGACTGGCCGCCTCACATCCAGCGCGTGAGAAAATAAAAAGAATGGCAGGGAGCATCGATCTGCGGTGCAATTCTTCGACCACTTCTACCCGGCGGGGCGTCGCAAATCGCCGACGTCTGCCTGTTTTGGCTGCCAGCAACCGCTGAACTCTAGGGTTCGGCCGATCCTTCTGAAAAAGATCAAAGAGCTGTACTGGTGGCTTAGACCACAGGTCAGTGATCATATACAGCGGTTCAAGCGGAACGGGCCGGTTGGTTTCCAGGATCAGATTTGTCGGACCTCTCCGTTCCTGGATCCATGAGGTGAACTCTTCTGGGTTGGCGACCGTTGCTGACAAGCACACGAACTGAACGTGTTCAGGACCATGAATGATCACCTCCTCCCAGACCGACCCACGAGACGCATCGGCCAGGTAGTGGACCTCGTCGAGTATGACAATCGCCACCTCCGAGAGACGACCATCGCTGGCATAGATCATGTTGCGGAAGACCTCGGTCGTCATGACAACGATGTCGGCGTCTCCGTTTATCGAGTTGTCGCCGGTGAGGAGCCCGACCCTGTCTTCGCCATGTTCGTCAGAGAGATCGGCGAACTTCTGATTCGAAAGCGCCTTGATCGGTGTCGTGTAGAACGCCCGTTTTCCACGCTGTTTGGCAAGAAAGATGGCTCCGTCAGCGACGAGGGTCTTGCCGGCGCCAGTCGGAGCCGTGACGACCACAGAGTTACCCGCCTCGATTGCGTCAACCGCTTGACGTTGAAATGGGTCGGCGACGAAACCACGACTCGCGAAGAACTCGTCTGACTGGCTCACTTCCTGAGGATGTAGCGGATCATCAGCAACGTAATTTCGTACATGAGGTAGAGCGGAACTGCCAAGACCAGCATCGTGAAAGGGTCTCCGGTTGGGGTGGCGGCAGCCGCCACGATACTGATTCCAAGGACTGCCCAGCGGCGGACGTGGGCCAGTTGAGCCGACGTGACCAGCCCAACTGCCCCGGCAGCAAAAAGAAAAACGGGGTATTCAAATGCCAGCCCGAACACCAGCAAAAACCGAACCACGAATGACAGGTACTCACTGACAGTTAGCGCTAGCTCGGCATCGAGGACAGAGTTAAGGAAGAGCAAACTCCGGGGAAGAATCAGGTACGCGAACCCAACACCGGCAAGAAACAACGTAACCAACGCGGTCACGATTGGGATGGCCCAGCGGCGTTCCTTCGATGTCAGACCCGGGGCAACGAAACCCCACAGCTGCCACATGACGACCGGACTCGCCAGAAGAAATCCGCCGAAAAATGCCAACCGCATCGCCGATCCAAACTGCTCGGTTGGCGTGATGGTCTGGAGATTCTCGCCGGGGAAGATGTTTATGTATGGCGCTTTAAGGAGGTCGAGTATGTCGCCCCGAAACGCCCAAGCGATCATCGCTCCAAGAACGAGGGCAATCGCACTTTTGAGAAGGCGCCACCGCAGTTCGTCGAGATGCCCGATCATCGACATTCGTTTTTCTTCGGCGGTCATACCTCGTCGGACCGGTCTGCTTCGACCAAGGCTTCAGCTGAAGAGTCACCAGAGTCCCCGGGCTGGTGTTCCCCAGCTTCTGCCGCAGCGTCTTCCGCAGCGTTCTCAGGGTGCGCTTCGACACCAGCGCCCAGGTCGTCGATACCAGTCCCGGCCGCGACGTCGTTCGCAGGTCCCTCGTTCATCTCGTTGAGTTCGGCTGCATTCTTGGCGGCCCGCTTGGCTGAGATCTCTGGCTCCGCTGAGACCGCCGACATCTCCGCCCCAGCGGGAGCATTAGCGATGCCGTGGATCCGGTTGAAGTCACGGGCGGAGTCTTCCGGTGTTGGACCTGATCCGGTGACTGGGCCGGTCCAATCGAGCGGTTTCAACTCACCCGAGACCGAGCCGAGTTCATCCTTTATCTCGGTGAGCGGCTTGGCGACTTCATCGCGCATGCCCTTAAGATCCGAGCGAACCTCGTCAAGTTCAGCGATTTCGCGTTCGAGACCGACCCGGAAATCCGTGGCCATCGCCCGCGCCTCGCGCACCCAACCGCCGATCTTGCGCGAAAGGTCAGGGAGGTTGCGCGGTCCGACAACGATCAAGGCGATCAAGGCGATAATCATCCACTCACCGAAGTTGATATCTGGCATACCGAACATGGTAGATGGTCTGGAAGCGTGGGACGTCAAGCCCAAACAAAGACGCCCCGCGATGCGGGGCGTCTTTACGGGCCTGGAAAGCTGGGGTATGTCAGGTGGTGGAGGTAATCATGCTGATGAAATCTACGTCCTTGCCGAGGGCTTCGGAGAACCGGGAAATCTCAGACTCTGTAATGCTATCCGTACGAACCACTTCGTAAGGTACGCCGGTCGCGAGCAGGACGCTCACGACCCGAGCGTTTGCCGGGCGACGCTGCACCTGAGCGCAGGTCGGGCAAGAAAATCGATAAATGCCGCTGTCCTCGGCCGGATCCAGCTCAAGAGCCAGGTCCAGTGGCTGGAGTTTTACATCGCCGCATCGGCTACAAGTTGATTTGATCGTCGTCATGGCTTCTTTTCTCCGCAGACCGTTTCTGTTGTATCTGTTATCGGCGGCGGGGCCGTCAGACTGAAGAAAAAATCCGCGGGAAGTAGTGACGATTACACGGTAGGCACGACTCCGTACCTAGCAAGAATGCGGCGGCGATGATCATCAAGTCTCTCCCGGACCTCCGATCCTTCGAGTAGCTCCGCACTGCTGCCCAAACGGAGCAACAAACGGGCGGCCACCGCCGGATCGGATGCCGAGAATGACACCACGTTCTCCTCGAGCGTTTCGACCGGGTAATACTCGGCGACCCATCGAGCTGAAGGGCCGAGTCGGATGACGGCCCGCACGTCATCTTCTGACGGCGTGTAGCGAACCTCAGGCGGTGGCACTTCCGCCGGGGGTTCGAAGGTCGCGTCGGTTAGCAACGCGTCCCGGACCCGATCGATCCGAAAAACCCGTTCGGCTCCAGCCATCCGACAGAAGGCCGACACGTACCAATTGCCGAGCGACGAAAACACCGACCACGCCTCGACCAACCTTTGCGTCGTCGCTCCCGACCCCAACGACGTATAGGTGAGGTCAACGACCCAGTGCTCACGGGCCGCGGTCCGGAACAGATCGAGCAAGCTGGGTTCTGCGCCGGCCAGATCGACAAAGAGTGCGTCGTCAACGTCGGGGGCGACCACCGCCGCCAGCTTGTCGACCGCCCGTTCCAGCGCCGGTGGAGCCTGCCCCGTGCTTGTCAATGCCATCCCTGAGGCAAGCAAGGTCAGCGCCTCTGCAGCATTCAGCTTAAGTGGGCGCGAGAAGTAGTCAGCCATGTCGACAACCACCTCATCGTCCTCGATGTAGGCCTCCATCAGATCCCCGGGACCGTAACCAGGCAAGCCGCAAACGAACACCAACTCGAGGTCGGCGACAAGCTCTCGGCGACTGTATCCAAACCGGCTCTGCACGTCGTCGACGTTTGCACCTGGATTCGCAATCACCCAGGGCAACATCGAGAGAATCCGCGTCAGACGCTTGACCGTCTTGTCGCTCATCCCTTCACCCGCTCAACAAACCGGGCGCGTAATTCTGGCGGACCGAGGATTTCAGCTTCGTCGACAAACCCGATCACCCAACCGATGAAGGCATCCGCGTTGGCCACTGGCAGACGGGCGATTAGTCCGCCTGCATCGTCCGGGACCCGTTCAGCGCTAGGAGGAAGCTGCCGATCGGCCCACCATGCGACATTGGCGTCGAAGTGAACCTCGGCCACGATGTCCTCGTCGCCGGCCTCCCAAGGAGCGGTTGGGATCGAAGTACGAATCTCAAAATCTGCAGGTCGCACAAACATCTCCTGCTCAGCCCCGGCGACGAAGTTCTCTCCGCGATCGACCCGGAAGGCCCGCTGCTCTCCCTCGGCGTCACCAACGACATACCAGTGACCCAGCCGATGAATCATCCCATAGGGCTTGAGTTTTCGCATGCGGTCGCGGTACAGGAATGTCAAAACCCGATGCTCGGCTACGGCCGAGAATATCGTGCCGAGATCATCCGCAGACAGGCCGAGATCAGCGGCGAGCGGTTCGCCGGCGGCCGTCATCGGAGTACCGCCCAGCTTGAACATCGCGTCGGCACCCGCAGGCTGACCGCCAAGACGGACCACCTGAGCGGCCAGCCACAATGCGGCCCGCTCCTCGTCGGTAAGACCCAGGTCCGGCAGCTCATATTCCGATGGCGGAACTACATACCCTTGCTCGACCTCCCAGGCGTCGATAAAGACAAGGCTCAGTGGAATCCCCATAGATCGCAGCAAGTCTTTGTCGCGTTCGAACATCCTGTGGAAAGCAACGTCGTTGTCTCGATCGTATCCTGCGACGGTTTCGCGGATTTCATCGGCGGTGACCGGTCGACCGGCGGTAAGCAAAAAGGCCAACAGGTTGAGGAGGCGTTCAATGACGTTCTTCATACAGCCACAAATGTAGCTCTATAGGCCCGCGATGAGTTTTTCGACCCGCTCGTCGACCGATTTGAAGGGGTCCTTGCACAGGACAGTTCGCTGCGCCTGGTCGTTAAGCTTCAGGTGCACCCAGTCAACAGTGAAGTCTCGCTTTTTGGCTTTGGCCGCTTTTATGAACTCACCGCGCAACCGGGCTCTGGTGGTCTGCGGGGGCACCACCATGGCGGTCGCCACCGCCGAATCGGTCACTATCCGATCGACAAACCCGCGCCGCTGCAGGATGTAGTACAAGCCCCGCTGTCGGTTGACGTCGTGATAGCTGAGGTCGATCAGAGCGAGTTTGGGATCCGATCGGTTCAAGTCCCATTTGGCCTGGTACTTCTCAATCAAATGATATTTGGAGACCCAGTCGACCTCGCGACTCAAAGACAACGGGTCCTTCTCAAGATTCGTAAGCAGGTACTCCCACATTTCGATGGCCTTCTGGACCTCGGCAGGAAAACCAGTAGTTCGTGCATACCGCAGCGTGCGATCCAGGTACTCCCATTGAATGTCGAGTGCTGACAACTCACGTCCGTTCCGGAGCTTGACGCGACGCCGACAAGTGATGTCGTGGCTGATCTCCCGGATGGCCCGGATCGGGTTTTCGAGCGAAACGTCCCGGAACACCACATTGTCTTCGATCATCTGCAGCAAGGCGACCGTTGTACCGATCTTCACGTAGTTGACATACTCGGACATGTTCGAGTCACCGGCAATCACATGCAATCGGCGGTACTTTTCTGCGTCGGCGTGAGGTTCATCGCGAGTATTGATGATGGGCCGACTGCGAGTCGTAGCCGACGAAACACCTTCCCAGATGTGCTCAGCTCGCTGTGCAATCGAATACATCGGCCCCTTGGCCGTTTGCAGAAGCTTGCCTGCGCCTGAAAAGATCTGACGGGTGACAAAGAAAGGGATCAGCGTGTCGACGGTCTTTTGGAACTCCCCGTGCCTTGACACCAGGTAGTTCTCATGACACCCATAGGAATTGCCCGCAGAGTCGGTGTTGTTCTTGAACAGGTAGATCTCGCCACGAATACCCTCTTCGGCGAGCCGCTCCTCGGCGGATTCGACCAGACCCTCCAAAATACGTTCACCCGCCTTGTCGTGAGCAACGACCGACAGCAGTGAGTCACACTCGGGGGTGGCATATTCGGGGTGACTCCCTACATCGAGGTAGAGCCGCGCCCCGTTTTCAAGGAAGACGTTGGAAGAACGCCCCCAGCTCACCACTCTTCGAAAAAGGTAGCGGGCAACTTCGTCAGGGCTCAAACGCCGCTGACCGCGCAAGACGCAAGTGACTCCATACTCATTTTCGATGCCAAAAATGCGACGTTGCACCTGGTCACCCTAGTTGTCCCGGGGGGTCAAGCCAGGGTCAGATGCCCAACCGAGCCAGACCTGTGTGGCGAGCCACACGAGGGGTGCTGCCTGAGCTATGAGCCAGAGATAAAGCCAGCGATCTCTTCGGTGGTGAGCTTGCGAAACGCCCGTCGGTTCCCATCTCTATCGAGAATGGCTCCCTCCCAACCTTCTACTTCATCCTCGAACGCCCCGGCCGCCAGGCGGACAGCCTCGCCCAGGTTGAGCCCTGGCTGGTACCCGGCCGACAGCCGTTCCGACAGATCTTCGGAATTGCCCCCAATCGCCACGTACCCGGTCTGGTCGTACAGTGTTCCATCGTAGAGCACCCGGTACATGCGGTTGGGTTCGTCGCCGCTGCCTAGCTCGGCGACGAGCAACTCGACCTCAAACGGCTTGACTTCGTGCGTGAAAATATTGCCGAGGGTCTGTGCGAACGCGTTCACGAGGCTCTTGGCCGACACGTCAGATCGAGAATACATGTAGCCCTTAACATCAGCGTGCCTGATACCCGCCACCCGGAGCAGCTCGAATTCGTTGAACTTCCCCACCCCTGCGAAGGCGATACGGTCGTAGATCTCGGAGATTTTGTGAAGGGTCCCTGAAGGGTTCTCAGCGAGGAGAAGAATCCCCGTGTCATATTCGATGGCGGCAATCGAGCGGCCCCTGGCGATGCCTTTTCGAGCAAAGTCAGCCCGATCTTTTACGAGCTGTTCAGGCGGAACATAGAACGGCATCGTCATCGCACTGTCTCCAACGCGGATTCGGCGACCGGCGCCACTTCTTCGTCGTTCAACTCGGTGAGACCGTCAACATCGATGCGGATAACATTCGGGTAGATGCTGCGACGGATGTCAGGACCACTCGTGGCAACATCCTGTTCGGCGGCTGCAACCAATGATCGCATAGCTACCGACAGGCCCTCCTCGGCATCCATGGCGGGATCGTAATGGGCCCGTAGATAGGATTTGGCTTCACGCGAACCAGAGCCAGTCGCGCCGAAATCATCCTCTTCGTACCGTCCGCCAACTACGTCGAACGTGAAGAGTCGGCCGGATCCAACCGAATGGTCGAATCCGCAGAACAGCGGGACAACGACGAGCCCTTGAAATGCCATGGGGAGCTGCTGGCGGACCAGCCTGGCGAGGAAATTGGCTCGACCGTCAAGGCTGAGGCGGGTGCCTTCTAGCTTTTCATAGTGTTCGAGTTCGGTCTGAAAGAGTTTCACGAGTTCAATCGCCAGGCCAGCAGTTCCCGAAATTGCTACTGCCGAAAAGTCGTCCGAAGGAAAGACCTTCTTCATCCGTCGATGCGCAACGTTGTAGCCCTCGGTGGCCTGGCGGTCACCCACCATGTACACACCGGCGTCGTAGCGGACCGCCAGAACAGTGGTTGCCTCAGCGAGAGATAGATCGGCAGCGGAGCCCCGTACGGTTTCCCAGGAGGGTGCGAGGCCAGCGGCTTTGAGTACTTCAGCGAACCCGGCTGGAGACTCAGTGATACCGCCCAGTGCAGCCTGTCCGTTCACTCGCCGCCCTTCTGAACGTAGTTCTTCACCATCTCTTCAGCGTTTTCCTCGAGGACTGAATCGATTTCGTCGAGTAGGTCATCGGTGAATTCGACGGCTTCGCGTGAAGCCGGGTCGACTTCGGCAGCCTCCGTTTCAACCGATTCCTCTGATGACCGTCTCGGTCGTTGTTGTTCTTGCTCTGCCATGTCACTGACCTCCTAGACCCTCTAAAAGCTCTTGTACGGTGTCTGACTCGTCTAGTAGCCCGCCCACCAGCTCTTTGGTGCCGCGCAGCGGCTCCATCATAGGCACCCGCTTGAGATGCGCTGAGTCGGCATCGAAGACGAGCGAATCCCAATTGGCGGCAACAACCTTGTCGCCGTACTTCGTGACACATCGACCACGAAAGTACGCTCTGGTGTCATCTGGCGGTTGTGAGGCGGCGTTGCGCACCTCTTCATCGGTGAATAGACGCTGAATCGTGCCACGTTTCTGCAGTTTCTGAAACAGGCTCTTATTGGGATCAACGTCGTGATACTGAAGGTTGATCATGGCCAATCGAGCGTCGTCCCAGGCAGCCCCACGCTCGACGTAGGCCTCCATAAGGCGCTTCTTGGCGACCCAATCGAGGCGATCGGCTGTACGGGCAGGATCGAGCTCAAGATCATCGAGCAGTGCTCGCCACTCCTTAAGGACCCGGTCGGTGACGGGGCTATCGGTCGTCTGCTCTGCATATTTTGCCAGCCACTCGTAATACCGGTTCTGCATCTGGAGAGCGGTCATCGAAGCACCATCTACCAGCCTGTACGACCGGGTCATTTCGAGGTCGTGGCTGACCTGCCAGCAGGCCGCAACGGGATCCTCCAACTCGAGAGCTTCCGGGAAAAACCCGTCTTCGAGGGCGGCCAGGAACAAAGCGGTCGTTCCCAGCTTGACGAATGTCTGAACCTCCGACAGCGTGGCGTCCCCGATGATGATGTGGAGCCGGCGGTACTTCTCGGCGTCTCCATGCGGTTCGTCGCGGGTGTTGATAATCGGGCGTTTCAGCGTGGTTTCCAATCCAACCCGTTCTTCAAAGAAGTCAGCTCGTTGGGTGATTTGGTAGGTGGCTTCTGGACGGTCGTTCTCGGAGCCGAGCTTGCCTGCCCCGGTCAACGGTTGTCGAGACACGAGAAAGCCCGTCAGATAGTCGACGATATGGCCGAACGGGATCTGACGACCTATGAGATAGTTCTCGTGAGCCCCGTAGCTGTTTCCCTTGTTGTCTGAGTTGTTCTTGTAGACGCTGACAATCTCACCGGGACGGACGAGCAAGCCGGCATTGGCGGCCGCTTCGGCCATCACGTACTCCCCCACCTTGTCGTAGAGAGCCGCCGACCAGGCGTCGGCACATTCGGGGCCGGAATATTCGGGATGGGCGTGATCGACGTAGAGCCTCGCTCCATTGCCGAGCACAAGATTGAGCACGCCGGAGTCATAGTCGCCGGCGGTGTCGACCCCAAAACCACGCAGATCCCGCCCTGGAGACTCTTCTTCGTACGACCACTGAACCCTGGTACCACCGCCGCGGTAACAGTTGATCACGAGGCCGGATGCCAACGCCGGATTGAAGTCGGGCGAATTCCTAATCGAAATACCGAATTCCGTTTCGGTGCCGATCACCGTGGCCATGACTACAGGTATTGACCGGTCGTCATGCCGTCGATCGAGCGCGACTTGACTTCGCCTTTGAGCAACGTTCGTACGTAGACAATCCGCTCGCCCTTCTTCCCTGAAATCTTTGCCCAGTCGTCCGGGTTGGTGGTGTTTGGCAGATCTTCCTGCTCGTGGAACTCCTGAACCAACGCTGATTTGAGGTCCTCGAGTCGTATGCCCTGTGGACCGCCACTGATCTGGCGTTTGATGGCGTCCTTTTTGGCCCGGCGAACGATGTTTTCGATCATGGCTCCACTTGAGAAGTCTTTGAAATAGAGCACTTCGCGGTCACCATTGGCGTAGGTGACTTCCAGGAACCGGTTCTCGTCATCGGTCGAATACATCTGTTCGACAGCCTGATTGATTACCCCATCGACGAAGGCCCCGACGTCACCGCCTGAATTGTTCAGTTCGGCCTGGTCGTAAGGCAGATCGTCGGTGAGGTAGATCTTGAAGATCTGTCGAGCTGCGACTTCGTCTGGTCGACTGATCTTGATCTTGACGTCGAGGCGCCCCGGGCGAAGAATCGCCGGGTCGATGAGATCCTCACGGTTCGATGCCCCAATCACGATCACGTTCTTCAACGCTTCGACGCCATCCAACTCCGAAAGCAACTGAGGAACAATGGTTGATTCCACATCAGAACTCACTCCGGTGCCCCTCGTCCGGAACAAGGAATCCATCTCGTCGAAAAAGACGATAACCGGGACCCCTTCATCGGACTTTTCCTTGGCCCGTTGGAAGATGAGGCGAATCTGACGTTCCGTTTCGCCAACGTATTTGTTGAGGAGTTCCGGACCCTTAATATTCAGGAAATATGAGCGAGCATCTGACGCCTCATCAGCGACCGCTTTGGCCAGGGAGTTGGCGACCGCTTTGGCGATGAGCGTCTTGCCACAACCAGGAGGCCCGTACAGCAACACGCCTTTGGGCGCCTCAAGCGAGTACTCGGCGAACAGCGCCTTGTGCCGATAGGGAAGTTCAACGGCATCGCGAATAGCTTCAATCTGCTCGACGAGTCCGCCGATCTGTCCGTAGTCAATATCGGGTACCTCTTCGAGGACCAGTTCCTCGACTTCGGGCCGGGCCAACTTCTCGAACACCAGCCCGGTGCGCGGCTCGATACGAACATGGTCGCCAACCCGAACAAAGACATCTTTCATCGAATCTGCCAGCGTGACGACGCGTTCCTCGTCAGCGTGGGCAAGAACCACTAGTCGGCCGTCGTCGAGCCGATCTTTGATCAGGACTACATCACCAACCGGGTCAAAGCCGCTGACGTCGACAATATTGAAGGCATCGTTGAGCAGAACGTCTTGGCCGATTCGGAGTTCTTTGACCTCAATATTCGGTTGAGCCGAAACCCTGAGCTTGCGGCCCGATGTGACGACGTCGACTGTGCCGTCTGGGTGCACCCCGACGACAGATCCGTAGGGATTGGGTGGAGCGGAGAGTTTTTCGACTTCCTGGCGGAGTACGACGAGCTGCTCGCGTGCTTCCTGGAGTACGGCCGTCAGTTTGTCGTTCTGCTGCCCGGAGGCCAGCAGTTTCCCTTTGGTTTCGAGGAGTTGGTCTTCAAGGAGCCTCAACCGACGAGGCGTTTCCTGTAGTCGATATCGAAGGGTGGTCAGCTCTTCTTCGAGTTGTCCGATGGTGGCTTGCAGCGCAGCAGTTTCAACCTCGTGGTTCTCTGCAGTCATGACTCACCCCCATCTACATCTCGGTGTGGCATTCCTATCACCCTAGGACGCTTCGCATCTTTCCGTGCGTGATTCAACCAAAACTCATTCGTTATTGTCGGCAGCAATTCTGCGGTGCTTTAACGAGAAACGTCCAGCCGGCGCTGGACGTTCCCTACCCGAAAGCTCTTGCCTTATGGTTCGATGAAGATGCACTCACCAGGGCATTCTTCGGCCGATTCGATGGTGATGTCTTCCTGTCCGGTCGGCACAACGGCGAGACCTGCGGCACCCTCGGCATTTCCTTCAGCCTTGGCAAAAATGGTGGCACCTTCTCGTACGTATGCCAGACCGTCGTCGAGTAAGACGAACACGTCAGGGGCGATTTCTTCACATAGGCCGTCGCCTGTGCAGAGGTCTTGATCGATCCACACCTTCATGGTTTCTGTCTCCTCATCAATTCTGAGAGCGCCATATTACCGACAATGCAAGTAATGCAAGCATTTCACTCTTCCTCATCCCTATCGGCTGGACGGTCCCACGACTGAACTCGTCTCGCCACCGTCAAGAAGCCGGTGTGCCCAACCATTTGATGGTCGGGACGGACGGAACGGCCATCGACGTTCCAGGTCCGGATCAGGGACTCGAAGTTCATGATGTCGGTGAAGGTGTGCGCCGCTTTCAGGGCAGTAACAGTCTGTTCCATCTGCGGAACCGTCGGAACATAGGAGATGTAAACCCCGCCCGGCTGCAAGTGGGCTGCCGCCAACGCGGCAGCGTGCCAGGGCTCCGGAAGGTCAAGGACCAGACGGTCAGGCCCGACCTCTGCGATGACATCCTCAACGTCTGCAACTCTCAATTCAAGATTGGGAGGTATCTCACCAAAGTACCGGGCGATCGCCTTTTCAGCGAGACCGGCATGGTCGGAACGACGGTCGACACTGACCACCCTTCCGGTCGGTCCGACCGCCCGGATGAGAGCCATCGTGAGCGCACCGGAGCCGGTCCCCGCCTCAAGTACGACGCTTCCAGGTGCGATATCTCCATATACAAGGATCGGTCCGATGTCTTTCGGATAGATGATCTGGGCGCCACGCTTCATCTTGAGTATGTAGTCGGTGAGCTTGGGCGGCAAGGCAATGAAGCGCCCGCCTGAAGGCGTTTCAAACATGGCACCATGCAGCGCACCGATGAGTTGCGTGTGCGGTATCGTGCCCTGGTGGGTCGTAAACTGACCGCTGGTATCAAGTTTTACCAGGTAACGACGAGATTTTGCGTCGACGATCAGACAGATGTCGCCGACTGCAAAACTGGGAGAAGTCACCTAGCTCCCGAGTATCGAAACGGCGCTGGCAAAGGTGACGAGCACCATGGCGAGAACAATGAGCCAGATAATGATTTTTCGAATGTTGTCGTTACGCATAATGGGGACATCCTACGAGATAGGCTGAAAACGATGAATTTGCTTGGATTTGGCATCGAACGAATGCTGCGTGGGTTCCGCACCGGCGATCAAAAGATCATTGCGCTCGGCGTTGGAGCTCTGGCGCTCGCCGCATTACGGCGACCTAAGCAGCGAGAGTTGTTGGTGAGTAAACGCCTCGAACGGGGCGAGGAGTACGTCATCAAACTCAACGATCAGACTTTGTAGACCTCCACGACGGCTCCACCTTGGCGGCCGCGTCGACGTCCGAGGAAAAACATCACCACCAGGACCAAGAGCAAACCACCGATCGCCCACGTTGCGGTGTCTTTGGCTGTTTCCTGAGTCTGCTTGACAGCGTCTTCGACCTCACGAGCTTTGGCCCGGATATCGTCGACAGTTACCCCATTGTTATTCGACATACTTCTTCATCCTCCATCCGAGAATCGCGATCACGATCACCAGGACGCCCATGGCGATCAAATACCCCATCGCAGAGGCGATCGGCCCATCGCCAATGAACCTCAGAATCGTTCGCAACGTCGCCATCGACAACAGCAACCCGCCGATGGCGAACAGGACAGACGCAAGCAGACCCATCCCAGCCGCTTTGCCAAGTCGCTTGGCTGGTTCGATCGTCTCTTGGCGAACGTACTGCTTGGAAACATCAACCAGCTGGCTGACCATTTGCGGGATTTCTTGCACGTTGCTCATGGCGCCAGACCTTAGTACTGGTCGAGGCCGACGGCCATCAGCGCTTCAGCGTTCCCCGCAACCGAGGCCCGAAGACCCATGGCCCCTGGCAGTGTCTGGGTGATGAAGAAGCGAGCGGTTCCGACCTTGGCATCGTAAAAAGCTGCTTCGGGCGCTCCCCCCGCTTCGACGGTCTGGCTACGCGCAATGAGCGCGGACCTGCCCATAAGCCAGGCTCCAACCAGGGTGGCCAGCATTCGCAGATACGGCGTTGCTCCAGACAGGCGGTCGGCCGGCGAGCCGTCGTGAAGAAGGCGAGTTACCTCCCGGACGGTACCGACCGCCGCTGACAGCTCGGCGGCCATGTCAGAGAGTCCGGCAGCCTCTAATTCGGATGCGGTGGCTTCGATGTCTGTCAGTAGTCGCTCGACGACGCTGCCATCGTTCATCGGGACCTTACGCATGACAAGGTCGATCGCTTGAATCCCGTTCGTGCCCTCATAGATCGGAGCGATCCGGGCATCGCGCCAATGTTGGGCAACACCCGTTTCCTCGATGTAGCCCATGCCACCAAACACCTGAATGGCCAGCGAGGTCAACTCGACACCCAAGTCGGTGCACCAGGCCTTTGACAGCGGCGTCAACAGCGCAGCGAGTTCATCGGCCTCCTGACGGGCTTGCTCGTCGGGGTGATAATGGGCCTCGTCGATCGACTTGGCATTCAAATAGAGGAGGGCTCGCATTGCCTCGACGCCCGACTTCATCGTCAACAGCATCCGGCGCACATCGGGATGATCGGCGATCACCGCTGGTTCGCGGGTTCCAATTTGTGTGCCCTGGGTCCGTTCCCTGGCATAAGAAATCGCCTGTTGATAGGCCCGCTCGGACAGGCCAAGACCCTCGAGACCGACCGTAAGCCGCGCATTATTCATGAAGGTGAACATATATCGCATGCCCTGGTGGGGTTCGCCAACAAGATGACCGATCGCTCCCCCGTCTTCCCCGAAGGAAAGGACCGCGGTCGGACTGGCCTTGATACCTAGCTTGTGCTCGATTGACACGCAGCGAATGTCGTTGCGTTCGCCAAGCGTGCCGTCGGTGTTGACAAGAAACTTGGGCACAATGAAAAGACTGATGCCCTTTGTTCCTGGAGGGGCATCGGGTAACCGGGCTAGGACCAGATGGACGATGTTCTCTGTCAGATCGTGTTCGCCCCAAGTGATGAAGATTTTGGTGCCGGTGATGGCGTAGGTTCCATCTTCTCTGGGCGCAGCCTTCGTTGTCAGCGCCCCGACGTCAGATCCGGCCTGCGGTTCGGTGAGATTCATCGTCCCGCTCCACACCCCGGTAACGATCTTTTCTAGAAAGAGGGACTTTTGTTCGTCTGAGCCGTGCGCCATCAGCGCTTCGATCGATCCCTGGCTGAGCATGGGACATAGCGAAAAGGCCATGTTGGCCGACGTGGTGAATTCTTGATTGGCGATACCCACCAACCAGGGCAGTCCCCCTCCCCCGTATTCTGGATCGAATTGGATCCCGGTCCAGCCAGCCTTTTGGTACTGCTCATAGGCTTCTTTGAACCCCGGAGATGCCGTGACGTTGCCGTCAGAATCGATAGAACTCGGCTGCTGATCCCCAATTTGGTTAAGCGGCGCCACCACTTCGGCATTAAATCGACCCGCTTCGGCCAATAGACCGGCTACATCGTCGGTATCGACATGTGAGAACGGCTCGAGCTTGAGCAACCCTTCGAGGTCGAGTAGCTCGTTGATTACAAAAAGCATGTCGCGAATCGGCGGTTGATAGGTCATGCCCCGATTCTAGAGGGCCAGTATCGGGTGCACGCCCGCCGCGTGATGCGAACTGACGCCTCAGTGCTAGGTGCTAGTCCGTCAACGACAGGGTGGTGATGACCACACCGGTGAACGTGTTGTCGTATATCACCGAGGAGTTAGCCCCTGGCAAGCTGATCGTGTAGGCGATGATTGCACCGTTAAAGGCCGAGTTACTTGAGCTACTCATGTCGACTTTCCCAAACGGAGCGTACTGAACCCCGGACCAGGTATGAGACGAACCAGACCAATTGACTGCGAGGTTGTTGCAGGGCATACCGTCGTTAATGTGATTACTGAAGACGCCCAGGCCAGTTGGATCCCAGGGGCCAGGACCCGTCGCCGTTGCTCCGTTGTCCACTACGTTGATCGAGTTTGTCCCAATAAAGCTGATCTTCCCCGCCGCAACGAGTGTTACCTTCTCCGCCGTCACATTCTTCAAACTGAAAGCCCCTGGGGAGTAGTACAAGCCGTTCGCAAGCGCTCCAGTCAGCTCTGTCCCGGCTGTGACCACCGTGTACTGGGAAGCGGCAGCGGCTGAGCCGCATCTTCGGGACGCTCGCCTCTATCTCAAGGTTGCCGGAGGTGAGACCGTAGACCTGTGACTTCAACA